>DASYRN010000021.1:0-65851 GCA_036004365.1 Binatia bacterium
ACTGGCGAACGTGATCTCCGGCCCATATGACGGCCTGTCTTGCGCCGACGCCATCGTGACAAACAAAACTAAAATCACGACACCCGAGATCTGGATGATTTTTTTGAGTGCTGACATGGTGCCTCCTTTAGTTGGTGGTGAAAAATGTTCAGGTACCCTAAGCTTCGGACGAAAGCCGCGAATAAAAATAGGGCAAACCTCCGCGCTCGCGATTCCTGTTTGTGTTTGTGTGACGGAGTTGTTGACGGCGGGGTGGGATTTGGAGTATGCGCGGAATACGAGGGAAGCCATGAAAGATTTGACGATTATCATCGGGACGATTGGCCAGAGCATCATGCGCAGCACTGACGAAGGCAACACCTGGGAGCGCGTAGGCCCGCGACGCGGGTTCCCCTACGAGGCCTTGGTGCGCTGCTTGGCCGTTCATCCGAGTGAACCGCACGTCGTATTTTCAGGCACGGAGAGAGGGCTCTATCGGAGCGACGACGCCGGGGCAAATTGGCGCCTGGTCGATTCGGTTCTCAATCCTCATTACATCTGGGCTCTCGCCATCGACCCCGTAGAGCCAGACATCATGTTCGCGGGAACCGGCACGCCGACGCCGGCCATGATCTTTCGTTCAACCAACGGCGGTAGCAGTTGGAAAAGGCGGCCGGTGAACGTCGCTGCGGAGTGTGAAAATGTCGGGACGCCGAGGGTAACCGCCATTGCTGTTGACCCGCAGGATAGCCGCAACGTCTGGATTGGGCTCGAGGTGGATGGTGCGCGACGGAGCGCCGACGGAGGGGAGAGCTGGACCGACGTGGAAGTTGTCCATCAAAAGGATGTCCACAACATCGTCGTGACTGCCGGACCGCCGAAGACCATCTTCATCGTAGTCAATCGCGAGATCTACAAGAGCACGGATGACGGCGTGACGTGGGAGACCCTGGGAATGCAAGATAATATTCCATGGGAATATCCCAGGACGCAGAACTATCTTCGCGGGATGGCAGTGGAGCCGTCCCGTCCTGATATTCTCTTCCTCGGCTTCGGGGACGCTACGCCTGGAACCGCAGGGGGAATAGCTAGGTCCAACAGTATGGGAAAGAGCTGGGAGGTACTACCTCTGCCCGTACAGCCGAATTCAACGGTCTGGACCTTTGGCCTGCATCCTGCCGACCCCAACGTCATTTTTGCCGCCAGCCGGTTCGGCTATCTTTATAGAAGCGACTCGGGAGGGAATTCCTGGACGAAGCTCAGGCGCGAGTTTAGCGAGATCGCCGCCGTGCGATGGATGCCAGGGTAGTGGCAGGGGTGCCAGAGGCGGAGAGATCGAAAAAACATGGGTCGTGTTTCGTGCCGGTTGTAGACGTTAGGGACGCAGGAAAAGCCCTTCAGATGCGGATATCTCGAAAGTATAGCTTTCAAAAAAATCAATAACTTAGCTTCGGCTCTGGCTTTGGCATTAGCCTTGCCTTGCTAAGGTATGCTAAAAGGTAGCAGGAGGGAGAAAATGTATACGGAGCAAACTGGCAAAGTGTTTCTGATTAGGCTCTTTATAGTCCTGGCAGGAATGCAATTGTTTCTGTTTGCCTATGGCTGTTCTAATCCCGTCGCTCATATCCCGGAGTTTATGAAGAGCGATTCGGCCGGTGCTGGGCCTCCGCGTGTCCCTTCTGGTGCCGTAAATCAGTCTCACTATAGGCTGGTCCCTTACGATGGAATTAGCATCACTTTTCCTCGCCACCCCGAATATAATAGTGCCAGTCCTGGTAGCCCTGGACTTAGCCCCGGTTTTGGTCCCACTGATCAGAGCACCAATGCTGCCAGTGCCAGGGCGGGGTCAACGATTGTTCGCCCTGATGGCAATATTACACTCGAGGGAATTGGTTCTATTCGGGCTGCAGGGCTTACTCCCGATGAACTAGCCAAGGCCATCGCTGAAAAGTACTCTGACCGAATGAAGGACCCGGAAGTGGTGGTAACCATTGTTCAGTTCGCTCCGAGAAAGGTATACGTCGGTGGAGAGGTAAAAACTCCCGGAGTCGTTTTCATTACGGAGGGCGTAAGGATGACCCCAATGCAGGCGATATTCGACCGTGGCGGATTTACTGAGACGGCCCAGAATGACAGTGTGGTTTTGATTCGCGACGGGGGCTCCGGAGATCCAAAAATCGGTCGACTCAACGTTAATCAATCGTTGGAAAACGCTGTCGCCGAACAAGTCACCCTACAGCCCAACGACGTCCTTTACGTCCCGATGTCAGGGATCGGTCGGGCTGACCTCTGGGTAAAACAACATTTACGGGAGATCTTGCCAATGGAACTTTTAGGCTTAGGTACTATGGCTAGGTAAAAAAAACTGGTCGTGGATTGTGAGCAGTTGGAGAATAAATCACCGCGATGGTTTGACCCTACCATCCACACTAACAGGCAGGCGCTCTTCGAGTATGGAACAGAACCTCTCTTGGTCCCCGGTCGCCGCGCTGTTCAGAGAACACCAACAAAATTCATTCGCGTAAAGCCGAACCGTGGGGTTGAAGCCGTGAAGCGGCGGAATGAGATCCCGTAGCGTGTCATACCACGCCCGCCTTTCATCACGGTCGGGCGGCTCATCATCCTTTGCATCGATCACGCGGCACAACTCCTTCCACCGGGATATGGGAAAACCCGACTTGAACGCGGGCGGGTAGAGCGATAATGAAACCAGCCGGGCATGTGAAAAGTGTTGGCTCTCGTCAAATTCCAAGACAAAAGGGGGATTCAGAATATAGAAATCGCAGGGTGGAACCTGCACGCTCTTGACAAAATCAAGGTGACTTCTTAACTCCATGAGACCGTCGCAAATTCGCCGCAACGCGTCCCCAACGGAAGTATCTTTGTAGTGCTGGGGTCTTGCCGGCCACGTAAAAGAATAATTGACCTCACAATGGCCGTAGACGGCGGTCAAGAGCTGGCGCACGCGCTCTTTACAGGAGCGACAATGTTCGGAGTGTTCGGGAATCATGATGCATGCCATGCTCACTATGGAGCGAGGCAGTAAGATAAGATCACGATAGCGCAATAAAGTAAAAGGAGAACCTCATATGGCGAAAGCAGAATCAGTGATCGGCGCCCGCGTGGCTCGCGTTGAAGGTGTGGAGAAGGTAAGCGGCAGCGCGCTCTACGCCGCCGACGTGAGGCTGCCCGGAGCGCTGTGGGGCAAGATTCTACGCAGCCCTTATGCGCATGCCCGCATCGTTCAGGTAGACGGTTCGCAGGCCTGGAAGGTTGACGGCGTGCGCGCCGTCATCACGGGCAAGGATGTGGCCGGGCACTACCGAGGCAAGAGCATCCGCGACATCCCGGTCCTGTGCTGGGACAAGGTGCGCTACATCGGCGACCGCGTTGCGGCGTTTGCCGCTGAGACTGCTGAGGCAGCGGAGGAGGCACTTGGCCGCATTCATGTAGAGTACGAGGAGCTGCCGGCGGTTTTTGATCCATTGAAAGCGATGGAGCCGGGCGCACCGATATTGCACGATAATCCGGGAGCCTACGACGGTGCACCTCAAGATATTCTCGTGAAAGACATTCCCAATGTTCTCAACCGCCTCACTTGGAGCAAGGGCGACATTGAAAAAGGATTCCGCGAGGCCGACCTGGTTCTGGAGCACACTTTCCGGCTGCCGCTTCGCTCTCAGGGCTACATCGAACCGCAATCCGTCATGTTGGCCATAGAAGACGACGGGAGCATTCAAGGGTGGGCCTCCACCAAGACCCCTTTCGCGGCACGGAACGAGCTCAGCAAAGCGGTCGGACTTCCTCCTGATCGGGTTCGCATCAACGCGCTCAACGTTGGCGGAGACTTTGGCGGCAAGGGTGGCGCCGGAGATCTATCGGTCGCTTATTTTCTCGCGCAGCAAGCGAAGCGACCGGTAAGAATCACGCTGGCCCATAGCGAGGACCTTACCACGACGAACCCGGACCATCTTACGGTGATTACCGTCCGCACCGGAGTCAAGCGCGACGGGCGTATCGTAGCCCGTTATCTCCGGGCCGTTCACGCCAGCGGTGCCTATGGAGGCCAGAAACCAGGTCATGGCACCCTCGGCGGCGCAGGGACCGCCGGGCCCTACCGCATCGAGAATACCTATCTGGAAGCCCTTCAGGTCTACACGAACACTGTCCCCGGCGGATTTTGGCGCGCCCCCGGCGCTCTCCAGGCGATGTTTGCTGTCGAGTCGCACATGGATCTCGTCGCCAAAGAATTGAGTATGGATCCAGCCGAGTTTCGCTTGAAAAATATTGTCGGCGAGGGAGAAGAGAACGCCCTGGGCAAATCCTGGCGCGGCATGAAGGCGCGCGAGACCTTGCAGGCCGCGCTCGACGCGGCGGGCTGGAAGAAATCAAAGCCGGGTCCCAACTACGGGCGCGGGCTTGCCATGTATGAGCGGGGTACGGGAGCTGGGAAGGGCTGGATTGTTTTGACCGCCGAGCGCGACGGAACCTTGACTGTCTTTACCGTGAGCGGCGACCAGGGAACCGGACTGCGGACCGTCCTATGCCAGACCGTGGCCACAGAAATGGGGGTGCCAGTCGAGCAGGTCACGGTGCGGGTCGGCAACACGGGTGACGTTCCCTTTAGCGTTGATATCGGCTTCGGGGGCAGCCGCTCGACTAACATCGGCGGGCACGCGGCAATGCAGGCCTGCAGCGAACTGCGCGCCAAGTTGATTACGCAAGCTGCGCGGATGCTTAATTGCGCGCAAGAGCAGGTCGTCTACAAAACCGGGCGGTTTTCGAGCCGAGACAACAGGCGCCGTTCATTGAGCCTGAGCGAAGTCGTTGCGGCTGGCGAGGGCCCAATCACTGTCAGTGCCCAGCTCGAGGTTCCTAGAAAAGGCTCATCGACGTCTTTTGTCGCCCAGGTGGCCGAAGTCGAAGTGGATCCCGAAACGGGAAAAGTGCGGCTGCACCGGTTTGTCACAGCGCACGATGTGGGCACGATCATCAATCCGGTCAGCCATCAGGGCCAGATCGACGGCGGAGCGATGATGGCGATTGGCGCCGCCTTGACGGAGGAGCTACCTCTCGACGAGGGCAAAATAACGACGCAAAATTTCGGCGAATATAAGCTTCCGAATATCTCAGACATTCCCAAATTCAAGACCGTATTGATACACTCTACGGGCGGCCCGGGTCCTTACGAGGCAAAAGGCATAGGTGAGATGGCCAATGTCAGCCCCCCAGCCGCGATCGCCAACGCCGTCGACGACGCCGTGGGCGTGCGAATCTTCGACTTGCCGGTCACGGCCGAGAAGATCTTCAAAGCTCTGAACCAAAAGCACTGACCTAGCAAAAGGCGAGTTTACCCGAGCTGTCGCGGATCAGACCTTCGCCGTTCAAAGATGACGGAAGATTTCTGGAGTTGATTTCGAGGTCGCTAGCCTTAATGTGTCCGTGAAAGGTATCTACTTCGAGAATCTCTTTCTCTCCGGATCGGACCGCCTTGGGTTGCTTCCCGCCAACGGCATCCTTCATCACCTGGCGCAAGATTTTTCGCAGCAGAATAACGCCGCGGTCGGAGGTGGCCAGATGCTCCGCGGTCCGGTCGGCGATTTCCCCTTGAGACTCCTGGAGAACTAGATCCTCCAAGGGAGCGATCCCTTCCCAAGCGGAATACTTTCGCTTGTCGTAATCCTTTTTTTCGACCGTTCCCTCGAGCACCTCCGGCAAGCCCCTGTCGGCCGCCGTCATTTTTCGAGGGATGAAATTGCCTCTGAAATTGCCGTTACGGAGCAAGGTGTAGCGGAAGATCTCGAAATGGGTGTCATCGATGATTCGGAGCATCCCTCCGCCTTCGCGGCGATCATCGGTGAAGTCCGGCGGAAGACCGGCGTTCACCCCTGAGAAACGCCAGTGCGTCGGCAAAGCGATGCTCCAGGCGTTGACGAATTTCATTCCCGGATCGCCCGCATCCCAGACGGCGACGGTTTTCATGCCATAGTCTGTTTCTACAAATTCGAGCTGTGAAGGAATCCAGCTTTTGATGGTAGCGTCGTTGTAGGGTTTAAGTTCATCGGGGACATCCATCGCCTCCAAGCTGTGCAGGATAAAAGCATGGCCCATGTCAGCGAAGTTTTCCATCCAGTTAAGATAGTTGTAATTGCGAAAGTCTCCCGCGACTAGATGGACTTCTCCGTCGCTCCTGGCTAACACATCGATCTTGGGCAGGGGAGGGGGGCTCTCCTTGTCCAGCCCCATATAGGTCCAGATCACTCCTGCCCACTCCACAGACGGATACCAGAGATGACGGATCTTCTCCTTGAGTTTGGTACCGGGAGGCTCCAGAGGCATATCCACGCACCGTCCTTTCGTGTCGTAGGTCCAGCCGTGATAGGAACACATGAGCCCCTTCTCATGGATTTGCGCGTACTCGAGAGACGCGCCGCGGTGAGAACATTGGGCACCGATCAAGCCGGGATGACCGTTGAGGTCGCGGAAGAGGACCAGATCTTCGCCCAGCATTCTGACGGCGACGGGAATGTCTTTGAGATCCCTCGATAGATAAACAGGATGCCAGTATCTTCGGAGCATTTCTCCGGCCACGGTACGCGGCTCGGTGCGGGGCAACTCCTCCAGAAACTTCAGGCGGCCCTTACGTCGGGAGTCGGTCTTTTTCGCGCTGGCGCCCATCAGGACTTGCCTCGCCGTGTTCTTTCTTCGAAGAACTTTTCCCATTTCTTTCGCACTCTGTCTTTGAGCTCCCGACTGTGGCCGCTGACCGCGGGGAACCTGTCGCGCCACTCGTAGGGCCGGGTGGCGTCGATGAGCGCGCGCGAGTTGAAGCCCTTTTCCTCGCGCGGGATCGCCGGATCCAGCGGGCCGCTCCAGCAGCGGTCGAGGATCTCTATGGAGCGCGACGGATCGGAACGGCTGCCCATCGCCCAGATCACGTCGTCCGATTTGGTAATGTCGATGTCGTCGTCTACGACCACCACATAGCGGCCCAAATAGGCACCAGCGCGGCACTGGCTGGCAATCACGGCAGCCTGCCTGGCATGGCCCGGATAGCGCTGCCGGATGGAGACGACGGTTAAGAATCTTCCCGCGGCGGGGTGGACCCAGACACCTTTCACCTCCGGGACACCCGCGTCGTCCAGAGCGTTCCAGATGTGGGCCGACCGGATCAAGCAGTGGTGCAGGTTGTCGCCGCTAGAAGGCCGGAGCAGGGGAAAACCGCACAGGATGGGGTCGCGGCGATGATAGATTGCCTTAACCCGTATGAAGGGTTCATTCTGACTGCTTGTGTAGTAGCCGGTCCACTCGCCGAATGGTCCTTCGACCGCGGTTTCGCCGGGAATGACTTCGCCTTCCACGGCAATCTCGGAATCTGCTGGAAGAGGAAGACCGGTCAGGGGACCTCGGATAAGTTTGGCGGGTTGCCCGATGATTCCGCCGGCATAAGCATATTCGCTAACGCCATACGGCGCGTCTGAAGAGGCGACCAAAAAATAGATCGGGTGGTGGCCAAAGGAGATCGCGACGGGGCAGGGCTTTCCGGCCTGAAAGTACTTGTCGCGATGCACTCGCCCGTGTTTTCCCGGGGACATGTGGAGACCGACGCGATCTTTTCCGTGGATCATGACTCGGTAGGTCCCGACATTGACCCAGCCGTCATCGGGATCACGCGTCACGACCAGATCATCGGTGCCGATATAGCGTCCCCCGTCCAACTCATGCCAGCGCGGCACCGGAAAGGTAAAGAGGTCGACATCAGCTCCCCGCACCGCATTCTCGAGGATCGGACCGTCGGAGACCGTTTCCGGCTCTATGGGACGGATCTGTTTGACTTTATCGCGCCACTGTTGAATGAATTCGAAGTCGGTGAGTGCGGGATCCATGCCCATAGTGAGAGAGAGTCGGCCCGAGGAAGAAACCAAATTCGCCGCGACGCGCCGGCCTTCAGGGTAGCCTACAATGCGGTTGAAGAGCAGGGCTGGGCGGGGTTTTCCTTGCTCACCGAATTTTTCGTTGATGAGCTCGGTCAGGGTTGAAAGCTCGAGATCCCAGTGGACGTCGTCGATCTTTTCGAGTTGCCCGAGTTTGTCCACTCGATCGAGCCACACACGTAAGTCGAGCATGCTTTCCTCGGAGGCGCAAATTTTATAACCCAAGACGAGCGGTTTGTCCACGGTACTTGGGGGTCGACTCGTTGCCTAGCGATCCCAATGTGAGCTATATTCGCCGCCGATAACGAGACACGGAGGATGCCATGGCAAAGGCGATGAAGATTTCGGAGCGACCGCAACCCCAGTACGGTTCGGACGTGATTGTGGACATGCTCAAATCCTTTGAGATCGAATATGTCGCGTTGAACCCCGGCTCTTCTTTTCGCGGACTGCACGACTCTCTGGTGAACTACGGCGGGAATCAGAAGCCCGAGACCATTCTGGTCTGCCACGAGGAGATCGCGGTTGGCGTGGCTATCGGCTATGCAAGAGCAAAGGGCAGACCGATGGCCGCGGCGATCCACAATGTCGTCGGGCTGCAACACGCGACGATGGCGATTTACAATGCATGGTGTGATCGTCAGCCTGTCATTGTTCTTGGCGGAACTGGTCCGGTCGATTCGACCAACCGAAGACCCGGAATGGACTGGACCCACACGGCGCTCGTTCAGGGAAATCTGGTCCGCGACTTCGTCAAGTGGGACGATCAGCCGGGGAGCGTGGAAGCGATCGCGGAGTCCTTTATCCGGGGATACAGGCTTGCCACAACTGAGCCGAAAGGTCCCGTCTATCTCTGCTACGACGTGGATGTTCAAGAGAAGAAGCTCGACGGCCAAATCTTTCTTCCCGATCTGGAGCGGTATGCTCCCGCTCTTCCATTGCAAGCCCCCGAGGAAGGATTCAAGAAGAGCCTCGAATGGCTGACGGATGCAAAGGCGCCTGCGATCATCGCGGACACCGTCGGTCGCCACGAGCGTGGATTTCGCGCCCTCCAGGAGCTTGCGGAACTTCTCGCCGCCCCGGTGCTCGACCGCGGGTCGCGTTTCAATTTCCCCACGAATCATCCTCTGAATTTATCGGGTTTGGAAGAGAAGGTTTTGTCCCGCTGCGATTTGGTCTTAGCCTTGGATGTCGCCGATTTTCACGGCGCGGTGAGCAAGCGGAATCAAGAAATGGGACAGCGCATCCCGACCCCTCTTCTCTCGCCCGGCACGAAAATCATTAATGTGGGACTGGAGGATCTCCTCGTGCGGAGCTGGTCGACGGATTTTTTCAAGCTGCGAGAGGCCGATCTTTCTGTTTTGGCTGACACTTCGGTCTTCCTGCCCGAGCTGCTGCGGCGGCTTAGGGACGAAAAAGAGTTTTTGAAGAGAAAGCAGTCCGACATTGAAGCAAGACGTCGGGATTGGATCAACCTTCGGAGAGAAAAAGAAGAAGCTCTCGGCAAGGAAACCCGCGCCAAATGGGAAGTTGAGCCGGTTTCGACCAACCGGCTTTTTAGCGAGCTGGCGACGGTGTTGAAGGACGACGAATGGGTCTTGGTGAACAGCACGGGCGCCCAAAAAGAAAATCTCTTTCTTGGCCCGGACAAATTCAATCAGGTTCTTGGAAAAAATAAAGGGGGAGGGCTCGGTTATGGGCTACCGGCGTCTGTAGGCGCGGCGTTGGCCTTAAAGGACAGCGGAAAGATCTGCGTCGATGTCCAGCCGGACGGGGATATGCTGATGACTATCACCGCCTTGTGGACGGCAGCGCATCATCGGATTCCGCTTCTGGTTGTCGTCTTTAACAACCGATCGTATTACAACGACGAAGAACATCAGGAGCGGATGGCGCAGCTGCGAGGAAGGCCGGTGGAAAACAAGACCATCGGGATAAGGATAGAGGACCCGCCGTTTGATTTTGCTACGATGGCGCGGGCCTGCGGCCATTGGTCGGCCGGGCCCATCAGCGATCCGGGAGAAGTGGGAAAGACGCTGCGCGACGCCTTGCGCGTGGTTAAAGAAGAAAAACGGCTCGCACTAGTCGACGTGGTTTGTCAGATGAGGTGAGGAAGTTATAAGCAAAAAGCGCCAGTCTCCGCGCAATTGCCATGCGGTGAAACAAGCGAGCCAGCGTATCACTTTGCGCCAACTGCTTCGTTGCGCAGAATTTTTTCAACGAGGCTTTTCAATTGATTGACCGCCTGCCCGGACTGCGCACGCATCAAGCGGTTCACTTCGCCTGGATCGGAAGCCACCGCCCTAAGATCATCCGCCTTGTATTTTAGCTCACGTGTAAACTCCGTTGTGTTTCCTCGTGTGTGGAAGGAATAGGTTATTTGAGTGGGTAGCCCTTCCGCCTGCAACAGGACGCGGTGCGGACGCACGTGCTCTGCTACTCTCCAAGTAACCTGAAACTCCCCACGGCCAATGCGCCCGCTCTCTTCAATTCGATCACCCAAACCGTAGGGCCGCTCGGTCACGCCGCCGACTCTATGAGTCGCGGGATGCCACTGAGGCCAGAAGCGGGCCGTGGTGACAAGGTCTAACACGGCTTCGGGAGCACCCTCAATGCTAACGGTGTTAGTCACCGAAGCGAATTGCTCTCGCGGAGAAGGGGCTTGCGTCATGGGTTGTTGTGCGCTGCTACAAGCTGAAAATATAACTGGCGCGATCGCCGAAACTATGATGCTCCGAATGTTCATAATGCTTTTAGTCCCTAGTGGAAATCAATTCCTCACAGGCGGCTGAAAAGAGCTTCTCATGCTTCGATAGGCTCAGCATGAAAATCATCAACCCCTTCAAGCCTTGTCCTGTTCACCCTGAGCTTATCGAAGGGTGAACAGGGTTTTACAGCCTCCTAAAGCCTGAGACCTGGTCTCCTGACCGAGCGTCGCCGATACGCCGCCAATGTGAGGCCACTAAAGGCACACGGCATCCAAATCCACAAAAGTTCGGAGAGCAACACAGCGATCCCTCTGTGCGAAAAGAAAAGGGAGAGCCCTATGGGTGAAACCTTGATCGGTCGAAAGGGGGCAAAGTACCGATTCGCGGACCATGGCCAGAAGAAAGCGATACCCAGACCACCACTGGTGAATGCATCGAGCATGCCATGCGAGCCGGTCGCTACGAACAAGAAGAGAAAGCTTTTTGCGAAGCTCGTCTGCAGAAACCGGCTCGTACATGCTCCGAGCACCGCAAGAAGCGCAGCGAACATGAAGGAATGGCTGAAACCCCGGTGACCGAATTCATCCCCGTAGGGGACGCCGAAATAGAATGACAGCACATCCAGGTCGGGCAGGATAGATCCCAAGGCTCCTGCTACAAGCAGACGTTTTGGAATAACGTCAGTCCCCAAACCTAAACCAATGGCAAGTGGAACGGCCGGATGTGAGAAAACAGTCGGCATGACAAGGTGTAATGAATTCTGTGCGTGAGTATAGCACCGGGGCAAAGTGATTGAAAAGATTTCTTGGCTCTCAACGAAGATCTCTTCCCGTTTGACAAGATACTGAAGTAAGGATAGTTTTGCGCGAGAACAGGTGCAACTCATCTTGGAGGTAGAAAGAAGTATGGCAAAGCCCGCGTTCAAACCGCAACGGACCATGTGGAGCAAGAAATTCACGTACGACTACTGGATGGAATCGACGGGAGTTCCCGTTCAAACGGGATTTTTTGTAGAGGATTTAAGAACCGTGAAATTAGGCTGGTGGGAAGAACGGCAGTGCGCGTGTGCGTTCTTGCAGTTGATGGGGTCGGAGGGGGTAAGCTCGAGCCGGATCACCGAGATTCCCCCAGGTGAAACAACCAATCCGATTAAATTTTCTCTCGATGAAGTGGTCTATGTGGTTTCAGGAAGAGGTCTGACCACGATCTGGTATGATGGCAGCAGCACCAAGAAAAATTTTGAATGGCAGCAACACAGCATGTTTTTGATTCCACATGGTAGTCACCACCAGTTCAGCAACATGCAGGGCGACAAGCCCCTACGGCTCTTTCATTACAGCTACCTGCCACTAGGTCTGTCGGCCGTTCCCGACCCAGATTTCTTCTTCAATAATCCCCGTGTAACTCCAGATGATTTGTCGGAGCAGGAAGACTTTTACTCTGAAGCCAAAATGGTCCAGGCCAAGGACTTCGACGAACCTCTGGGACTGCGCGTCTATTGGTTCGGAAATTTTTTCCCGGATATGAGAGCATGGGACAAGCTGGATGCGAATGTGCAGAGGGGAGCCGGGGGGAAGAGCGTCTTCATCCAGTTTCCAAACTCGGAGGTCTCCGCGCATATGTCTGTCTTCCCGGCACAAACCTACAAGAAGGCTCACCGCCACGGTCCGGGACGTGCCATCATCATTCCTGCAGGTGAAGGCTACTCGATCATGTGGGAGGAAGGCAAAGAGAAGATCGTTGTCCCCTGGCATGAGTGTAGTTTGTTCGTTCCTCCCAACCGGTGGTTTCACCAGCACTTTAATGCAGGCGCTTCCACGGCGCGCTATCTCGCTTTGCATCCTCCTATGCAGTTTCATGGCCACGCGGAGAAAGTCGAGGACCGGGCCAAAGATCAGATCGAGTACCCGGACGAGGATCCGTTCGTCCGAAAGAAATTCGAGGAGGAGTTGGCTGAGAGCGGCGTGAAGTCGCTCATGCCTGCCGAAGCCTATCGCAACAGGCAGTTCGAGTGGTCGAAGGCGATGGGAAAACAGTAACCGTTATGAGGAAAGAAGCCTTCTCCAACTCCCGCTAAGTCTTTTGTCGTCACTGTAAGACTCCGAGCGGCGTCGATGCCATCGTATATGACGGTTGTTTTTGGACATCGTTAACATTCACACGCTGCTCTGCCATAACTTCTGCTAGCTGCGTCTTTCTATCAGCCGTCATCGAATACCCCAACGGCAAAACGGCCACGTCGCTGCCGACCGGCAAGTGTCCAGAGTCTTCCTGCGAAGAATTTCTCCCACGGCGCCAACTGTCTCCTGCTCGATGACTTCACTGTGCGCCCCAAGCAAGCGTTGAAGATCTGCTTGACGTGAGTTACTTTGGTGTGGTCTATGAAAAAAGGGAATTTTCGTTTCAATTCATGAAGATCAGCGCGATCAAAGGGTTTGTCGATATTCTACCGGGAGAGGTGGAGACGTGGCAGTTTGTCGAGAAGACGGCGCGCGATGTTTTCATGCGGTACTTCTATTCAGAGATCCGCATCCCGATTGTGGAAAAGACAGATCTCTTCGTTCGATCCCTGGGAGAAACTACGGATATCGTAGAGAAGGAGATGTACACGTTTGTGGACCAGGACGCAAAGGGCTCTTTGTTGACACTCCGGCCAGAGGGGACCGCGGGGGTGGTGCGCGCGTATGTGGAGGCGGAACTTTATAAGACAGAGCCCGTGAGAAAACTTTTCTATCTCGGCCCGATGTTCCGGCGCGAACGGCCTCAAAAGGGAAGGCTGCGCCAGTTTTATCAAATCGGGGCAGAATTTTTAGGACGGGGAGACCCTTTGGTGGATGCCGAGGTGCTCTTTGTGCTCAACGACTTTTTTTCTCGGCTGGGGCTGGACGGATTGACTCTAGAATTAAACTCGCTTGGCTGCGTAGAGTGCCGGTCTCGCTATCGAAAGGATCTGCTGGCTTTTTTGAAAGCACGGGAAACGAGACTCTGCGCAAATTGCCGAAGGCGCATGGAGCGCAACCCCTTGCGTGTTCTCGACTGCAAGGAGGAGTCGTGCATCGAGGTGACTCGAGATGCGCCGTCGATCCTCGATTATCTATGCGCGGATTGCAGAGAGCACTTTGAAAGCGTGCAACGGTTGCTGCGTGAGCGCAACGTCTACTATAAGCTTAATCCCCGAATGGTGAGAGGATTGGATTACTACTGTCGGACTACCTTTGAATGGACGAGCGATCGGCTGGGGTCGCAAAATGCCGTCGCTGCGGGTGGACGATATGATGGATTGGTCGAAGCTTTAGGAGGTCCGCCCACGCCCGGAGTTGGGTTCGCGATGGGAATGGAAAGACTGGTGCTGTTGCTGGGCAAGAAGGAAAACCCAAGACCCTTCCTTTATGTCGCCTGGATGGGAGCAGCGGCGCGCGATTGGGCTTTTCCCTTCACTCAAGGATTGCGAGAGCGGGGCATGTCCGCCGAAATGGAAGGAGACCAGAAAAGCCTGAAGAGCCAGATGCGGAGGGCGGACAAGCTGCGTGCTGAATTCGTGTTGATCGTGGGAGACAATGAGCTGAAAAGCGGAAGGGCGATCCTCCGTCATATGGATACGAAAAAGCAAGAAGAAATAGATTTGGATCGTGTTCCAGAAGCTTTGATGTCACGGAAAGCGAGCGATTGACAATGGAGCGGATCTTTAACGATCAGCTGGGAGACTGGAAGAGGAGCTGTTATTGCGGCGAGCCGCGGAAAGAATCGGTGGGACAGACCTTGATCCTGATGGGGTGGGCGCAGCGGCGGCGCGACCATGGAGGTTTGATCTTCGTCGACCTGAGAGACCGGAGCGGGATCATCCAGACTGTCTTCAATCCTGCCATAAGTCAGACGGCTCATGAGAAGGCCAAACAAATTCGCTCGGAAGATGTGTTAGCCGTGCGGGGTTTGTTGGCGCGAAGGCCGCCGGACACAGTCAATCTCGATATCGCTACAGGGGAAGTCGAGCTGGTTGTCGAAGAGATCAAACTCATCAGCGCCTCGGAAGTGCCCCCGTTCGTTATAGACGACGAGACCGATGCGAATGAGAATACCCGCTTCAAGTATCGTTACCTGGATATGCGGCGTCCGCGAGGGTTGGAGCCTCTTCGCCTGCGCTACAGGATGGTCAAGAAGATCAGAGATTATCTCGACGGTAAAGGTTTTATTGAGATCGAGACGCCTCTGCTGACAAAGAGCACTCCGGAAGGCGCGCGGGACTACTTGGTCCCGAGCCGAATCTATCCGGGAAAGTTTTACGCCCTGCCGCAGTCGCCCCAGCTTTTTAAGCAGATCTTGATGGTGGGAGGCATGGACCGATACTTTCAAATAGCGCGCTGCTTTCGGGATGAGGATCTGAGGGCAGACAGACAGCCGGAGTTCACCCAGCTGGACATGGAAATGTCCTTCGTGAATCGGGAAGATATTTTTGGGATTATTGAAGGATTAATAACTCTTTTATTCAAAGAACTTAAGAACATAGATCTAAAGCTACCCTTTAGACGACTTTCGTGGTCGGAGGCGGTGTCCCGTTATGGCTCGGACAAGCCGGACCTCCGGTTCGGTCTGGAGCTCAAGGACTTTTCTATGGTCTTTGAAAAATGCCAGATCAAGGTTTTCTCATCGGTATTGGAGCGGAAGGGAGTGGTCAAAGGACTTTCTGTCTCCGGTGCGGATTTCTCGCGCAAGGAGCTTGAAGATCTCGTTAGCTTTGTGGCGGGCTACGGAGCCAAGGGCCTTGCCTGGGTCAAGCTTACGGAGACAGACTGGCAATCGCCTATAGCGAAGTTCCTTTCTCAAGAGGAGCGACGTTCGATTCTTTCGATCACGCAAGCGAAGCCGGGAGATTTCATTTTCTTTATAGCGGATCGGGAAAAAGTAGCGAACGAAGCTTTGGCTAATCTGCGCCTGCATTTAGGAGAGAAACTAGGATTGGTTCGGGATAGTGAATATGCGATTTCTTGGGTGGTCGATTTTCCCCTTTTCGAATATGCTCCCGACGAACGGAGTTATCAATCGGTGAATCATCCGTTTACCGCTCCACTCGATGAGGATCTTTCTTTGCTTGGCACAGACCCGTTGAAAGTCAGGTCCAAAGCCTACGATCTTGTGCTGAACGGAACTGAGATCGGAGGGGGCAGCATCCGTATTCACCAGCAAGCTCTGCAAAGGAGAGTCTTTGAATTGTTGGGGATCACGCCGCAGGAGGCCGAAGCGAAATTCGGATTTTTTCTCGAGGCCTTGAGATACGGGACGCCGCCTCACGGCGGAATCGCCTTTGGCGTTGACCGGCTGGCGATGATCCTGAGCGGGACTCAGTCGATCCGAGAAGTCATTGCATTTCCCAAGAGTCAGAGAGCCGTCTGTCTTCTCACCGACGCGCCGTCCGAAGTCGATCCCAAGCAGCTTAAGGAATTGGGAATCAAGAGCCTTTAGGTTTACCCTCGCCCTACTTCTCCCGCAAGGAGAAGGAAACACTATCTTGGCTAAGCTTTGCAAAAGGCTGGAAACGACTGCATCCCACCCAAAAATGTTAAGCCTTGCTACGCGCACGTTGAGGGTTGCGGCCTCTTGTGTTAAAGAACATGACCTATGTGGGCCCTAGCCGCGTTATTCCTTTTTCTTTCCTCCTGCGTTTTCGGTCCCGGCAATTTCCAGAGCAGTCATTCAACCGATCTGGAATCGAGAAAGATTAAACGGATTGCCATCCTCCCCGCTACGGGTTTTTCGGCCAAGGCGAAGGGCTCGCAGAGCGATCCGACGTGGATACTCACGCAGCAACTTTACTCCACGATGTCTGCTTTGCCGAACTGGCAGATTGTGGCGGATCGGGAGGTCAACGAGGTGGCAGCGCAGCTAGGCCAAGGAACCGACGGCACCCGGGCCAAAAGACTCGGCGAGCTGGTTTACGCGGATGCGGTGTTGTCCGGCCGGGTCCTGCGCTATCGGGAGAGGGAGGGAGAGGAGTTGGGGGTAAAGAACCCGGCCTCGGTGGCGTTCATCCTGGAACTTTGGGATGTGAGAAGAGGGGATATCATCTGGTCGGCGCGTTTTGACGAGACGCAGAAGCCCCTAAGTGAAAATATTTTTGCCATCGGTGAATTTGCCCGAAGGGGTGCACGGTGGCTCAGCGCTGAAGAGCTCATGCATGAGGGAGTAAAGAAGGCGGTCCAACAGCTACACAAGGTTCTCTATGGCGCATAGAAAAACCCACGCAAGCATTTCTCCAGCCGAGTGGATGACTCTAACCCTTCCCGTCACTTAGCGGGTTCTTCTATCTCAAGAGGCTTTCCTAGATGATGGCTGAGGCGTTGCCCTAAAGCCTGCAATCTGCCTCTTCCGCCCCTATCTACGAGAACAGTCTCTCCATATTTAAGGATAAGGCGCAGGGAAGGAACGGGATATCTTGTCGCGGCTGAAGAGCCTGCCACAGCGAAGCCGCTGTAGATCTGATCGGTTCCGAGCTTCAAAGAAACCACTTCATCATAAGGCACGCGGATTTTGACGGTCCGAAAGATATTGCGCTTGCATAGCACGACTTGGCGGTCCTGATCACTGAGAGTAATGATTCTTTCTAAAGAGAGCAGGAAGAACGAGATGCCGAGAAGAATCAAGTTCATGATCGGGAAATACCATAGGGACCCGGCCGGACCTACAAAACCTCTCTGCCGGATCGCTTCCAGAATCGGGATTGAAAGAAAGAGCAAAGCGATCGCGATGCCGAGACAGAGATAAGCGGGGAAGCGCGCGCCGCGCCAGACTAAGGAGAGTCTGTCCGGATTTTCCTCAGCGATTCGAAACCCGAGCCGGCTCCCTATCAACTCAAATTGAGACGGGTGTCCTTCCAGTGAATGACTCCTGCGAGTAGGCCTTAAGTATCTTTCCGTCCACGATAGAAGTCCCTAAAGCGGTAATCTTTCAACTTGATGAGCTGGTGATAAGAGCCAAATCTTTGCTCGGGATCTTCGACATTATCCAACAGATCGATGGGGTTCTCTTCGGATTCGAAGATCTTCAATCTGTTATAGGTTGTGGTCCGCTCAGCCGGGATGCGCCCCATTTCGCGGATGAGTCGGCGAAACTGCGATGGCTGCATCAACTGGCCGTAGCCGGCGCCCGCCGCGGTTGAGATGCTCTCGTTCATAAGCGTTCCGCCGAAGTCGTTCGCTCCCGCCATAAGCGCGATCTGAGAGAGCTTCGGGCCCTCTTTGACCCAGGAGACCTGGATGTTTGGGATCCAGCGATTAAGCATCATGCGGGCCACCGCGTACATTTTCATCACTTCGGCTCCGGTAGCTCCCGAGCGCAGGCCGTCGATTCTTTTGCGGTAATAGAGCGGCGCTTCTTCAAAGACGAAGCTCAGCGGGACGAACTCAGTGATCCCGCCAGTGCGCTTTTGGATCTCTCGCAGAATGGCTAGGTGAGCTGCTTTGTGATGGGAATCTTCGATATGGCCGTACATGATCGTCGATGTGGTCGGAATTCTAAGCGCGTGTGCGCTCTCGATGAGATCGATCCATTGGTGGGTGCTGATGCGTCCCGGAGAGATTTTGTTTCTCACTTCGTCGTCGAGGATTTCGGCAGAAGTTCCTGGCAGGCTTCCAACTCCTGCCGCTTTGAGGGCTGAAAGGTAATCCTTAACGCTGCACCCGGCCAGAGTGGACCCGTACAACACCTCCTCGGGAGAAAACCCATGAATGTGGAGATCGGGCAGGGCTTTCTTGAGTGATTCACAAAGTTTAACGTAATGCCAGCCATCGATACCGGGAGCAAGGCCGGCTTGCACACAGACCTCCGTGGCTCCCAAATCGTAAGCTTCGTGTGCGCGCCGCAGGATCTCTTCCAAGGGAAGGAAGTAGCCTTCGCCGGCTAGATGGCCGCGGCTGAAAGCGCAAAAACCGCACGCCTTGACGCAAACGTTGGTGAAATTGATGTTGCGATTCACCACATAGGTCACGACGTCGCCTACGGCCTTCTTCCGCAGATGGTCCGCCACGGCGGTGATAACCAGAAGATCCGTCCCCGATGCCTCGAAAAGCCGAGTACCTTCATCGATGGTGAGTTCTTCTTCAGCGAGGGTTCGATCCAGGATCGTGCCAATCGAGGGAGTAACCTCGGAAAGAAGCCGGTCGAGCGACGTTTCGAGATGAGAGAGGGTCATGGCGAAATAGATCTTCTATTTATCCGTCCCATAGCGTGCAAACTCCTGAAGGTAGGTGAGGCTGGATAACCCTTGCATTCGGTCGAGAAAAACTTTGCCATTGAGATGGTCCCATTCGTGCTGGATAACGCGGGCGTGAAAATCCGACGCGATAAAGTCTAATTCCTTTCCATTGCGGTCCAAAGCTTTCACCCGGATACTCTTGTAGCGCGGGACTTTTCCTCTGAGCTTCGGAATGCTCAAGCATCCCTCCCAATCTTCATCGTTTTCCTCGGAGAGCGGGACAATGCTCGGATTGATCAGGACTGAAAGGGCCACGGGGGGTTTTTTCGGGTAGCGCGGATTGTCCTCGACTTCCAGGACGGCAATTTGTTTGGGCTCGTGAACCTGGACAGCCGCCAGTCCGACGCCGTCGTATTCCTTCATGGTCTGAATCATTTCATCGATAAATCGTTGGATCTCCGGCGAGCCAATCTGATCCGGACGCAACGTCTCGGCGCCCTGGCGAAGAACGGGATTTCCGAGCCGCGCGACCTTAAGTATGGACATCGTTTTTTCTTAGCATAGGCAAAGGGCCGGGAAAAGGGGCGAGGAGAGGAAAAGGCGCGCGTGAAATTCCACGCGCCACCTTGACATGGTAGACCTAAGAGGTCTATATTCAAAGAGGATGGGGAAGATGAGAAGCAAGAGGGAGAGAAGCTCCTTGATGAATGTGGGCCGCCGCGTCGATTATGCGGTGCGCGCGTTATCCTACCTGGCCGGCCAGCCCGAAGGAAGAATCGTGAGTAGGGTGGACATCGAGAAAAAACAGGATATCCCGTCGTACTATCTTTCCAAGATCATGAAAGACCTCGTTGCTGGAGGGTTGGTCCAGTCCCATGTGGGATCGAAGGGCGGATTCAGTCTGGCGCGGCCTGCTGAGAAAATCAGCGTCAAGGAAGTTTATGAAACCGTCGAGCGTCCGATAGTTCTTATGGAGTGCCTTCAAACAGGGGAGAGTTATTGCTCATTCTGCTCGGTGTGCACCCAAAGATCCATTTGGGAGGTCGCGCAGCGACTCCTGGCAAACTATCTTGCGGGGGTTTCCATCGGTGATATTGCGATGGGAAGAGGATTGACAGAGCAATTGAGCAGCCATAATTAAACGAGACTAGGGGAATAGGGATGTTGACCATTAAGAATCTCCATGCGAGCGCAGGTGGCCACGAGATCTTGCGCGGGATCAATCTCGCGGTCCATGCCGGTGAAGTCCATGCCATCATGGGTCCGAATGGTTCGGGGAAAAGCACGTTGGCCCATGTTCTTTCCGGCCGGGAATCGTACGAGGTCACGGCCGGTGAAGTTCTCTATGAGGGAAAGAATTTGTTGGAGATGACTCCGGAAGAGCGCGCCCGGGAGGGAATTTTTCTTGCCTTTCAGTATCCGGTGGAAATACCCGGAGTGAATGTGACGTATTTTCTCAAGGCTGCGCTGAACGCGGTGCGAAAGCACAGGGGCCTTTACGAGTTGGACGCCATGGATTTTCTTGGGCTCGTCAAGGAGAAGATGGCGCTTGTGGAGATGGACCAGAGCCTTTTGAATCGTCCGATCAATGAAGGGTTTTCCGGCGGCGAGAAGAAACGCAATGAGATCTTCCAGATGGCCGTCCTGGACCCGAAGCTGGCGATCCTGGACGAGACCGACTCGGGTCTGGATATCGATGCCTTGAAGACCGTGGCCCATGGCGTCAATTCGCTCCGCGGCAAAGAGCGGGCGATGATCGTGATCACCCATTACCAGAGACTGCTGGATTACATTGTTCCCGATTATGTGCACGTTCTCTTTGATGGTCGCATCGTAAGGTCGGGCGGCAAGGAGCTAGCCCAAGAGCTGGAGCGGAAAGGTTACGGCTGGATCGAAGAGCAGGTAGAGAGCCGCTCAGTTTCGTAGCATCTCGAAGAAATGTCAGGCATGACGGAACTAGAACAAGCTAAAGAGCGCTACCGCGCCGATTTCGAACGGTTCGAGAGGGAGGCGGCCGGAAACGGTGGGTCGTGGACCTATCCGCTTCGAAAAGCCGCCATCGCCCATTTCGCCGAAGTAGGCTTTCCCACGGTAAGAGATGAGGATTGGAAGTATACGAGCGTTGCGCCGATCGCCAAAGTTCGTTTTGGACGTGCCCCTAGGCCGTCGGATGGTGTGCCGCTTTCGGCGCTAAAGCGGTTCGACTCCGAAGAGTTGGCGAAGAATCGGCTCGTCTTCGTGAACGGCTATTTCTCGGAGCGACTTTCGTCGCTCCATTCGATTCCTGAAGGGGCTCGGGCGGGCAGCCTTTCGACAGCCCTGATTGACCTCCCTGGGGCGGTGGAACCTTATCTCGCGCGCCACGCGAGCTATCAGGATCACGCTTTTGTCGCCCTGAATACTGCCTTCATGGCAGACGGTGCGTTCGTCTATATTCCGAAGAGGCGGGTGGTCGAAGATCCGATCCACTTGCTTTTCTTCTCGACTTCTGGGGAAGGACCGTCGGTATCGTATCCGAGAAATGTAATCGTCGTCGATAGCGATAGCGATGTGAAAATCATCGAGAGCTATTTCGGGGTCGGAAACGAGCTGTATTTGACCAACGGAGTTACCGAGGTGGTTGCAGGAGAGAACGCTATCGTCGACCATTGCAGGCTGGTGCGGGAGAGCGAAAAGGCCTTTCACATCGCGACGCTTCAGGTCCATCTCGATCGGAACAGCAATTTCACGTCCCGCTCTATCACATTGGCGGGAGCACTCGTGCGGAACGATGTCAATGTCCTGCTGGATGGAGAAGGGATCGAGTGTGTGCTTGATGGTCTCTACCTCGGTAGCGGGGAGCAGCACATCGATAACCACACAAAGATCGAACACCTCAAACCTCACGGCATGAGCCGCGAGCTCTACAAGGGCATTCTTGACGGAAAGGCACGCGCGGTTTTTAATGGTAAAATAGTTGTTCACAAGGACGCTCAGAAAACCGACGCCAAGCAGACGAATAAGAACTTGCTTCTCTCCGAGGCGGCCTCGGTTGACACCAAGCCGCAGCTTGAGATTTTCAACAATGACGTGAAATGCAGCCATGGATCTACGATAGGCCGTCTGGAGGAGGACGCGATCTTTTATCTCCGCTCGCGCGGGATCGACTTAGAAGGCGCCCGCGACTTATTGACCTACGCTTTTGCAAGCGAGGTGATTCAGCGGATTAAAGTTGACTCGGTTCGAACCGGCGTCGACGACTTCGTGATGAAGGGCCTGAAAAGGCCGTTGTCGTCATAAGGAAACCGTATGAAAGCGGCTCAGGAAATCGCGGCTCAGAAAAAAAACCGGCCTCTTTTCGATGTGGAGAGGCTCCGGGCCGACTTTCCCATCTTGAGACAACGGGTCCACGGCAAGCCTCTCGTTTATCTGGACAACGCGGCAACTACGCAGAAACCCCAAGCCGTCCTCGATGCCGTGAATCGATATTACACGACGGAAAATTCAAATGTGCATCGAGGGATTCATTTTTTGAGCGAGCAGGCAACGGCCGACTATGAAGAGGCGCGGTCCAAAGTCAGGCATTTTATCAATGCCTCGAACGAGCGCGAAATCATCTTCGTTCGCGGGACGACCGAGGGCATCAATCTGGTCGCGCAAAGCTACGGCCGGTCTTTTCTCAAGAAAGGCGACCAGATCATTATCTCGGCAATCGAACATCACTCCAACATCGTTCCCTGGCAGATCCTGTGCGAGCAGGTCGGGGCCGTGCTCCGCGTTATCCCGATCAACCACGATGGCGAGTTAGTGCTGGAAGAGTACAAGCGCCTGCTCAATGAAAGAACGAAGTTTGTTTCGGTGGGGCATGTATCGAACGCGCTCGGCACTGTCAATCCGGTGAAGGAGATCGTTGCCTTGGCGCACCGTCACGGCGCTCCCGTCTTGATCGATGGAGCACAAGCTGTGCCTCACATGAAAGTGGACGTCCAGGATCTCGATTGTGATTTTTACGCATTCTCAGGACACAAGTTGTTTGCTCCTACCGGCATCGGCGTGCTCTATGGCAAGTCGAATCGGCTCGAGGCGATGCCGCCCTATCAGGGCGGCGGGGATATGATCAGTTTGGTGACCTTCGAAAAAACGCACTATAATGTCTTGCCCTACAAGTTTGAGGCGGGAACCCCGCACGTTGAGGGCGTGGTCGGATTGGGCGCAGCTATCGACTATATCGAAAACATAGGCCTGGATGCCGTATCTGCGCATGAGCAGAAGTTGCTCGCCTATGCGACCCAGGCGCTCGCAGAGATCAGGGGCTTGAGAATTATCGGTACTGCAAAAGAAAAGGCCGGCGTGGTATCCTTTGTCCTTGAAGGGATTCACGCCCACGATGTCGGCACCGTGCTGGACCGGGAAGGAATCGCCATTCGGGCGGGCCATCACTGTGCCATGCCGGTGATGCAGCGGTTTGGCGTGCCGGCGACCGCCAGGGCGTCGTTCGCTTTATATAATAAGAGTGAAGAAATCGATTTTCTAGTTAAAGGCGTGCATAAGGTGATGGAGGTCCTCGGTTAGTGTCGGAGCTCGGAGAACTATATCAAGAGGTCATCCTGGACCATAACAAGAGCCCGCGAAACTTTCGCCGGATCGAGGATGCCAATCGGACGGCGCGAGGCAACAATCCATTATGCGGCGACCAGCTCACTCTGTACGTCAAGCTCGAGAACGACGTCATTAAGGAAATTGGCTTTCAGGGCTCGGGCTGCGCCATCTCCAAGGCCTCCGCTTCGTTAATGACGACCAGCGTAGAAGGCAAAACTCCGGCGGAAGCAGAAGCTCTCTTTGAGAAGGTTCATAAGATGCTGACTGGGGAAGTGGATCCCAAAGCGAGCCAGAACGAGCTGGGGAAGCTCTCGGTGCTCGGGGGAGTTTGTAATTTTCCAGTCCGGGTCAAGTGTGCCAGCTTGTCGTGGCACACGCTTCGCGCCGCGTTGAAGGGGGAGGGGGAAACGTCGACGGAGTGAAGCGCTGAGAAAGCGCCTCAGAATAGAGAGAAAAGACTATGAGAAGCGATGAACCGATTGAGCTTCGCCACGACTGCGAGGCCGTTCTAATTCCGAGCGGCGAGAAGTGCCGCCTTGCCGCCGGTAGCAAGGTATGGATCACACAGTCGCTTGGTGGTAATTACACTGTAATGACAGACCGGGGGTCTATGGTGCGGATCGCGGAGAAGGATAGCGATGCGCTTGGGGTGGAGACGGTCTTGATGGCCGGGGACGCAACGGCTACCCTGGCAAAGGGACGGGCCGACGTCGAGAAGCTGGTGTGGGAGCAGCTCAAGGGCTGTTTTGACCCGGAGATCCCGGTCAACATTGTCGACCTTGGATTGGTTTACCATTGCCGGGCGACTTCTTCGTCCGGAGGTGGAGATAGAGTTGAGATCCAGTTCACCTTAACCGCCCCCGGGTGTGGAATGGGGCAGTTGCTTAAGGAAGACATTCGGAGGAAGGTTCTCCTCGTGCCTGGAGTTAAGGACGTAGACGTTCAATTGGTTTGGGATCCTCCCTGGAACCAGAGTATGATGTCGGATCAGGCGCGAGTTAGGCTTGGGATGGTATGACAACAATGAATCCGGTTGTTCTCGAAGCAGAGGTGGTCGAGGCAGTACGGAGCTGTTTTGACCCGGAGATTCCGGTTAATATCTACGAACTCGGCCTCATCTATGATCTCAAGGTCGATGAGTCAGGAAAAGTCGCGATCCAAATGACCCTCACCTCGCCGGCTTGTCCAGCAGCGCAATCTTTGCCCGGCGAAGTCCGCAGCAAAGTCCAAGCGGTTCCTGGTGTCCGTGAGGTTCAGGTCGATGTCGTGTGGGAGCCGCCGTGGGATCCGAGCAAAATGTCCGAAGCGGCCAAGCTACAACTCGGCTTCTTATAACCCCAAGGCATCATGCCGACACTCTACGAAGAGCTCGGCGGCGAGGCTAAGCTCCGTCAAATCATAGACGCTTTCATCGATCGTGTCTTTGAAGACAGGATGATCGGCTTTTTTTTCCGCAGCGCGAATAAAGGACGGATCAAAGAGCTGGAATTTCAGCTCGCCGCGCAGCATCTCGGAGCGGGCATCGAGTATCAAGGAAGGCCGCTGGACGAGGTTCATGCCAAGCATCCCATCATGGGCGGACAATTTGCCCGGAGGCTCCAGATTCTCAGGGAGACGCTGGAATCGTTTGGTGTGCCGCCGCACATTCGGGACGCCTGGATCGAGCATACAGAGAGTTTGCGGCCTCTTATCACGAAGGACAGCGCCTCGGATTGCGATCCTCTTCTTGCCCGAGAAAAGGCTGGGAGACCTTCCAAGGAAGCTGGAAGGAGCGGGAGCGAGTGAGACTGCGGGAAATTTATGCTCGTCCCGCGCCGAACTTTTCGGTGGAATTTTTCCCTCCTAAGACGGATAAAGGTGAGGAAAATCTATTTCGGGAAATCGAAGTCCTAAAAACTCTGAATCCTTCGTTTTGTTCCGTGACCTATGGAGCGGGGGGCAGCACCCGGGAAAAGACGGTGGACCTTGTGGATCGAATCCATCGACAATGTGGAATCGAGGTGATGTGTCACCTGACTGTCGTAGGACAATCCAAAGATGAACTCCGCTCGGTGTTGGACAGGCTGAAGGCCAGAGCGATTGAGAATATCATTGCGCTGAGCGGCGATCCTCCGCAAGGGTCCCCTGACTGGAAGCCGCATCCTGACGGGTTTCATCATTCCATAGAATTGGTTCGTGAGGCGGCTGCCCGCGAATGGTTCTCAATCGCCGTCGCGGGATTTCCAGAGGTTCATCCTCGAGCCGAGAATCGAGAAGCCGATCTTCGCTACCTCAAGGCAAAAGTGGACGCCGGCGCCGATGCGATCATCACTCAGCTATTCTTCGATAACGAAGATTTCTATCGCTACGTGGAAGATGTGAGAAAACTCGGTGTCAGAGTGCCAATCGTTCCAGGCGTGTTGCCGATCTTATCCGCATCCCAGGTGCGCCGCTTCACGGCGCTTTGCGCAGCGAAGATCCCGGCGCGGCTCGAGGCCTTGCTCGCAAAAGTGGAGCATGATGATGAAGGCGCGGTGGAGTTGGGAATCGTCTATGCAACCCAACAATGCCGGGAGCTTCTCCATTTCGGCGTTCCCGGAATCCATTTCTACTCTTTAAACAAGTCAGGCTCGGTCAAGGCTATCTTTAAAAACCTGAATCTCGCATAGCGCACACACCTCATCTGTGTGTTGGGTGAGCCGCGTTAAGAGACCGCAGCCGTAGAGTCCTTCGTCTAGGCTCAGGACAAGTCTCTTGGGCTCTTCGGGGAGTTTATCCTGGAGCGAAAGGCTCAGAAGTGACTCACTCAGCAATGGGTTCTGAGGTAAAATGATCTTGGAGCCTACACGTGTCCCCATCCCTATTCTAAGCGGGCGTGAGTCAGTTTCATTGAATTCAAATCTCGGGAAAGATAAGGTAGCTGAGAAGCCAGATGAGGTATGAGTTTTTCATTGGTCTTCGCTACCTTCACGGCCGGAGGCGCGAGACTTTCATCTCGCTCATCACTGTCATTTCCATCCTCGGGGTCATGATCGGCGTCATGACCCTGAATGTGGTCATGGCGGTCATGACAGGATTTGAGGAGGTTCTTCGGGATCGGCTTCTCGGCATCAATGCTCATGTGGCGCTCATGAAGCCCGGAGATTATGTGACCGGATACGAGAAGCTCATCGAGCGCATCGCTCAAATTCAGGGCGTGGTCGCCGCATCTCCCGCGGTCTACGGTCAAGTCATGGTGAGTTCGAAGAACCGCGTGTCGGGAGTTGTTGTGCGGGGCGTCGACCCGAGTCTGGTCGCCAAGGTCATCGATATCCAGCGCTACATCCGAGAGGGGAGCCTGCAAGCCCTGAAGCTTTCTCGGAGCGTCCAGGTCGATGGACGCGAGGTCTCTTTGCCCGGGGTGATCCTCGGGACGAGACTGGCGGACCAACTGAGGGTAACCGTCGGAGATCCGGTTCAATTGATATCGCCCCTGGGGACTCCGACCGCTTTCGGGGTCATTCCGAAGGTCAGCCGGTTTGTCGTGGTTGGACTGTTCGATTCCGGGATGCACGAGTACGACAACACGCTCGTGTTTTTGAATCTCTCGGATGCCCAGCGCTTTTTCGGTTTGGGAGATGCGGTAACGAGCATTGAAATCCGGGTCCAGGATGTCTACCGAGCGCAGGACGTGGCGCAGAAGATCCAGCAAAGCCTAGGTCTCCCTTATTGGACGGAGGATTGGTCGCGGCTGTGGCCCAATCTCTTCTCGGCTCTTCGACTGGAAAAAACAGTTTATTTCCTCGTCCTTCTTCTCATGATCCTCGTCGGTGCGTTTAATATCATCTCCACCTTGATTATGGTGGTGATGGAAAAGAGAAGGGACATCGCCATCCTGCTTTCGATGGGCGCAACCCGCGGGAGCATTCGAAAGATCTTCTTGATCAAGGGATGTGTGATCGGAATTGTAGGTACATTGCTGGGCGTTCTGCTGGGCTACGGGATCTGCCTGTTGATTCAGGAATACAAGTTCATCGAGCTGCCTAAAGACGTCTTTCTCATTTCCACCGTTCCGGTGCGCATTTATCTCAGTAATTTCATCCTGGTCGCCTTGGCCTCATTTTTCATCTGCTTGTTGGCGAGCCTCTATCCAGCCCGACACGCGGCCAAGTTGGATCCGGTTGAGATCATTCGCTATGAGTAATTTTTTGGTTGCCGAAGACTTGCACAAGTCTTTTGGCTTCGGCGGGGAGGACATTCATGTTCTTCGAGGACTCGACCTCGAATTACATGAGGGAGAGCGCCTGGCGATCGTGGGCGAATCCGGAGTGGGCAAGAGCACGCTGCTTCACATTTTGGGCACACTGGACCATCCGAGCCGAGGCCACGTGACCTACCGGGGAACCGATCTTTCCTCATTGGATGACTCGGCTTTATCGGATTTTCGTAACCGAGAGATAGGTTTTATTTTTCAATTTCATTACCTGCTGCCCGATTTCAATGCCTTGGAGAACGTCATGCTTCCGGCCTTGATCCAACGTTGGGAGTGGGAGAAGGCGGAGCATGATGCCGTGGAACTGCTGGAGTTGGTGGGATTGGGCGATCGCATGGCTCACCGACCCGGGAAGCTCTCAGGAGGAGAACAGCAAAGGGTGGCCGTCGCTCGCTCGGTCATTTTGAGGCCGCGCCTTCTTCTTGCCGACGAGCCTACAGGAGACCTGGATCCTCATACCGGGGAAGAGATCGAGAACCTGCTGTTTCGGCTCAATGAAGAGAAAGGGGTCGCTTTTATTGTAGCCACTCACAATAGGCAGTTCGCGGCCCGAATGGGTCGGCACATGGAGCTGCGCGGGGGGCGCCTGTACGCGCTTTGACTCTTAACGATTTTGAACTTTACAAAAGTTCGCGAATTTGTTACAAAAAACGAAACTTCCCCTTATTGCCCGCTGAATCCATGAAAAGCTTCTTCATTCCTCACAGGATTGCGTTGTTGTTCCTCCTGCCATATTTACTGATTGGGCGCCCCGTTTGTGTCGAGGCTCAAGAGAAAATTCAATTAAGGGAAGTGAAAATTCAGGGGAATCTCAGAGTCGAAGAAGATGGGATTCGGCTGCATGTGAAAAGCCGGGCAGGCGATTTTTTCAACCCTGCGACGGTCGATCAGGATGTAAAGTCCATCTACCGCATGGGCTATTTTGATGATATCAAGGCCGAGTTGTCGCCCGCTGGGGTGCTGACCTACGTGGTCAAAGAAAAACCGTATATCCGCGAGGTAAAGATCCAGGGGAACTCAGAGCTCAGCAGAGAAAAGGTCGAGGCTGCGTTCGGCGTTAATCCCCGCACCATCCTCGATCGAGATAAAGTGCAAGAAGGAGTCGAGAAGGTCAAGAAGCTTTACAGCGAACAGGGATATGTGAACGCCCAGATCGAGTATGCGATATCGCTTGTGGAAAACAATCAAGCGGTGGTTCACGTAGATGTTGACGAGGGAAGGCGCCTTCTGGTCCAGAAGATTTCGTTCGAAGGAAACAAGGCTTTCTCCTCGAGCGAACTCAAGGGGCTCATGGCTACCAAGGAGAAGTGGTTCCTGTCATTCATCACGAATCGCGGAGTTTTGGATCGTGATATTCTGACCAACGATCTGGCGATAGTGTCAGCCCACTACTATGACCACGGTTATGTTGACCATAAGGTCGATGAGCCTGTGGTCCTAAGGCAAAGAGACGGAATCGAAGTCGTGCTCCGCATCGAAGAGGGAGCGCAATACCGCGTCGGAAAAGTTGAGATTGGAGGAGATCTTATCGAGGACGGCGAAAAGCTGCTGCAGAAAGTTCAGTTGACGACTGGCCAGATTTTTAATGGAGGTCGACTGCGCGGAGATATCTCGAATCTTTCGGAGATGTATGCCAATAAGGGATTTGCCTTTGTTGAAGTTGAGCCTCTCACGAAAGTCGACGCCAAGGAGAAAACTGTCGACGTCGCTTTGGTGATTACCAGAGGCCCTCCGGTGTACTTCAATCGGATCATGATCGCGGGCAATACCAAGACGAGAGATAAAGTCATTCGAAGGGAGATGACGGCGGTTGAGCAGGAACTCTTCTCTGGGAATAAAATCAAAGAGAGCCGCAATGCCCTGCAGCGGACCGGTTTCTTCGAGGATGTCCAGCTGACCACGAAGAAAACCGATCAACCAGACACCGTGGATCTAGCGGTGGACATCAAGGAGGGTCCGACTGGAAGCTTTAGCATCGGAGCCGGTTACAGCAGCGGAGATCAATTTGTTTTCATGACATCCGTGGCGGATAAAAATCTTTTCGGTCGAGGGCAGACGATCAGCGCCGATTTTGATATCGGAACCACCCGCCAGGATTTTATCTTAAGCTTTACCGAGCCCTATCTGTACGATACCCCGTTCAGCCTGGGTTTCGATGCCTTTAATTCGGAAAGGGAATTTTTTGACTTTACTTCGCGGAAGACGGGGTTCGGAGTACGGACAGGCTATCCTCTGAAACGTATGGATATGCCCTTCTTCCGAGGCTCTGCGAGTCGATCCTCCGCTGATGCTTTGGCTCTAGGAGATGATCGCCCGCCCGCCTTCATTGATTACATGCGGGGAGGAATGGCTTATGAGCTAACGAAGGAGAAGATCGGCAATATCGATGCCGACGCACCTGCGTCGATTCAGAGTGAAAAAGGTATGTCTTGGACCAGCAGTCTCACGCCCAGTCTTTCCTATGACAGCCGGGATCATTTCTTCGCGACCACTGAAGGTACACTCTCCGGGCTTTCTGTTAAGTTCGCCGGCTTGGGAGGCGATAATAATTTCTTAAAATCGGACGCTAGAGCCCGCTGGTACTATCCCCTGCTCAAAGATCCCAACTGGGGAGGCAACTACACCTTGGCTCTAGGAGGAACCCTCGGCTACGGCTGGAGTTTCAAAGCTCGACCGAACGGCAAAAAGGAACTGCCCCTGTTCGAAAGATACTTTCCGGGAGGAATCAACTCTGTGCGTGGATTCCAGGACCGTAGCCTTGGCCCCCGAGAGGGAAATGATCCGGTCGGCGGGGATAAACAGGCGATTTTGAGTGCTGAGCTTTTATTCCCGATCCTTGAACAATATGGGCTCAGAGGAGTGACTTTCTTCGATATGGGCCAGGCCTTCAAGCAGTCGGAAGGTTTTGACCTGGGTAGTTTCAGAAGGTCCATAGGGGTAGGAGCGCGCTGGATGTCTCCCTTTGGGCCTCTTCGGGTAGAGCTTGGATTTCCTATCAGTAAGCAATCCGGCGACGACACTTCACTTTTCGGCTTCTCTTTAGGTAGTCAACCTTAGAGATTGAATCTTTCTGAATCTCATTAATTGGAGGTATCCGTGAAAAAGGGATGGATGGTCTTTTTTATGCTGCTGTTTTCCGCCTCCGCATGGGCGCAGGAGAAAATCAAGATGGGCTATATCGATATCCAGAGAGCCATTGTGGAATCCCAGTCGGGAAAGAAAGCTAAAGAAAACTTTCAGGCCCAGGTCAAAAAAGCCGAAGGGGAGCTCTTAAAGGAAAAGCAGGAGCTCGAACGATTGAAGAGCGATCTCGACAAGAAGAGCCCTCTGCTGAAGGAAGAAGAGAGGAGGAGTCTGGAGAAAGAGCTTGACAGGCGATATGTGGGCTATCAACGCACCATGCGTGATTCCCAGGAAGAGCTGCGTCAGCGGGAAAACGAAATGACCGCTGTCATCCTCAGGGAACTTGAAAAGATTGTGGCGGAAATTGGAAAAAACGAGAAATTCACCCTCATCTTGGAGCGTTCACAGGTTCTCTACATCGATCAAGGAATTGATATTACCAACAAAGTGATCGAGGTTTATAATAGTCGCAGCCCTGGAAAGGTTACCAAGGCCAAGTGACGGTGGCAGGACAAACTCTTTCGGAGTTGGCACGGCTGGTCGGTGGCGAGGTGATTGGTGATGGCGGAGTGGAGATACATGGAGTCGCATCGATAGAGGATGCCGGTCCGGAAGATGTTGCCTTTCTCGTCCACCCGGGCTATCGCTCATACCTGGCTACCTCAAACGCGGGCGCTGTCATCGTAAGTCAGGACTTTCCCGTCAGCGCTCTCGCGCAGTCAGGTAAAAATTTTATCCAAGTCTCGCATCCTTACGTTGCATTCGCAAAGGTACTCCAACTCTTCAATCCAGGCCCCCGTTATGAGAGTCGAATCAGTCCCCTCGCGGTCATTGAGCCAACAGCCATCCTAGATAAGGAACTTACGGTTTATCCCCATGTCTATGTGGGAAAGGAAGCGAGAATCCGTCGAGGCACGGTTCTTTTTCCTGGCGTGTTTCTCGGAGATGGAGTCGAGGTGGGCGAGGACTGTATTTTTTACCCCCGGGTTACCGTGCGTGAGGGTTGTCGGATCGGTAACCGCGTGATTCTCCATGCGGGTGCCGTGATTGGCTCGGACGGTTTCGGCTATGCCGGAGAGGGAAAGGACCGAATCAAGATCCCCCAAGTCGGGGCGGTGGTGGTCGAGGACGATGTGGAGATCGGGGCGAATGCGACCATAGATCGAGCTACCCTGGGGCGAACCGTTATTGGTCGGGGCACGAAGATAGACAACTTGGTTCAGATTGCTCACAACGTCGTCGTCGGGCAATATTGCATTATTGCAGCTCAAACTGGAGTGGCCGGAAGTACGAAGATTGGGAATGAGGTTGTCTTGGCCGGGCAAGTAGGGATCGTCGACCACATCGAGGTTGGTGACAAGGCCAAGATCGGCCCGCAATCTGGGATCCCGCGTTCCGTTCCCCCGGGTGTCGTGCTTTCTTCCGGAATAGGAGCGGTGCCCCATCGGCAATGGTTAAGAGTCGTTATGCTTCTTCCTCGCCTGCCAAAGTTGTGGACCGCAGTGCAGCGCCTAGAGCGTAAGGTGGCTCAACTCGTACGGAAAGAGGTAAGAGGAAGCAAATCTCATGCTCGACATTAAAGAGATCTTTAAACGGCTCCCCCATCGTTATCCCTTTCTCTTGGTGGACCGGATCGTGGAGATGGAGGGAAATCAGAGGATCGTAGGAATTAAGAATGTGACCATGAACGAGGGATTTTTTCAGGGTCACTTTCCCAACCGCCCGGTCATGCCGGGAGTGCTGATTTGCGAGGCTCTGGCCCAGGTGGGCGCGATTTTTGCTTTTTCCTTGAGGAGGACTATGGACGACAATAGGGTCTTTGTCCTGACCGGTTTGGATCGAGTCAAGTTCAAGCGTACGGTGGAGCCCGGGGACCAACTACGTCTGGAGTTGAGCTCGGTGAAGCGCCGCGGCTCTTTCTGGAAGTTGAGAGGTGTGGCCTCTGTAGACGGAAAGGTCGTGGCACAAGCCGAGATATCGGCAATGGAGGTGCCGATGGACTAGTCGCTTCTCCTCGGGGAGGAAAAATCAGAATGAGAAACATCCATGAAACAGCATTAGTAGATCCCCGAGCAGAGTTGGATCTGGATGTAGAGATAGGACCGTATTCCATTGTTGGCTCCAGAGTCAAAATCGGAAAGGGAACACGGGTAAAATCCCATGTGGTGATAGAAGGCAATACGAGCCTGGGAGAAGGAAACGTCGTATTTCAGTTTGCAACCGTTGGCTCGGTTCCTCAGGATCTCAAGTACCGAGGGGAAGATAGCCAACTTATTATCGGGAATCATAACACTATCAGAGAATTTGCCTCCTTGAACCCAGGCACGAAGGGTGGCGGAATGGTGACCCGCATCGGGAACCACAACCTCTTGATGATGTACTGCCACGTCGCCCACGATTGTATTATAGGCGACCATAACATCGTGGCCAACGGAGCCACTCTTGGAGGTCATGTGGTGATTGAGGATTACGTCATTGTCGGAGGGCTGGTGGGAATTCACCAATTTGTAAAGGTTGGAACAGCTGCGATCCTGGGAGCAGGTTCGATGGTTTCGAAGGACATTCCGCCTTATTGTAATGCCACGGGGGATCGGGCCGAGTTGCGGGGCCTCAATTTGGAAGGGCTGAAGCGGCGAGGGTTTAACAAAGCCCAAATCGAAGCGTTGAAAAAGGCTTACCGCACTATCTTCCAATCGGGCTTGAGAACTAAGGACGCCTTGGTGAAAGTAAGAAAAGAGATTGCTGGATCCGCTGAGGTAGAACAGCTCGCCCAGTTTATTGAGAATTCCCACAGAGGAATTTGCCGGTAGTCATCCGAAGGACTGAGCTATGGGGACAGCGATTAAAGTAAGGAATGGCTACACTCGCTACTCCGTTCTCAATCCTTGCCAACTCTAGCTTTACCATGCGCAAGATCGGGCTGATCGCTGGGAATGGAAAGTTCCCGCTGATTTTTGCAGAACAAGCAAGGCGCGAGGGTGTCTCCTTGGTGGCTGTCGCCCATAGGGGAGAGACCTCGGAGGAGATCGAGAAGCTTGCGGATGCGGTGACATGGGTTTACGTGGGTGAGCTGGGAAAAATTATCCGCACTTTTCGGCGCGCGGAGGTCAAGGAGGCGGTGATGGTGGGGGGCATTCACAAGCCGAGACTTTTTTCCAATTTCAGACCCGACTTGCGCGGAGCGGCTTTTTTGGCGCGCCTCAAAAGCAGAGAAGATGATCGTGTGTTAAGGGGCGTCGCCCACGAATTGGAGGGAGAGGGGATACGGGTGTTAGAATCAACGATGTTTCTCGGTAAGATTATCGCCGCGCAAGGCGTTCTTACCCGACGTGAGCCCTCGGAGGAACAGTGGGAAGATATTCGACTCGGCTTTCGGATGGCTAAGGAGGTCGGGCGGCTGGGTATAGGTCAAATGGTGGTGGTGAGGAAGCAAGTGGTTCTCTCTGTCGAGGCGGTAGACGGGACGGACGCTGCCATTCGGAGGGGAGGTGATTTGGGGAGAAAAGGATTCGTTGTGGTGAAGGTCAGCAAGCCCCAGCAGGATCTTCGCTTCGACGTGCCTGCGGTCGGAGTCGAAACGATTCGAACCATTCACGAGTCAAAGGGCGCAGTCCTTGCGATTGAGGCAGGAAAGACGATTCTTCTGGAAAAGGAGAAGTTGATTGAGGAAGCGGATCGATGCGGGCTCGTCGTCGCCGCTGTGGGTGAGCAGGTCATACAAGATGGAAAATCAATATAGGATTCCCACCGCAGTGGTCGGAGTCGGATACGCAGGCCAATTCCATGCGGAGAAGTATGCTTCCTCGAATAAATCCTCCCTGGTAGGAGTGGTCGATATCGATCGTGACCGGGCCGCGAAGGTTGGAGAAAAGTTTGGCGTCCCTCCATTTACGGACTACCGTGAACTTTTCGGCCGGGCTCGCTGCGTGAGCATTGTTGTCCCGACTCGCCTTCACTATCAGGTCGCCCGGGACTTCCTTTCGGCGGGCATCGACGTGTTGGTGGAAAAACCCATTACGGCTACGCTAGACGAGGGGAAAGAGTTGGTATCCCTGGCGCAAGAGAAGGGATTGGTGCTTCAAGTGGGACACCTCGAGAGATTCAATCCTGCGATCCGTAAGCTGGAAGGAGTGATCCGCGAACCCAAGTTCGTTGAGTGCCATCGGCTCGCTCCTTTCGTGGAGCGGGGGACGGATGTAGACGTGGTGCTGGATTTGATGATCCATGACATCGACGTGATTGCGAGTTTGGTCCATGCCTCCATGGAGTCGGTCGAGGCTGTGGGAGTGCCCGTGTTGACGGACAAGCCAGATATCGCGAACGCGCGCATTCGATTTTCCAACGGCTGTATCGCAAATATCACATCGAGCCGGGTTTCGATGAAACGCGAGAGAAAGATCCGCTTTTTCCAAAAGGACGCGTATATTTCCATCGATTACGACCAGAAGCGGGCCCAGATATACCGCAAACCTCACGAGGGGGCCGGGTGGCAGGATATCAGAGGAGAAATTATTGAGATCAAGGAAGGGGATGCCTTGGCGGATGAAGTTGATTCGTTTCTGGATTCGGTACGTACCCGTACTCGCCCCTTAGTCAGCGGTGAGGATGGACTGAAGGCTTTAGAGATAGCCTCGGTTATCAGTGAGCGATTGGGGAGCCTAGCGGCGAGGCTGTGAAGGAGTGTCCGGGAAGCCAAAAAAGGTCATGATCGTTGTGGGAGAGGCTTCAGGAGATCTCCATGGAGCCCACCTAGTTCGGTCTCTCTGCCGCCTCGATCCGACTCTGGAGGTGTTTGGAGTTGGGGGTGTGGGGCTGAAGCGAGAGGGGATGAAGGTTATTTTTGATGTGGCCCGTCTAACCGGAATGGGGCTCACTGAAATAGCGGGGAATCTCAAAGCCGTCTGCGAGGCTTATATCGGATTGCGAACCGCATTGAAGAAGGAGCGGCCCGACCTTCTGATCTTGATCGATTTCCCGGAGTTTAACTTGCGCCTCGCGCGGTTAGCAAAAAAGCTTGAGGTTCCAGTGCTGTATTATATTGCGCCACAGGTATGGGCCTGGAGACGTAGACGGATTCACAAGATTTCCCGGTGGGTGGATCAGATGGCGGTCGTCTTCCCGTTTGAAGTTCCGCTGTACGAAAAGGAAGGGATCAGGGTAAAATTCGTTGGCCATCCTCTCTTAGATGTGGTTCATGCCAGCCGGTCGCGTGAGGCGACTCTACAATACCACGGCTTAGATCCTTCTAAGCGGACTGTTGCGCTGTTGCCGGGGAGCCGAAAGCAAGAGGTGGACTATCATCTTCCGATCTTGTTAGAAGCGGCGGATCGCTTAGACCACGAGATGCAGGTGCAGTATATCCTGGTTCGCGCCAGCACAGTGGATCGGCGCCATTTGGAGGAGATGGTCCGTCAGCGGCGCGCGCACATTTCGATATCGGATGGAGACACCTATAATGCTCTTGAAGCCAGTGACCTCGCATGGACCGCTTCCGGGACGGCCACGCTCGAAACGGCTCTCATGCGCAGGCCCATGATCATTGTTTACCGTATGTCTTGGTTGACTTATACTTTGGCCAAATTGTTGGTGCGGGTAAAGTACATTGGATTGGTCAATATCATCGCCGGGGAGCAGGTTGTACCCGAGTTGATTCAAACGGAGGTCGCTCCTCGCCGCATTCTCTTCGAGAGTCGGTCGATTTTGAACGACGCAGGGTCATCCAGGCGGATGGCGCAGAAGTTGGCTCAGATTAGAGAAAAGCTAGGATCGCCCGGGGCTGCGGGACGAGTGGCCGATATGGCCCTTTCCATGATGAACTGGAAAGATGATTGTGGCCAGATCAAGCAGGGGGTTTAAAGTTGGAGACCTATCGCCGGTTGCTGCGATATCTTAGGCCGTATATTTGGCCCCACTTTTCCTCGGCCATGATCTGCATGCTGGGGTACAGCTCTACGAACGGAATAATGCCATTTCTTGTGCAGTACGTCTTCGATGATATCTTTGCTCGAAAAGATCAGGATGCACTATTTTATTTTCCCCTTTTCATCATCGGAGTGTTTGCTTTTCGCGGCCTGATGAACTTTGGCCAGAGCTATCTGACGGATTATGTAGGGTTGAGAATTGTCAATGATCTTCGCAACGCGTTGAATCGTCACTTGCAAACGCTTTCCCTTTCTTTTTTTCACCGCCATCCGACCGGGACGCTGATCTCTCGGGTCAACAATGATGTGGCCTTGGTGCGCGGCGCACTAACCGATTCCGTAGCCTCTCTCATCCGAGATACGATGTCCCTGATCGTTTTAATCGTCGTGGTCTTCCTGAAGGACTGGGTTTTAGCGACGATCGCGTGTGTTGTCTTTCCGGCATCCATCTTGCCGGTCGTGCGGCTAACAAGGAAGATCAAACGATCCACCAGGAGGGGTCAAGTGACTACAGGGACACTGACGAACCTTTTACAAGAGAGCATTCAGGGAAACCGGATCGTAAAGGCCTTCGGGATGGAAAAATATGAGACCGAAAGATTTGGCCAGGAAAATCAGAGGCTGTTCAAACAGTTCATTAAAGCAAGCCGCATGAGATCCATAGTGCAGCCGACAATGGAATTGTTGGCTTCATTCGGTATCGGGGGGGTATTCTGGTATGGCGGTTTCAGCGTCATCGCCGGGAATCGCACTGCGGGGGAGTTTCTAGCCTTTCTCACAGCGATGTTTCTCATGTACCAGCCCTTCAGGAATCTCGCCAGGACCTATACGGTCGTCCAGCAGGGCCTTGTGGGGGCAGAAAGAATTTTTGAAATCCTGGATGAGGCGCCGGAGATCAGGACCCGCTCCAATGCTCGGCCAGCACTTCCATTTTCTCAGGAGATTGAGTTTCAAAATGTCAGCTTCGGCTACGGACGTAAGCTTGTCTTGAAGGATATCAACGTGAAGATACGAGCCGGTGAGATGGTGGCGTTAGTAGGTGTCAGCGGAGTGGGCAAAAGCACCTTAGCGGACTTGATTCCGCGCTTTTACGACATAAGCTCCGGCATGATCACCCTAGATGGTGTGGATATTCGGGAAGTTACGTTGGAATCGCTACGGTCTCAAATCGGGATCGTCACCCAGAGCACGTTTCTTTTCAATGACACAGCAAGGAACAACATTGCCTATGGGGATCCCAGTAAGGATATGGATCATATTGTGGCTGCGGCCAAGGCTGCTCATGCGCATGATTTCATCATGGCGATGCCTCAAGGCTATGACACCCTGATCGGCGAAATGGGAGCCAGGTTATCTGGAGGCCAGCGACAGAGATTGGCCATCGCGCGGGCCCTACTGAAGGACGCCCCAATTCTTATCCTGGATGAAGCAACCTCATCTTTGGATTCGGAGTCGGAAAGGCTAGTGCAAGAAGCGCTGGAGCGTCTCATGGTAGGACGGACGGTTTTGGTCATTGCTCATCGGCTTTCAACGATTCGCAAGGCAAACCGCATCGGTGTGCTAGTTGACGGATGTATCGTCGAAGAGGGGACTCACGAGGAGTTGTTGGCTCGAGAATCGGAGTACAGTCGGTTGTACACCTTGCAGCTTCTCGAAGATGTGAAAACTTCTCGAGAAAAGACATTGCACTAACCGGTGGTCGAATCCGCGTCGTTGTTTTTCTTTCCTTTCATTCACAGACATCATCGCAGAATTGCCGGGTCTCAGCCTATTGCGTTGGATGCCGCTTGCCGAGGGGGAGACGGGCCCGGTTTCATTTTGATGTCTCCCCGGCTATCTAAGCGGTCAAAATGGTAGCGATGGACGAGCTGAAAAGGCGTAAGGCCGGTAAAGTTAGATGAATGGCTCTTGGATTCGAAGAATTTGGTGTCGCAGAGATCCACTAAGCTGGCTGCTCTGGGTTTTGCTTCTTCCATTTGAGCTCTTTTATTCAATGGCGGTTCGCCTGATGGATTTCCTCTATTTTTCGGGTTGGATACGGAAGCAAAGCCTTCCTCGTCCGGTGATCAGTGTAGGAAATCTTACCGTCGGCGGAACAGGGAAGACACCCACGACCCTGTGGCTGGCCGGAGAACTCAGCCGACTGGGGTATAGGGTCGGGATCTTAAGTCGGGGTTACAAAAGGAGAGGCAAAGGGATCAGAATTCTCGGGTTAACCCAAGCTGTATCGCCAGGGGAAAAGGAAGACTCTGGCGACGCAGGGGACGAACCCGTTATGATGGCTAAAATCTATGGCCGTACGGTGGGGGTGGGTCGCGACCGATGTGAAGTCGGGAAACGATTGCTCCTCGATACCAACATCGACGTTTTCATCCTCGATGACGGGTTCCAGCATCGTCTGTTGAGGCGAGATGTCGACCTCTTGCTGTTGGGAACAGATTGGGATGGATGGCTGATTCCCGCAGGTCCTTTCCGAGAACCCCGGAATGCCTTGCGTAGGGCGAATCTCTATCTCATCACGGGTGCAGGCGAACAATGGAAGTCTTTTTTGAGATACTACCCCGAGGAAAAACTTTTCTTCGGTAATCTCACGGCCAAAGGTCTCTTCACATTCGAGGATAAGCAATGGAAAGAGCATCCGTTGGGTCTTTTGGATAGAAGAAAAATCGTCGCGGTCTCCGCGATTTCAAGCAGCGAGTCCTTTTATCGAATGATCCACGACTGGGAAGGAGATATTGTGCAAACGCTGGAGTTTCCCGATCACCACAATTATTCGACTCGAGATTGGCAGAGAATCAATCGAGCGGCGCGGCATGCCGAGCTGATTGTTACAACGGAAAAGGATATACTGAAGCTCGTCCGTTTTCCCTTTCCGCGGGAGAAGCTGTTTGCGCTGCGCGTGGAGATGGTGGTCCAAAGGGGGAGTTCTTTGATCGAAGCCGTAGAGGAAGTCGTCAAAGCAAGAAGGTCAGAGCTTGTCAAGCTCCAGGAAAGTTGACAGGAGCGGGGCACCGGCGGTCTTTGTCGACCGCGAAGGATTTGTGGCAAGCGGCGCAGTGGATTGTTCTCGATTCCGGAAGAGGGTGAAGGTTGGTTGATAGATCAGTCGTTACCGGCAGCGCGGGATTTCTCGGTTCCCATCTTGCCGAGAGACTGCTTCAAGCGGGCCATCACGTTGTTGGCATTGATAAATTTCTCGCGAATTACCCGCGAGAATTCAAGAAGTCTAATCTTTCGGGTTTGAGAGATCATCCTCGTTTTCGATTCGTGGAGGACGACCTGTGCCGACTCGATCTATCAGACCTTCTTAGAGGTGCCTCGTACGTTTTTCACTTAGCGGCTCAACCAGGGGTTAGGTCGAGTTGGGGTCGAGAATTCGCCCAGTACACGGACAATAATATCCTTGCGACGCAAAAACTTTTAGAGGCATGCAAGGAAAGAAAGATTAAGAAATTTGTGTACGCTTCATCTTCGTCCGTTTATGGCGACACGGAGGATCTACCCATGCGGGAGGACGGCAGACCCCGCCCAGTCTCTCCTTATGGCGTAAGCAAACTCGCGGCAGAGCATCTCTGTTATCTTTACTGGAAGGCGTTCGGCCTTCCCACCGTATCGCTACGGTACTTTACGGTGTACGGTCCGCGCCAACGACCGGATATGTTTTTTCATATTTTCATGCGCTCGCTTTTGCGTGGCGAAGAGATGCCGCTGTTCGACGATGGAGAGCAGAGTCGAGATTTTACTTTTTGTGGGGATATTGCCGAGGGAACGTTGTCGGCCGCTCTCTACGAAGGTTGCGGGGAAGTCTTCAACCTGGGAGGGGGGTCTCGCATCACGGTCAACGAGGTAATTGCAATGATGGAGAGGATCACCGGAAGGAAGGCGAAGCTCAAGAGATTTGCGCGCCAAAGAGGTGACGTGCGCCACACCCAGGCGGACGGTTCTCGGGCGTGTGAGAAACTGGGCTTTGTACCCAAGGTAGGGCTCGAAGACGGGTTGGCGCAGGAGTGGAGCTGGATGGCGAAGATGATTCAAGCCTCGGTTTGACATAAGAACTCATTTCATTCATGTAGAAGGAAACTCCGTCATTTTTTTGGGAAGGGAGGAACTCTTATGGCGCTGAGTAAGGATCTATTGGATATCTTGGCTTGCCCTAAATGCAAAGGCGACATTCGCCTCAACCAAACCGGAGACGGACTTGTCTGCGAAGCGTGCCGTCTGATGTATCCTATCAAGGACGATATCCCCATTATGCTGATCGATGAGGCGGTCAAGTTATAGCAGTTCCTATCTTCTCCCATTCGTCCTTGACTTTTTGTTTTCATGCCCACCCTTGGTGTCCTTATCATTAGCGTCCATGGAATGAATCGCCTTCCTCAATGTCTCGAGAGCGTCGGCTGGGCCGATGCGATTATGGTCCTTCATGTCGGTGGCGGGGAACCCGCGGTTGGTTCCAACCGGTCTCCGTCGGCCGTCATCCGCAAAGCGCGCTCGGCAACTGAGTTGGAGAAAATGGGTAAGGAAGTCAAAACCGATTGGGTTCTTCGTCTATGGGGTGAAGAGCAAGTCGGTGCAAGACTCAAGGAAGAACTCCATCGAGTTTCAAAGGGAAGCCAAGGCATTCCATCGGCATACCGGATCCCGATCCGCTCACGGGTCTTGAACCGTTGGGTTCATGGAAGCTTGTGGGGCCATAGCCCAGCATGCCGTTTTAGTTCCTTCGTCGATGATCTCTCTCCCGAGTGGTGGAACGTGGAGCAGGAAAAGAGCGCGGTATTTCCCGAACCCTTAAAAGGATCGATCGATGACTACACTTTGGAGGATCTAGCCGGTGGCTTTGAACAAATTCACCGTGTTTCTGATCTTTGGGCCGAGCATTTAGATGCAACGATTCATAGCTCTGTGTCCATGGCTCTGAGACCGTTTTCGGTCTTTTTTGGCTCAATGTGGATGAATGGTTTTGTTTCGCATGGATTGGCTGGATTGACTTTCTCAACTTTGGCCGCATACGCTACTCTATTGAGCGGAGCGAAAGCATGGGAATCAAGAAATGTTAGCGAAAAAGGAAAAGAACAAAGTTGAAGGACGATCCATCGGTGAAGATCATTGGAATGGAATGCACCATGGCTGAACCATGGCTCTGGGGTTATACTCCGCCCGGTTTTAAAAGAATCCGGGCGGGGCGAGAGCAGATGGGAATCGTAAGAGAAACTCTGGATCGTTTGAGTCTGGAGCAATTCAAACAAGAAAGTGCGTCAGGTGAAGTGGCCCCAGACTTCTTTGGAAGAAGCCAACTCAAATATTTCTGTCTCGATAACGGTCAGTCGGTTCTGATTCGCGCCTATCGACGGGGAGGCTGGGTTCGCCGGGTCACAAAAGATGTTTATTTTACGTGGCCGCCTCGTCCCCTTAAGGAGGCGGCTATCACCGAGGAAGTGCGACGGAGAGGTATACCCACGCTGGAAATTCTGGCGGCATGGGTAGAAAGAATCTGGGGTCCTTTCTATCGCGGCTGGCTGGTGAGCCGCGAGTTAACAGGCGCTTGCGATCTTTGGACGGCCTTGGAGAAAAGACTGTACGTGGGAAGGGAGGGCGAGCTATTGCTTCAGAACGTTGCTCAAACTCTTAGAAGCATGCATCGTAAAGGAATTTATCACCGTGACCTCAACCTCAAGAATATCCTGGTCCGCAAGGAAGGGAATAGAATAAGCGTTTACATCATAGACTTCGATAAAGCGAGACTCTTCCAGCGTCCGGTTCCTTACCATCAAGCCAATAGAACTCTGAGTCGACTCTTAAGATCGGCGCGCAAGTTGGACCCGAATAGGCAATTTTTCTCGCAGAGAGACTGGCAACTTCTTTTTGCCTCCTACCGTGATGCGATCTAGAGAATTTGTGGATCCAAGGAATATTCTGCTCGTTCTCCATGGCTCGATCGGAGATGTCACCCGAGCACTCCCTTTGGCGAATCTTCTCCGCCGCGGCTTTCCGAAGGCTAGAATCGTTTGGTCTATTGAACCCCCTGCCTTTTCTTTGGTCGAGAGCCATCCGGCAGTGGACGAGGTTATCCTCTTCGATCGCAATCATTGGTGGAAGTCGATCGCTCCTTTTCTTAAGCAGGTTCGTTCCCGCCGTTTTGATCTGGTGCTGGATCTGCAAAGAATCCTGAAGAGTGGATTAATTAGCTGGTTGACCGGCTCTCCGTATCGTGTGGGTTTTCATCGGAGCGATTGCAAGGAGCTCAATTGGCTTTTTAACAATCACTATATCCCAGCGACAGGTGAGGAAGTATCCAAGCTGAACCATTACCTTAGATTTGCCGAGTTCCTGGGACTTCAAACGTATCCTATTGAGTGGGAAATCCGATTGACGACGGAAGAGCGAGATAGCGTTGAAAGAATGTTGCAGGGGGTTGGAAGCTCCTTTGCCGCATACTTCGTCGGCAGCAGGTGGGAGAGCAAGCTGTGGTTTCCTGAACAGACGGCCAAGAGCGCCGCCGAAGTCCGCTGGCGCTATGGCTTGGAGATTGTGCTTTTGGGCGGGCAAGATGACGTACCCTTCGCGGAGAAGGTGATTTCACACGCTCCCGGCATTCGGATTACGAATTATGTGGGGAAGACCACGCTTCGACAAGCTATAGGGATTCTGGCTCGATCAAGAGTTGCGATAGGACCGGATACCGGGCTCATGCATCTTTCGGCTGCCGTGGGAACACCTGTGGTTTCGTTATGGGGCGCCACGAGTCCGATTCGAACCGGACCGTACGGTCATGAGAATTTGATCATACGCGGCAGAGCCGTCTGTTCTCCGTGCTATTTAAAGCGATGCCCCATTGGGCGGATCTGCATGCAATCCATCGGCGTTGAAGAGGTTGTCGCGAAAGTGGAAGAGGCGCTGTCGAAACAAAAGAGCGTTCGTGGCGTTGAACTCTAAATATCTCTTTCGCCGCGAAGGGCCATGGAATCTGTGGGTTCATAAAGACAAATGGACCCCGGGGCTTTGGGAGGAGATTCTGCGTCGTTTGGAAATTGATGTTCCCGGCGATCGCCCGAAAACCGAACAATTTTATTACCCCGACCCAGAAGTGAGTCAACAGTTCTATTTGAAAATTTATCATCACCCCCGCCCTTGGGGATTTGTGAAGGATCTTTTCAGGGACTCTCAAGCTTTTCGGGCTTTGAAACAGGGAGAGGCCCTTTCCGAGTCCGGATTTCATGTTCCCTTTGCTGTGGCCGCGGGCGAGGAGAGAAATTATTATTTTCTCAGGAGGGCCTTCCTTTTGACGGTGGGGCTCAATGGCCTTCTACTTCCTTACTTCCTTCAGAACCACTACTCTCTGCTAGGTAGCGTCGCCATGTTGAAGAAGAAAAGAAGGTATTTGAGAGAGCTCGCTTCAGAAATCCGGCGTTTGCATCAACTGGGATTCGTTCACGGGGATTTGACCCCTTTTAATATTCTGATTCAAAGCACGGGAGAAGATGCGGTCTTCTTTTTCATGGACAATGACCGCACTAGACGTTATCCTCGCTGGCTTCCACAGCTTTTTTGGAGGAGGAATCTCGTTCAGCTGAATCGCTTTCTGCTCCCGGGCATTTCCCTTCAGGATCGCGTGCGTTTTCTGACTTTCTATCTGCGGCGCAAAACCCAGAAGAAGGGGAACGAAGTTCGCTTGATCCGTTGGCTGGAAGCCAAAACGCGGAAAAGAATCAGAGAATGGGATTCTACGGAACCCACGATCAGCTTTCGGAGGCTGATGAAGTGGGAAGGCTCTTTTGACAAAAATAGCTCTAGGGAGCGAATCTCTTCATGAAGGGCCTGGGTTGGCAACCTTCGTCTGTCTTTCGGATCGCCTCACTGCTTGCGTTATGCCTCATCCTGTATCTTCCTCCTATAAATAGCGTGCCATTTTTTGATAAGGGTGAGCCGCGAGAAGCATTGGAGGTTCAGTACATCGTCACGGAAGGACAGTGGCTTTTCCCCCTCAAAAGCAAGGGTGAAATACCTTCCAAGCCCCCGCTGTTCCACTGGACGGGCGCCCTGTTCTCTTTAATCTGGGGTGAAACCAACGAAGCCACGGTGCGTTTTCCTTCGGTGTTTTATGCGACCATGGGAGTGTTATTGGTTTACCTTTTTGGCTGCAAGCTTTTTGATCCCAGAGTAGCTTTTCTGGCAGGCGTGATTCTGGCCACCACTTTTATTTACCAGAAGCAGGCGGTTGAAGCGCGCGTCGATATGACGCTTACCTTTTTCGTCACCGCATCTCTGATAGTGTTTTATTTTCTCTACCGTCGTTGGATTGCGATGCGGTTGGCTTTCTATGGATTTTATTTCTTGCTGGGGATTGGCGTTTTGGCCAAGGGGCCGGTTGGGCTCATTCTTCCGGCACTGACAATAGCAATCTTTTTGGCACTGAGAAGAAGATGGGATTTTCTCTCCAAACTCTGTCTTCACTCAGGAGTTGTCCTAGCCCTGGGCATAGGGCTCTCCTGGTACTCAGCGGCCATCTTGCAAGGCGGCGAGGAATTTGTCGGGCGGCAAATAGTCAAGGAAAATCTTGCTCGCTTTTTTGTCTACGGGGAGGGGGGGACGGGACATCAAAAGCCGATCTACTATTACGGATCGTATTTCTTTTTGCAGGGATTGCCCTGGAGTCTGCTTTTGCCCTTCATGATGATCCACTGGGTGAAGCACGGCTCACTCAAAGAGGAGAGCTTTCTTTTTCTCGGTATTTGGATCGCAGTCGTCTTTGGTTTTCTTTCGCTGTCGGCAGGCAAAAGGGCTGTATATATTCTACCGCTGTATCCTCCGCTGGCTGTATTGACAGCGCAGTGGCTCCAGGCCGATAAAAAATTTAGCGCCATCGAGAATCTCGGACTTCGCGCCGTGGGAGTCCTTTGCTTTGTTGTGGCGGTTACGCTAGCTGCATTGGTTTTCTGGGATGTTTACGGCTCGCGGTTGGCCGATTTTATTTCCTCTTTTGAGTCGCGGAACCGCCAAGACGAACTCAAACTGATCGTTAACACCGTCTTACAGGATCGAAGGTGGGCTTTCCGAGGTTTTGTTGGAGTCGGAGCTTTCTTGTGGTTTCTTACCGGATGGAAGTTCTTCAAGCTTCGACTGCGTGGGGTTCCCCTGCAACTTTCACTTGTTTCGATAGCGAGCTGGCTATGCGTGCAGACGGTCCTTGTGCCGCCCCTCGCACACGCAAGAAGCTACGCGCCGTTTATGAAAGAGGTAAAGGGAGTCACGGCTCAGGGAGGCGAGCTCTTTATTTATGGGGAAAGTTTCGACAGCTCATCTATAGCGTTCTATCATGGTGCTCCGTTACCTCTGCTGGAAGACAATCCAGCGGCTCTTTTACATAAGCTCGGCTCAGGACGCGTCCACGTTATCATGAAGGAGAAAGAATGGGAGGAAATCCAAAAAACCGTGAGCGCGCCGTTAGACCTCATCGTTATTAAGAGCAGAGGAACGGGTCCGGAAAGCGACGCGCCGCTTGTTTTGGTTTTCCGCTAATTTGCCATGCCTAATCCGTTCATACTGCGTTCCGTCGCCCAGGTATGGTCCTCAGAGGTCGCTTCAAATAAACGGATCCTGGACCTGAGTTGTGGTGGAGGAGCGACTGCGCGGATGTTGCGCGAAAAGGGGTGTTGGGTAGTAGCTACGGAATACAGCCAGCCTCCTTTTCTTGGCGATCATATTCAAAGAGTTGGTGGCGTGGATCTAAACGAAGCGCTTCCATTTAAAGCGGCTACTTTTGACGGGATTAACCTGATCGAAGCCATCGAACATATCGAACACCAGGCTCAGTTGATTCGGGAAATCGGCCGAGTGCTCAAAAAAGACGGAGTCGTGATCATCAGCACTCCGAATGTGCTCAACGTCGTCTCCCGATTGCGCTTCCTTTTCACCGGCTTCCTGCGTGGCCGGGTTCGGCCCGTACACTACAGCAAAAAGCCCGGTCAGGCGCCTAATATCTATCTGATCCATTTCTATGAGCTCTATTATCTTCTTTTCCACTATGATTTCGAAATCGAAAAACTCAGCTCGACGAAGATAAAATTCGGCCCGCTTTTTTTTACCCCATTTTTCTATCCTTTCATGTGGCTTTTCAGCCTAAACGCGGTGATCCGTGCGGAAAAAGATCCGGTGCAGCGGCGCCGGAACTGGAAAGTCTTGAAACATTTTTTTAGCGTGCCGCTGCTTCTATCGGACAATATCGTCGTCAAGGCAAGGAAGAGAAAGCGCGATGAAAATAGCTCTAGCTCATAAGAGGCTGAGCCTTGACGGTGGGACGGAGCGGGATTTCTTCCGAGTAGCCGAAGGGCTTAGGAATCGGGGGCATGATGTTCACCTCTTCTGCTCTGAGTATGACATATCGGCTCCCAAAGGTACCCACGCCCATCGGATCCCTGTATTGGCCTTGGGAAGGACGGCGCGGGTGTTGAGTTTCGCCTTTCTTGCCCCCACGACGATACGGACCCATCGGTGCGATGTTGTTGTGAGTTTTGGTCGGATGGTGCGACAGGACGTCTTGCGCAGCGGAGGCGGATCCCACCTCGTGTTTCTACAAAAAATGAAACAAGGCGAAGGGGTTTGTCGCCGCCTTTGGCATCAATGGAGTCTTTATCACCGAAGTGTCCTCGCCGTTGAGCGCCGCCAATACAGCGCTCAGGGTTATAAGAAAATCCTCGCCGTGTCCCGTGAAGTCAAGCGAGAGATCATGACAGCCTATCATGTTCCTGCTGAGAAGATTGCAGTGATCTATAACGGGGTCGATCATGAACGGTTTCACCCGCGGAACCGGGCTGAGGCGAGGGAAAAGACAAGAAAGAAATGGGATATTCCGGTGGAGGCACCGCTTGTGCTCTTTGTCGGCAATGGGTTTCAGAGAAAGGGAATCGAGCGTCTTCTGAAGATATGGGAGTGCGGTTATTTGAACGGAATTTTTCTTTTGGTCGTCGGAGAGGACGCTCAGATAAGCCGCTACCGCTCTCGGTTCGAGAAAAGAGCTGGAAATAGGGTAATCTTCGCAGGGAGCCAAAGAAACATCCACGAATACTATGGGGCGGCTGATCTGTTAGCCCTGCCCGCCTTCCAGGAAGCCTTCGGAAATGTAGTACTTGAGGCATTGGCTTCAGGTTTGCCTGTCATAGTCAGCGAAACGGTCGGCGCCGCTGAACTGTTGACCGGCGAACTCACGGAGGGAATTCTCGCCTCTCCTGATAATCCCTTAGATATCGAGAAGACGATTCTTTCGCTGTTGCAGACGAACCGCTGGCCGCGCCTTTCCGAGCAGGCAAGAAAACTGGGCGAGAAGTATTCGTGGGACAATCACTTCCGGGAACTTGAGGGCTATCTGATGGAGGTGGCTGAACATCGTCGCACTGGCAATTTTTCCTGAACAATTTCTTCGGATATGACAAAGGTGTTCTTATTGGCAGCGCCTAATTTGAAGAAAAGCTTTAAGCTCGAGCTTTTGGCGGATCCTGATCGGCTTTTTACTCTTCCGGGTTGCCAGATCATCAAGGATGAAAGAAAGGTCAGGGTTGGCCGGGTCGTGTTGCAACTCGGAGAAGACATCCTAAAGGTTTACTTGAAGCGCTACAATGCCTTTTCTTGGCGCTATAGGCTGGGCTCTCTTTTCATGAGGTCGGAAGCGCATCGCTCCTGGCGAGGTGCTGCCCTGCTGAGTCAGGTCGGCTTTAACGTGGGAACGGCGCTTGCGGCAGTGGAGTATCGCTCTTTCGGAATGTTAGCGAAGAGCTTCTATATGTCGGCTGAGGTACCAGGGAGTTTTACGGTCGATGCTTTCTGGGATGCAAAATCTAAGGAAATGAATGGACGGCAAATATGGTGCTTGCAGAAATCGTTCATCAGGGAGTTGGCGCAACTTTTCATCTCTTTGCATGCGAAGGACATCTATCACAAGGATTTGAAGGACGCGAATATCCTAGTCCAGGAAAGAGAGGGGGCTCGGCAATATTATCTGACGGATTTGGAGGACGTCTCTACACCTGGGAGACTTTCCTCACGGAGGAAGATCAAAAATTTGGTTCAGCTTGACCGCACCCTGGGCAAGAAATTTTCACGCGGGAGGCGACTTTATTTTCTCAAGGTATATCTTCAAGAGAGATACAAGGATAGAGCGGAGCGGCGAAGTTGGATGGTGAAAATCGTCCATGATGGCTGTAAGGCGGATCTGCGGTATCAAGAAAGGCACCTTCGCTTGTTCTAGAGGAGAGCAAAGAAAGCTTTACAGCTCTCTCTCGTTTTCATATACGCGCCTGCGATTGATGTGTCTCATCATTGAGCTCGTAAGAACTAATTGAAACTGTGTCGAATCCGTATCTTGCTTAGCATGTTTTTCTACAGAGTTCCTTGAAGAAATGAAACGTATAGGATTTCGAAAATTCCGCACTATGCTTTTTCAATTGGCTTTTGGTTGTGAATGTGAGGCTCAAGATTCAGCTTGAGAGTTTGATGTCATCTGGGAACAGCAGAGTTTTCTGGAGCCATCTCGGCATTAGGAATCTGCTGCTGGTCGCGATCAAGTAGGACCTGAAGGATGAGGTGCAGCAACGGGCAATCGTCAACATTATAGAGGAATCCTCCAACATGGGATTGGGTAACAAGCTAAAGTCCGCAAGAAAAGAGATCCTCTTCCAGTTGGGGTTACGGAAGATAGATAGGAACGAATGGCAGAAATGGGGCGACAAGAAAATCAGAGGCTTTCTCCGATCGGAGCAGGAAGGGATCGACAGTCCCTCAAGGAGAAAAATCAGGGAGATTCTTCTTCAGTTTCCGGGTGCGACCTTACTCGATGTAGCCTGCGGACCCGCGGTCGAGCTTGAAGGCTACAAGAGGCACGGCGTCGACGTGGATTATACGGGCATGGACGCAACAGCAAAAATGATCGATTATGCCCTCCAGATATTCCCCCAGGGTAAGTTTAGGCTAGGAGACATCACAAATATCGACGCCGCGGATAATTCCTTTGATCTTGTTCTGGCGAGACATATCTTTGAACATCTGCCGCACTACAGGGAGGGCCTAAACGAGTGCCTTAGAGTTGCAAAGAGAGCCGTTATTGTAAACTTTTTCATTGAGCTCAGTAGTACGGAGAGAGACATCATCACGACAAGAGGGAAAAATTACCATAATAACTGCTATTCGCGGAAGTTGTTTGAGGATTTCCTTACAGGTACCTTGAAGGTTAGAAGTTTCGAAAACTTCCGAAATCTAGGATCCTCCATTTTCTCGCAGAACGAGATCTATCTAATACACAAGTAACCTCGCTAATTCCTGAGAGCGCGAAAAATCATGCTGAGCATTTCCGTTTTGGTTTTCAGCACCGGACAAAAAAAGTTGCTCAAAAAAACTCTAAAGTATGTTAAGAAGAGAGTCGATTTTGACGGCCTTTCCGTGAAGTGGCTCGTAAGCGATGATTATGTGGATCATCCGAGAATTGACAATGAAAAGACCCGTTCTTGGATCAAGGAATTGCGCATTTTTGAATATTGTTATTTCCCCGATACGAACCAGGGTTTTGGGGCGACCATTAACCATCTTTATCAAAATGTGAATACGCCTTACGTCCTGCACCTGGAACACGACTGGAAATTCCTTAAAAAGGTTTCTTTAAGGCCTTTACTCGAGATCATGGAGGAGCATGAAGAGATTTCCTGTATCCGTTTCAATAAGAAAATTACTAAGGCTCTTCCGCTGGTGTTTTGGCTAGATGAACCACAGCGCCAAAGGACGTTCGGCCGCTTCATCCTGACGCAGACGAAGTCTTGGACCACGAATCCCACAGTCTATCGAACGGCTCATATCAGACAGGCACTGCCGATTAGAAACCTTGGCAGCGAAACAAGTCTTAAGGCTAACATGGATGCTCGGGGATTTAAGAGTTACAGTTTAGGAAAGCCCGGAGAGCAGTACGTGAAGCATCTAAGAGGGATAAGCGCCGGCCAGTATTGATTGATGTCTGATCTTTACCTAGATAGATTCCGCGGGGTCCAGGGAGACAGAGAGGCGATCTATGCGGAGATTTATAAGGGTTCGCACATTGGAGAAGAAGAGATAAACAAGTTGCCGTCAAGGCGAAGGCAGAAGCGCATCCATTTGTATAAATCGATCATTGGTAAAGGGCATGAACAGATTCTAGAGATCGGCTGTGGATTGGGAGACCTGACATCAGGGTTAGCAGAAAACGCCCGTCGCGTTGTTGGCACCGACGTGTCCGCCAGGAACATCGAGGTGGCCAAGATAAGAATGGAAAAGTTCTTTCGGAACAGGCCAAACATTGAGCGCGTAGAGTTCCACCGCATGGGAGCTACAAATATCAAATGTGAGGATGGGACCTTCGATTGGGTTGTCAGCACCTCTCTGATCGAGCACCTCCATCCCGATGATATTCAGCCTCATCTCAAGGAGGTCGTCAGGGTTTTGAAGCCAGGGGGACGCTATCTGGTGTGGGCGCCAAACCGTTTAGGGCATCACGAAGATCGTGATTTTCACTTGAGTATGTTTTCATATCGTGAATTAGTGGGAGAGATGACGCGGGCGGGTTTCAAGAAGTTCTATACGACGTTTTTTAACTTTAGCTCGCTCGTGAATGCCGGCTTCAAAAACTCCCTCGAGACCTGGATGACTGCGTTAAGGATCAAAGCTTTTTGGAGTCACTTAGGTGTTCGAAACATTCTTCTGGTTGCTGAAAAATAGTCGGTCTGGAAGCGTAGGCCTTCAGGCTAGCGTTGTGATATTATTGCTCGCGTTCTGCCGTTTGAAATAACGGGGTCTATTATGGATTTTAGGATCGGCAAGCGTTCCATTGGACCTGACCACGGAAATTTTGTGGTTGCTGAGGTGGCTCAGGCGCATGACGGAAGCTTAGGCATGGCTCACGCCTTTATTGATGCCATTGCTTCGACAGGGGCAGATGCAGTGAAGTTTCAGACCCACATTGCAGCCGCGGAGAGCACGCCCGGAGAACCTTGGCGAACGCAGGGTACGTTGCAGGAGGTCAGCCGTTACGACTATTGGAAGCGGATGGAGTTCAGCGAGGAGCAGTGGCGTTCACTGGCCGAGCATGCTCGGGAGAAAGGGCTGATATTTTTAAGCTCCCCGTTTTCCATCGAGGCGGTAGAATTGTTGACCCGGCTTGGGGTCCCAGCATGGAAAGTTGGCTCCGGAGAGGTCGGGAATCTGCCATTGCTCCGTCATATAGTTCAAAGCGGGCTTCCTATCATTTTCTCCTCCGGCATGAGCCTTCTAGGCGAGCTCGATGAGGCTGTTGCGGCTATAAAGAGCGGCGGGGTTCCTTATGCGGTGCTGCAATGCACCTCGGCTTACCCCTGTCCCCCGGAGAAGATAGGGCTTAATCTGATACCATTGCTAAAAGAGCGTTATCGCTGTCCGGTCGGACTCTCGGACCATTCGGGAACTATTTTCCCTGGCTTGGCGGCCGCGGCCCTAGGCATCGAAATTCTGGAGATACATGTCACACTGAGTCGGGAAATGTTTGGGCCCGACGTGACTTCCTCGGTTACAACGTCGGAGCTGCGGCAGCTCGTGGATGGAGTTCGCTTTATCGAAAAAATGCGGCGGCATCCTATCGATAAAGATTTAATGGCCAAAGAGATGGAGCCCCTGCGACGCATCTTTAATAAAAGCGTCGTTGCAAAGAGGGATATGGATGCGGGGACGATACTTCGAGAAGATCTTCTGACCGTCAAGAAACCAGGGACGGGCATTCCAGCCCGGAAATTTTACGATATAATTGGACGGCGCCTGCGCAGGAGAGTTGTAGCGAACACTATCCTGCAAGAGGAGGATCTGGAGGAGACCGTGAGCCATGAAGCGTAAAGTGTGTGTGGTTGTGACGGCTCGGCCCAGCTATGCGCGGATAAAGTCGGCCCTGCGAGCCATCGCTGAGCACGGAGAGCTAGAGCTCCAATTGGTGGTGGGCGCATCGGCTCTTTTAAATTTCTACGGCGACACGGTCAAGTACATGGAGCGGGATGGGTTTGAAGTGGCGGCTCGTGTGTATATGGTCGTCGAAGGCGAAAATCTGGTGACTTCCGCTAAGTCCACCGGCTTGGGCATGGTCGAGCTGGCTACGGTTTTTGACAATTTGAAACCGGATGTGGTTATCACCGTGGCTGATCGGTACGAGACGCTGGCGACTGCGGTCGCGGCATCCTACATGAATATCCCAGTGGTCCATGTTCAGGGTGGGGAAGTGTCAGGATCCATTGACGAAAAAGTCCGACATGCCGTGACCAAGCTCTCGGATCTCCATTTTGTTGCTCACGAGAAGGCTGCGGAACGCGTAATAAAAATGGGCGAGGCTCCTGACACGGTTTTTGTGACAGGATGTCCGTCCATTGATTTGGCAGCGTCTATTCGTAAAAGCCCAGTGCTGAACTTTGATCCGTTTGCGAAGTACGGCGGGGTGGGGCCTCTTTTGGATCTCTCTGGCGGTTATTTGATCGTGATGCAGCATCCCGTGACCACGGAATACAGCGTGGCGCGACAACAAATTACAGAGACGCTGCAGGCGGTGCGCCAAATGGGCATGCCCGCGCTTTGGTTTTGGCCCAACGTGGACGCGGGCTCAGACGGAACTTCTGAAGGAATCCGGGCTTTCAGGGAAAACGGAGGGGCGCAAAATATCCATTTCTTCAAGAATATGTCGCCGGAGGATTTTCTTCGTCTAGCTTACAACAGCCGCTGCCTCGTGGGTAACTCCAGCGTCGGGATTCGTGAATGTTCGTTTCTTGGCGTGCCTGCGGTGAACATCGGTACTCGGCAGTCGGGACGTGAGCGGGGCCGCAACGTGGTTGACGTCGCATACGATAGCGCGCAAATCGCAAGCGCTGTGGAACGTCACCTAAATAACAGACGGTTGCCGTCAGATACTCTCTATGGAGACGGAAAAGCGGGTCCGCGTATAGCGGATCTGCTGGGTAGGGTGGAGTTTCGGGTCGAGAAACGTCTAGCATATTGAGTAGAGCTGATGGGCGGAGCGATTGGGTGGCTTTGAGCTGTCTTGGCGTGATTCCGGCTCGTGGAGGTTCAAAAGGAATCCCGCGAAAGAATATTCGGATCGTGGCGGGCCGCCCGCTCATCGCTTATACCATCGAGGTCGCTCAGAGAAGTTCACGCTTGACGCGGACGGTCGTATCGACGGAGGACGAGGAAATTGCCGAGGTCGCTCGACTGCTCGGAGCCGAAGTGCCATTCCGACGTCCCCGTGAACTTGCGACCAACGAGGCTCCATCCGTGTCGGTTGCCTGTCATGCGCTCGATTTTGTGGAAAAAGAGGAAGGCCGGCGGTATGATTGTTTGGCTCTCCTGGAGCCGACGTCCCCTCTGCGAAAGGCCGAGGATGTTGACGGCGCCATCGCTTTACTGGAAGAATCCGGAGCCGATTCAGTAGTCAGCCTTTGCCGACTTGAGGCTCCGCACCCGGCAAAGCTGAAGATATTGCAGGACGGGCGAATCAAGCCGTTCTTGCCGGAACTTTGGCGCGAAGGGCTGCAGAGGCAAGAGCTTTCACCTGTCTATTTTCTGAACGGTGGAATCTATGCGGTCAAGAGGGACTTTCTTATTGAGAGTCAGACATTTTGGGGCGAGAAGACGCTGCCTTATCTAATGCCAGAGGACAGATCCGTCAATATTGATACATGGTTTGACTTGAAACTTGTGGAATGCCTTATAACAACGAGCGAGAAAAATGAATCTCCTAAAAGGTCAAACTGACGGCTTAGACGGACACAGGCGGGTTCTGGAAGAAGAAATATTCCAGATCCACACGAAGTGGCCCGAGTTCAAGCCGCTTCTCAAAGCCCTTGAAGAAATTGGGGCGAGCTTGACCGGGAACGAGGTGGTGGTGGATTTGGGGCGTTACTACGTTTATGACGGCTGCTGCCTCTTTGCGCCTTTTTTTTCTAAGGCCAGACAGTATCTCGGCGCCGACTGTATTCTTCCGAACTGGAAGGACGTTTATGGATATCAAAAGTGGATGGTGGAGAACCCCGCGCTGGTTCGTGTCCGCCCGGGTGTAATAACGGATATTACTCGTCTGCCCATTCGCGAAGAGATCGTAGATTGGGTACTTATTCCCAATATCGTCGAGCATGTCAGCGAGCCGGAGACGATGTTTATCGAGGCCTTCAGAGTTTTAAAAAAAGGGGGCCGTGCGTTTGTCTTTGCGCCGCACGTCAGAGAAGAGCATCAGCCGCCCTACGATTATTTTCGTTACACCCAGTATGGACTTCGACATCTTTTTGAAAAGGCGGGTTTCGAGGTCCAAAGCATAACGCCTGCTTCAGGTATCTTCGACGTACTGTCGAAGACGACCATGCTGGCCCTGGACTTTCTCCCTCCCATGAAGAAGAAAATCTTCGGCTTACTTTTCGATAAGTGGGTTAAACCCGTGCTCTGGCGTTACGACAGTTTTTATCAACGGCATCCTGTCAATGCGGCCAAAGAGTGCCCTATGGCCCATCTCGCCTTTTTGAGGAAGCCTTAGAGCCGATGCCCATCCCTTTGAACGGAAACGAGTCGCCGGAGGAGAAGACGCTTTTTATTTTTCTTCGCCTCGGGACTTCCCACAGAAACATCCTTCGGACCGAGGTGATCGATACTTTAAGAGGGTGTCCGGGCCTCCGGATCATGGTTATCTCTCCGTTAGGGAATGAGGCTTATTTTCGTGAGGAACTGTTGTCCAAGGGGCTTAACGTTGAGCCTGTGCCCAAGAGCAGGATAGGGTTTGTCGAGAGACGCCTCAAGAACGTAAAGCACTATCTTTGGTCGCAGCGCGAATTGAGTTCGACTATCAGAATCAAAAGGAGAAGCGATGAGAGTCTATGGGGTCGCTGGTGGCGGGACAGCTCGGCCCGTCTCTTTGGCAGTTGGGGATTAACAGAGAAAAAAATCAACGGCCTGGAAATCGCGTCATTTCGTTCTCGTAGAGTCGCCCAGCTTTACGACCGCTATCATCCCGACGCGGTATTGTTCACCAAGCTCTTTTCGACCAATATTCACGTAGTCAAGGAAGCAAGGAAAAGAAGAATCCAGACGATTTGCTTTGTGGAGGGTTGGGACAATCTCAATTCCAAAGGTCCAATGTCGGTCATCCCGGACGACATGATCGTGTGGAACGAAGGGATGAGAGAGGAAGCGGTGGCATTTCATAACTTTCCAGCCGAGCGAATCAAGGTGGTCGGCATACCAGAATTTGATATTTATTGTGACCAGTCTCTGTTTCGAAGCAGGGAGGATTTTTTCTTCGAATACGGTCTCGATCCCAAAATCAAGCTGATTACTTATGCAGTGGCTGGTGGGGTACTGGCGCCAACGGAACCTGAAATTATCGAGCTTTTCTATCAGGCGATGATATCCGGACGCTTGGATATCCCTTGCCAGCTTCTCGTGAGGCTTCATCCGAATACCCGAGGAGAATATCTAAAGAAATTTGACCGCTTTAAGGGCAGACCCCGAATGACTGTGCAGCCGGCAGGCCGCGTCGCCAGGATACAGGACGGCTGGGATCCGTCTTGGGAAGATACCATTCGTCTGGGAGAAACCATGCTCCATTCTGACGTGGTCATTACTGTGGGCTCGACTATCTGTCTTGACGCTATAGCGTTTGATACCCCGGTTGTGGGGATAGGCTTCGAAGGCGCAAGACAAAACCCTTATTGGCGTTCTTATCGTCGCTATTATGACTTCACTCATCTCAGCCGCGTTGTAAAAAATGGTGGTTTGCGAGTGGCCACCGGCTTGGACGAGATGGTGGACGCGGTACGGCGATATCTTCAAGATTCTTCCTTGGACGCTGAAGGAAGACGACAGGTTAGGCAAGAGCAGATCTTTTCTTTGGACGGAAAATCCTCTCGACGCGCGGGAGAAGCGATCCTGGAATGCATGGGGCTTAGGGCCGCCGAGTCAAGCAAAGCAGCTGCTAACGAGACAGGTCACGTTCTTCTGCCTTTTTCCTCCGAATGAGTAACGTTTCCATCTCCATTATTATAGCCACAAAAGGTCGCGAGGAAAGCCTGAAAAAACTCTTTCGGAGCCTTAGACAGCTTGAGGCCCTTGAAGAAATTCAACCGGAGATCGTCGTGGTCAATAATGCCGATGACGGTGCGCCAGAGCGGATCGTGCTGGATCTGGTGGCAGAACTTCGTGATGGAATCCCTACGCTTCAATGTTTGAGGGATAAAGGAGCCGTCCCGCCTCGGCCCAAGTGTCGAGGTCATAACCTCGCGATCCAAGAAGCGCGGGCGTCGATCTTGGCCTTCCTAGATGACGATGTGGAAGTGACATCGGGATGGCTCAAAGCAGTGCGGGATTTTTTTTTGCGTCACCCCTATGACGCGATGCAAGGGACGATTTTAGTTCCACCTGCTTTTGAGAACGACCCGGAGTTTCTCAAAATTTGGAACCGCTATCGTACCATTCCATACATCAATTATGGCTCTCAGGTGATGGAGATCTACACCCTTACCGGTCCCAACATGGCCATCAAAAGAAAAGTGTTTGATGACGTGGGACCGTTTGACGAGCGGCTTGGCCCAGGTCGCTCGGGGATGTCAGAAGATGTTGAGTTTGCCCAGCGAATGTTAAGCAGTGGAAAAAGGATCGGATACGAACCGACTGCAGCGGCTTATCACGAAGTCGATTGGAGTCGGCTCAACGATGATTTCTTTCGGCGCTGGCACGAGCAGCAAGGGTTGAGCCGGCTCATCTACAAGAAAAGCTCTCTGCTCAGTATTATTTCCAACTTCGGGCGCTCTATTTTTTCCTATGGATGGTATTCGGTATTCGCCAACGAGAGGAAGAAATATCGCGCCTTGGGAAGATTTTATCACTACTTAGCCATGGTGAGGGTGAAGCTCGGATCTTTCTATGAAACCAGTTAATTCCATTGGTAAATACCTCGCCACGCGCTGGAAATCCTTCAAGTACGTCCGCGATCCGCGAAAATTCTGGGAGGAAAGAGGCTCCAAGGACGACTTCGAGAAATATCCGCCTGAGATATATTCAGTGCAAGTAGAGTTCCTCCGCGAGAAATTCTTAACCTTAGGCGTTGGGCCGGCCCTGGAAATAGGCTGCGGGTATGGGAGAATTCTCACTATTACACGAAATTGCGTCGGGGATCCCTGGCTCGCCGTTGGGCTGGATTTCGGCTACCCACAGTTGAAAAAGGCGAAATTTCTGAGCGATCCTACCTGCCGTCTTCTACAAGCCACAGCCACTGATCTAAAGCCGGTTCGGTTTGCCATCATAGAAAAAAGCGCGCGCAACGACGCCGATTAGAGTCTCTGCCAAAGTGCCTGCATATCTTATCCATGCCGAGATGGTTTAGACGCGGCTACCGGCGTTGGGCCAGGCATCAACTAGAGAGGCGGGGATACTTGGACCCGTTATCCAAACGCCCTCCCGACGCGAATCCCCCCGACTATAGTGATCTTTGGTTCCTTTACAACGTCGTGAGGCAGCGGAAGCCGCGTTCGATTTTGGAATTCGGCTCTGGCTGTTCTACCGTGATCATGGCTCAGGCTCTAGCGGATAATCTAAGCCAATCCTACGGGGAGAAGCGCGGATATCTCTACTCTGTCGATGCGCATCCCTACTGGGCTAAAGTTACTTCCGACTCGATACCCAAGAACCTCCGTGAGTTTTGCGAAGTCTCTTATAGTCCTTTACTTGAGATAAGCTATGAGGGGACACCGGCATTCCGCCATGCTAAAATTCCTGACGTGGTTCCCGATCTCCTCTACTTGGACGGTCCAGAGCTTACTCCAGAGAGACAGATCGCGGTAGATGTTCTGGATCTCGAAGGAAGATTGTTACCGGGTTTCTACATGGTTGTGGACGGAAGGAAAGCAAATAGAGATTTTCTGCTTCGTCATCTGAAGAGGCGGTATGCGTACAAGTACCGGCGGCAATTTCGTAACGCCGTTTTTGCGCTGATTCCATAATTCACTTTGTGGTAATCATGAAGGTCTGGAAGAAGGGTCCTTCGTAGTTTAGCGGGCCGCCGTAATTCACCTGAGAACCGACCGGAAAAAGCCCGCACAGTGAGAGAAGTCTGTGGATTTCTCGTGTGCTGAATAGGGTCATGCGATCCGGATTGTCTGGAAACCGCACTGCATAATCCTGATTGTCTCCAAAGAACGAGGAGTGGAAATAAGAGAAGGCCACGATTCCTCCCGTCCTTAATACTCTTTGGCTCTCTCTAAGATACTGCTCCACCTCCTCTCTCCGCATGTGGGTAAACACCGAAGAAAAGACCGCTAAATCCACTGAACCGCTTTCTATCGGCAAACGGATTCCATCATAAGGGATGGCCCCCTGGGCGTTGTATCGTGTGTTGGCGATGTCTAAATGGACGAAGGAAAATCCTGGGTTTAGGGGAGCCACGTTTTTTTGCGTCCAGGCGATGGCTTCCTTTTGAATATCTATGCCCACGTAGCTGCCAGGTTCTTCAATAAGGTTTGCAAGCCCCAAAGCGAGAAGTCCCCAACCGCAGCCAACGTCGAGTACCCGTGAGGCGGGACGTAGGTCGGCATAGGATTTGAGAAACTTTGTAAAGTGTATGGCCCTATGGTAGCAATTGCCGACACTTTTTGCGTTGTTTGTGAGGTTGCGGATCTCCTCGGGGATGTCCGGATCGCCTGTCAGTTGATAGATCGGATAAGTTACCGCGAAAGTGTCACAGAATTCCGCGAAATATCGGAATAGCTCGGACTCATTGGGTACGGGCAGCGTTTCGATGCCAGGAAAGATACTCTCCAATCCAGCAGTTTGCCTGAGGAGATGGTGGGCAAGCTTTCGCGGCCAAAATCATCTGCGTAAGCTTGTTGCGATGCTTGGCTTCAGCGGTGAGTGAGGTGCCCAGACGTGACAGAAAATGGCGGTTGGCACGGGGCATCGCTTCTCTCCGTAGAGCCTGCATTTCACCTTCCAAAAACGCACCGCCAAGCATCTTAAGCACTACGATTCTGCGGTCTTATGTCGCCGAATCAATAAATTGTGCAGGTCCGAACCGGTTCTTCAGTTCTCTCAGGTCGTCAGCGAATTTCTTCTGGACCCACCTGCGGTCCTCGGGAGAATCGGAGACGCTGTTGCGGAACCCAACGGCCCCCAGATCTCGTTGCCATCGTAGAGTGCTCGATGTCGCGCGCGCCGTCGGGACCGCCCTTCGGGCGACGAGGTTGGAGGTCCGAGTACCGGGGATTCATCGCGAGAACCGCCAGGCACATCTGTTCGCGGTCAGCCTGGGTGAGGAGCCAGGTGCGAAGACGTTCCTCCGTGAGCTGTGGGTGCGACATGGTCTTCCTCTTCCTTCCCGCCGTACGAACGGTGGCGGGTAGCGATCCGCCTACGCCAGCGTCTTACGGTGCCGCGGTTGCTTCATGCCGGGGTCCGAGAGCGCATTGCGATCGGGCTAACGCCGGAATTGAGCAGGCGCGGGCGAATGCAAAAAACATGGAAAGGACAACGTAACATGACAAGCACGCTATCCCGCGCTCCGCTCGAATGACTTGTTGGGCGGCAGCTGACTACTCTCGCTTTGACGATTTCGTTTAGACAGACTTCAACGCACTTTGGACATCGTTTATGACTGACTGCGTTATGAAATTAGAAGGTGCCGTGGAAGGATGGCTTGCTTGCGAAACTCCTTTCTCTATGGCTTTGTTCATGTGTTCCAAGTAACAACAGACAACCGCCGCAGTCGCCTGATTTAGCAGAACATCTATTTGGTCAGTTTTTGACATTGATCCCGTTGGAAGAGTTGGTAAAGCAAACGTAATGCTTTGCATGATTTTTCTCCTTTGTAGTTTGGTTCGGTATCATCTCTTTAAGCAGAAGTTCATCCACGTTGCTTAGTCAAGTCGTCTGTTTCAGCAGCACTCGCCGACACAGCAACTTCCGCAACTCGTTGACACCGCACAACCGCAAGCGCGGATGTTGTCGCACTGCACACAACAAGTCCCAGTTGCGCCATGCATAATGTGCGACCGGATTGAATCCAGCCTTTTATCCAATCAAGAAAGAAACCAACGGCTACTTAGTACGCGACAAGGTTTGCTGTCAAGAGCGGTCTCTTCTCCCGGCACCCTAATTCACAGAGCACGCAGAGGTGACCACCTTGCATGTCTTTCCAGCGAGCTTTGGTTCTAGCTTCTTGCCGGCCAGACTATCGCAACGTCGTACAAAGTACCATCGGGATCTGCTCCAAAAACCGAGCGCACCATCAAAGCTTAATTGACATGATTTGATCTGACACTATCTGTCTTTATCTGACTCTATTTGACGCTAACTGGCAATACGTGGTATAAGGATCGCCTTTGGGCCGTTGACTGGACCGAGTTGAGCAGGGGATTCAGATGTACACCAGCTATTTCGGCTTCCGAGAGGCGCCATTCAGCGTTACCCCAGATCCGCGTTTCTTCTATACCAAGCCGATCTATCAGGAGGCCTTGGCTGCCTTGCGCTACGGCATCGAGGCTAAAAAAGGCTTCATCGTTATCACCGGCGAGGCGGGAACAGGAAAAACCACTCTCCTTCGTAAGCTGATGCGCAATTTAGAGGCCGCCATCCATCCTGTTTTTGTCTTTAACACCCACGTCAGTTTCACCGAGCTGCTCCGAACCATTTTGCGCGACCTGGGCTTGGGAAGACAAAAAAGGGACAAGTCAGCGATGATCGAGCAGCTCAACGGCTACTTGATCGAGCAAGCCAAAAAAAGGCACATCGTCTCTCTCCTAATCGATGAAGCCCAAAACCTAACTGATCAAACACTCGAGGGCCTCAGACTCCTCTCTAATTTAGAGACCGATACGGAAAAACTGCTCCAAATTGTGTTGGTCGGTCAACCAGAACTCGAGCGAAAACTCGATCGACCAGGGTTGCATCAGCTTAGGCAGCGCGTGGCCCTTCAGTGCCGGCTTGTCCCTCTTAATGGCCGCGAAGTAAGGCCCTATATTGATCTTAGACTTCAGGCGGCTGGTTACGAAGGAACAGAGCTGTTCGATCCTGATACGGTTGAGCAGATTGCCTTGTATTCGAGGGGGATTCCGCGGCTCATCAACATTATTTGTGATAATGCCTTACTGATCGCCTACGCAACCTCTCAAAAACGAATTTCAACGGAAATGGTCAGGGAAGTGGCGCGCGATATCCGGCTGGGATTGCAAGTCGAAGCTGTAGAGACAGAAGTCCCGACTGATGTAGAGACGGAAGTCCCAACTGATAAGGTGACGTCCGGAGAGAACAAAGATGAAACTTTCGCCACATGGTCCGAGCCTCCTCAGCATGAGCCGAGACACCGAGCTCGAGTTGGGGTTTGGATACCCTTGTTGCTGTTTGTTTTTGGCAGTGCGACCGCTGTCACTTATACCATGCATGCCAAGAACCGTTTGTCAGGTCTCAGCTTCAAAGTTGAAGAAGAGCTTATCGAGGAACGTCCCGAATCCCTCAAAGACGATCCGTCCAAATGGCTTCTGGGTCCGATTGTGCGGGCAAGCGAGCCGGAGAGAGCCCCGATGCACGCCAAGTCTAAGCCAGTCGCTACGCCTAAGCAGCCTCAAGACATACGGTTCGCGAGCCCCATCTTGAGGACAGGTGAGCCGAAGACGGCAACTGCATCTCAGTTCGTCTCTAGGCCTGAAACTCAGCCCCAAGGGAAATGGCTCGCCAGTCCTATCTCAAGGCCCGACGAGCCGGAAAGAATCCGAAAGGCGACAGAAACCAGAGCCTTCTCTGCTGAGCCTGAGGCGGACCTTCCTTGGAATGCTCGCAAAGAATCTCTGGTGTTCGCCGAGCATGCTGAGCAGGGCGAGATCGTGAGTATAACGTTTCCCGCGGACGTAAAGAGCAAAAAGAAGCGCTATAGAGTCAAGGAAGGTGATTACCTCTATAGCATCCTACGGAACCAGTTCGGGATTGAAACCAACGATGAGATGCACGATGCGCTCAACCGGGTGAAGGAGCTAAACGTGCAGAAAAAGAATTGGGACGTTCTTTTCGTTGGAGAAGTGCTTGTTTTTCCCGGCCAACTCGCTTCCTTTCGCTAATTTCGACAATCATAAAGCTCCATTTTTAATGTTGCGTTGAAGCCTTGGCTGCGACAATGGCGCGGGCCGTGTAGACGCGGGCGAGGTGGGCGCGGTACTCTTTCGAGCCGTTGACATCTTCGTTGACGTCGATGCCGTCCGTGACTTGCGACGCCGCCTCCTCGACGAGCTTTGGTTCTAGTTTTGTGCCGCGCAGTTTTTCCTCAATATTGTGGGCGCAGTAGGCTTTGTCCGTTACGCCGGTCACGCCGATCGCGATGTCTTTGCAAATTCCGTCTTGATCCAGCTCAAGACGGACGGCCACTCCCGCGACGGCGAAGGCCGCGGCTCTTTGGGCGGCTTTGAGATAGGCGCTCTTGGTTTTGTTCCAGAGCGGAACTCTGATCTCGGTAAGAATCTCGTCGGGTTCGATAGCGGTCGTCATCAGGCCGAGAAAAAAATCCTCCGCCTTGATCCATCGTTCAGCTTTACGACTCACGGCTTTGATGTGGGCTCCGAGCGCCAGGATCGTGGCCGGGAGATCGCCTGCGGGGTCCGCATGGGCGAGGCTCCCACCTAAAGTCCCTTGGTTCCGCACCTGGACATCGCCGACCGTTGCCGCAGTCTGGGGCAACAGGGGACAGCGGCTCTTCAAAAAATCAGACCGCTCGAGTTGGGCGTGCGTCGCGAGCGCTCCGATAAGGATTGAATCTCCACCATCCGTAATCGAGTTAAGGCCGGAGACCCGGCCGATATCGATCAAGACCTTGGGTCTTGCAAGGCGAAGTTTCATGAGCGGCACCAGGCTTTGGCCGCCGGCGATCAGCTTTCCCTCTTCCTTATAAGAGGAGAGAAGCTCCAGCGCCTCTCGCAAAGATTTTGGCGCGCAGTAGTCGAATCCTGAGGGAATCATCTTTTGGCCTCTTGGATGAGACGCCAGACGGCCTCGGACGAAAGAGGAAGCTCTCTTACTTTAATGCCTAGCGGCTTCAAGGCATCTTCTACGGCGCTCGCGATGCATGCGGGGGAGGGGATGGCGCCTCCCTCTCCGGCCGCTTTCTGTCCCAAGGGCGTAAAATGAGAAGGCACAGGATGGTGTACGACCTCTATGCCGGGCGTCTCCAAGGTCGATGATTTCCCATAGTCCGTGAGCGTCAAGGTCAGAAGTTGTCCTTCGGCGTTGTAGACAAAGCCTTCCCCTAAAGCCACGGAAATTCCATGCGCCGCCGAGCCGTAGATCTGGCCGTCGACGACCGCGGGATTTAGAATCGTCCCGTTATCGCCCAGGACCACATAGCGGAGCACATGAACCTTTCCGGTTTCCCTGTCGACTTCGACTATGGCCGCGTGAGCGCCTGCCGCGAAGGTGAACTGGGCGCGCACCCGGCGGTCGGGGCCCGGAGTGAGATAAGGCTGGGCATGCGGGAACGTGTAGTAGAAGGTAAGCTGCAAGCCTGCCTCGAAGCCCGGCGGCAGCAGAGCCTGATTGTTGTAGGCGATCTTCCCCAGCTCGGCAAACGTGATCGTCTTCGTCGGCGACCCGGGGATGCAGGCTTTGCCGTTTTCCAGCAAGAGCGCTTTCGGGTCGGCGTTGAGCACGTGGGCAGACAGGGTGAGAATCTTCTCTTTGAGTTTAGTTGCGGCGCCGAGTACGGCGCCAATGTCGTACAGGTGGAAGTTGTTGCCGCTGTTGGCCGCGGCCACCCCCCACGAAGAGACATCGCTGTCAAAAGGGGTCGTGACGCTGATCTGTTCCGGCGAGATGCTTAAGACATCCGCCACGATCTGGGCGGTCGTGGTCTCGTGCGACTGACCGCAGTTGGGCGAGCCGAGAAAAAGGGCCACAGTGCCGTTCTTCTCGAGCTTGATGCTTGCCCCGTTGACACCGCCGGAGCCTGGCATCTCTTTCATCTCGGGAAAGATGGCCATATCCCGCGCCGCGTTGCGCCCCCCAGGCTCGACTCCGATGACAATCCCAATTCCGAGCAGGCGACCCTTCTCACGCTCGCGCGCTTGCTCGTGCTTGAACTTATCATAGTTCATTTTCTCAAGGACTTCTTTAAGAAGTCCAGGGTAATCTCCGCTGTCATAAATGTTTCCGCTCGGCGTTGTGTAAGGCATCTCGTCAGGCTGAACGAGGTTGATCCTGCGAACATCGATCGGGCTTAGGCCCAGTTCGTCGGCTATCCGATCCATGATCCTCTCCCAGATAAAGCACATGCCGGGTTTGCCGATGCCGCGGTTCGGAATCACCGGGCACTTGTTCGTGACTACCGAGCAGCCTTCCAAGGCGATATTTTTGACCTTGTACGTATTGGTCAGGTTGTTGAGCTTGTTGGTGAAGTGGATGGTGAGGGTGCTGGTAGAGCCGCCGACGTCGTCGATCTCTTTGAATCTCAACCCGAGAACCGTCCCGTCGTTCTTCACCGCCGCCTCGATATCGAACTCCTGGCCGCAGGAATGGCCCGCAGCCATCATATGCTCGGTGCGGTCCTCGATCCATTTGACGGGCCGTCCGCTTTTCATCGCGAGCAGGCTCGTGATGACCACGTATTTCCTTATGAGGTGGATCTTCTGGCCGAAGCCGCCGCCAATGTCCGGAATGATGACCCTGATGTCTTCCAATCCAAGAGCCTCGCGAAGGCCGTCATAAATGACTTCGGGAACTTGCGCGTTGACCCAGACGGTAAGTTTTCTGACGGCGGCATCATACGAGGCGATGCAGGCGAGCGGCTCCAACGGAGTCGAGCTGTAGCGGTGGATCTTTAGCTTTTCCCGGACGATCCTATCCGCTTCGCGAAAAGCGTTCTCCGCGTCACCGTAGGCGAGCGATCCTTTCCAGGCTACGTTAGAGCCCAGCTCCTCAAAGAGGAGTGGGGCGCTGTCCGCCATAGCCTGCCTCGTCTCCACGACGGGCTCTAACGGGTCGTATTCCACGGCGATAAGTTCCGCTGCGTCTTCGGTGGTGCCGCGGTCGCGCGCCGCCACGGCGGCGACAGGCTCGCCGATGTAGCGGACTTTTTCGATGGCGGTCGCGTACTCTGGGATAGGCTTTCTAAGACCCGCGGCGTAGCGGCCGGGCTTGAAAGGCTGAGTTAATTTCTTGACGTCGTC
>DASYRN010000022.1:0-12198 GCA_036004365.1 Binatia bacterium
TGCGGTTGGCCGGATGGGTCCCCGGCATTCCGCTGCTCGATCCTATGTGTGGCAGCGGCACGTTCCTGCTTGAAGCGGCGCAAATGGCCCTCGATATCCCGCCCGGTTTGGGACGCCATTTCGCCTTCGAGAAACTGAAAACTTTTGATAAGCGCTGCTGGCAGGGGTTGTTGCAGCAAAGCGCGGCCCGGCAAAAATCCGGGCTACCGCTTGCCATTTACGGCAGCGATCTCTCCGGCGAAGCGTTGAAATCTGCGCGCACAAACCTTGCGGCCGCCGGTTTGAAGGAGGTGGTAAGCCTGAAGCACGCGGACGTCCTGGAAATTTCCGCGCCGGCGAAGGAAGGGATCATTGTCACTAACCCGCCTTATGGCGTGCGCCTCGGCGAGCAGCGGGAATTGGCGGAGCTCTACCCAAAGCTGGGGGACGCGCTCAAGAAAAAATTTAGCGGCTGGCGGGCATACATTCTCAGCGCCGATATGCGCCTGCCGAAGCTCATCCGGCTCGCCGCATCAAAGCGCACGCCGCTTTTCAACGGCCCCCTCGAATGCCGGCTGTTCGAGTACAGGATTGTGGAAGGGGGAATGAGGCGAAAAGAGCGTGAAGCACGATCTCTCATCTAGTGGGAAGATTCGTGCTCGGCTTGGGAACGAAACACTACTATGAGCCTCCTGTTGTTGATCATCTCAGTTCTGCTCCTGTTTGGGGGTCTGCCCCGGCGCGGCTATCACTCGTAGGGCTATGTTCCTCGGGCTTTCCGGTGGTGGTCATTAGCCTTGTCGTTGTGCCCCTAACCGGCTGACTTTTAAAGGGTATAATCTTGGTCTGCACCAAAAAAAACGGTTGATTTGTTCCGTTCTTGGCGTATAATTCAACATACACCTACCAGGGCATCAAGTTGGTTTCCTCCCGTCAACAGTGTGCCTTCAAGAAAGGAGGCTCCTCAAATGACCAACAAAATCACCAAGCCCAGAGAGAAGTGGCGGATTTCCGAAGTTCGTTACCGGCGGCTTTTTGAAACCGCACGCGACGGGATACTTATTCTCGATGCCGCTAGTCAAAAAATTATCGACGTGAATCTATACATCGACGTGAATCTATACATGGTGGAATTGTTAGGCTACCCGCGCGACGAATTCCTGGGGAAGGAGCTCTGGCAAATCGGTTTGCTCAAGGATGTGCAAGCCAGCAAGGACGCTATTCGAGAATTGGGACAAAAAGGCTTTGTCCGTTACGAAGACTTACCGCTCCAAAGCAAAGAGGGAAAGCGCCGTGAAGTGGAGTTTGTCAGCAACGTCTATAAGGAAAATGGCCATCAAGTCATTCAATGCAACATTCGCGATATCACCGATCGCAAACATGCAGAGGAAAATGTGCAGAAGGCCAATGACGAGTTGACGGCTTTGGTGGTTGAATTGCAGAGGCGTGACAGTGAAATGCAGTTGCTTAACCGCATGAATGATCTGCTTCAGACCACCAATACACAGGAGGAAGCCTATAAGGTGATTGCCCTGATGGCGCGTGAACTATTCGCCGATCAAAGCGGCTATCTAGCGATCTTGCATGCTCCGGATGAAGATTTTGAGGTGGTCGCGCGCTGGGGCGATGACGTGCCAGTAAAGTGCACCTTTTCATTGGAAGATTGTTGGGCGCTGCGCCGCGGTCATCCTCACGCAGTCATAGATCCCCAGAGTAGTTTGCAGTGCGGTCATTTTGTCCATCCACCGGAGACTGGTTCCTTGTGTGTGCCTTTGACAGTACAAGGCGAAACACTAGGGCTGTTGTGTCTCATCGGTGCTGACGCGAGAAGAAATAAGCATCAGACCGGCCGACGACAATTGACCGTGACAGTGGGCGAAGCGATCAAGCTGTGTTTGTTCAGCTTGAAACTGCGGGAGAAACTGCACGAACAGGCCATCCGTGATCCGTTGACCGGGTTGTTCAACCGGCGCTACTTGGAAGAGACTCTGTCCCGCGAGCTTCATCGTGCGCGGCGCGGGAATTCCCCACTTTGTGTGGCGATGCTCGACCTCGATCACTTCAAGCGATTCAACGATACTTTTGGGCACGACGCCGGCGACTCGCTGTTGCGCGAGTTGGGGCAGGTGCTGCGAGAGAAGCTACGCAAGAGCGATATCTCGTGCCGCTATGGCGGCGAGGAGTTTGTGCTGGTTCTGCCCGAATCATCGCTGGCGGACACCCAGCAGCGGGTGGAACAGATCCGCGTGCTGGTCAAGAAACTGCAGGTTCGGCACGGCGATCAAATGCTCGGCACGATAACCGTGTCGGCCGGCATCGCGCAGGCGGGTGAACACGGCTCCACCGCGCGGGAACTAGTACGCGCGGCTGATACTGCCTTGTATTTCGCCAAGGAGGCCGGGCGCGACCGCGTGGTTGTCTACGAGGCGAGGGAGAGTCATAGGTTCGAACGGATGTAGGGGCCTCGCTTGACATCACTTTCGAGGGCTCTGTGTTCAAGGTCAGAGTTTGGTTTTTGTTATGGGAAGGATCCTGGTCGTATTGCTCTGCTATGTTCTAAATTCACTTATTTAGGCTCCCCCCCTGTTCGTTGACAAGCTTTCATCGCTACTTCCCGCCGAGATTAATGGCTTTGAGTGACGACATTGACAAGCACCGATTGCCCTTTTCCTTTTAAGTATCTCACCACATCTTTTAGCACGCGACCGAGATCACCTGGCCCGGTCACCGGGCCCAAATCCATAGACTTTTCATGCGTCTTGATAAGTTCGCTGGAGCGGCTGCGCATCTGCCGAGCCTCGTGATAATTCTTTTCAAAGCCGTCCACTATTAGACAGCAATCTTTCCCGAGTCGGCGTAGGATTAAATGGAAACGGAGGAGATTGCCGTTCAGAGGAAACGGTCTAAGAGTCAGGGGTGGTCAAAATTGGATGTTTAGTTTTTGTAAAAAGGAGGAAGGACAATGGAACTTCCAAGGGACATTAGTGGAAAAACCACCGCCTTGATTGGGATAGGGCTGGTCCTGGTCTTATTCTTTGGTTATCGCGCTCACGTCAACGCGCGACAGGCCTTACAGATTTTGGATCTGCAGGTGCCTAACATCACGCGGGTCGCCTTCGATACTCAGGTCTTTGCCCTTACTCCTGCGAATCTTGAGCCTATCTTAACCAGCGTTGCCCCGCAGTTCGGAGGGCCCGAGGGCAAGCAGGAAATGGAAAGATTTAAGAAGGAATTTGCATCTCACTTGTGGATTGCGGTCATGACCCGGAATAGGGGACTCCAATCCGCAACGGAGGTGTTGACTCGAGTTCAACTCACGACACCAATCACCGCCCTTCAAGGGTACACCCAAACCGGCTATGCCAGGATGGAAGTCAAAGAGGGAGGAATAGGAAAGGAAACGGCATCGGTGAGCTGGAATTACATAGAGCCCGCCATCACTGCGGTCACCCTCGTTGGTGTTCGGCCAAAAGAGTTTAAAGGCAAAGCCCCTTATTCGAAGCAAGATATGCGGATCTGGTCCAGAGATTTTAGGTTATACTTTGAATTGGCCGAAATAAAATCAAAAGAAGGGGCGATAGCTTACGCTTATTAATAGCCACAGCCGCAGAAACCAGCGTGCAGCAGCGGCTGGGGGCCTAAAGTGAAAACTAAAATATCGAGGAGGTAACAATGAAGGTCAACTATCTCGAAAAGGAATTACCTGCGATTGGCTTCTTTGTGCAAGATTCCTTGGGCGCTGTTGTGGAGCTGGTGAAAGAGCTCCTCACAAGAGCTCATGTTCATAACGGCAAGCTGAGTGACTGGCAGCGCATCTTGTTTCAAAGCAAAGCCAACGGCGGTTTCTACCGTGACGAAGATCTCCCCCAAATCAAGTGGGAGTGGCCCAAGAACACCTGGTTTCAGGAACGGCTGAGTCATCATCTCAAAGATCTCGAATCTGCGGCACCTGAAGAAGGAACTAAACATGTGCGCTATGAGGTGCCACCGGGTCATACAACCAACCAGACAGACCTTCTGGTTCGGAGAGGGTTATATACCCCTCTCAGGGTCGTTAATCGTAAATAAGAGGAGATTCTTATGGACGCAATATTTTGGGTTCTAGTGACAGGAGTTGCAGGTTGGTTGACCGGAAAGTTGATTGGGGAAAAGGGCTACGGAGAAGCCTTAGGAGGCTATACGGGCGGCTTGGATATTTTGTTCGGGATCGTGGGCGCCTCCCTCGGGGGTTATCTATATTTCTGGACTGTTATCAGGGGCACCTTGTTTAGCATCATTGCCACCGCGATCCTCGGCTCTATCACTCTTGTGGGAGTCGTTCGGCTGATTTCCGCAAGGTCCTTAACTTTCAGTTTGGTTAGGGGCGGGAAGCGATACATTTGGTTTTGAATGAGTGCATATTCGGATCTACAGGTGGGCGCAAAAGGCTACTAGAGCCTCAAAAAGGAGAGAATTATGAATCCGCTTTTGGTAATTGCCGTCCCGTTAGTGTTGGTGATGCTAGGGATGATATTGAACAGTATCGGACTTTCGTTTGATCAACCTGCAAGTTCGCCGGAGCAAGATCCTGCTAAAAGGCTGGATGCGGAAAGGCAGGCGTACCGCAAATTCTTCGATCTACAGAGAAGTCGATTTTTGACAAGGCAGAAAAGGGTCGGCCAGTATGGCTGGTTGGTTCTTGCCGTGTTTGTCGCATCCTTCTTGTGGATGTATTTTGATACAGTGAACAAAACAACAGTTTCGAAGCAAATTGCCGCAATTCAAACAATGCCTACAGCGGAAGGCAAAGAGGTGGTTCTATCGGTAACTCTTAGCGACGGCAATAACGTAAAATACCTCATCAAGTCACCAAGCGCCGACACGTCGGATGCCGCCAAAGATGGCTTCTCGAAAGAGTCGGTCTCGTCCTGGGAGCTATCCAGCTCAGGAACGGCTTTGAGCATGGGGAATGCCAAAATGCCTCTTGGCATTGCTCTGAATATCTCGAAATAAGGAGCGTTGCTTAAGGACGCAGTAACGAGCGGATCTTTCGCCCGCCGGAACCCTGCGGTCTGGGTCGGGAGTGCGGGCAACGTCGTCTTTCCGACACCGCACATTTGATGATGGCGCGTCGAAGATGAGCGTGCCTTGACCTCCAGTAAAGTTCGCACCGTTCTTGAGCGGCTTCGAGATAAAGATGCATGAGAGCATCACCTTTTATGCACGCCGCATAGAAATTAGCTTGGCTCAGATTTCAGATCACAGGTATCTAATCAGGGAAGGAGAATCGAGTGATAATGACTGTTGGGAAGAAGGTTGTTTATCCATGCCAGGGACCCTGTCTCATCAGCGCGGTCGTCAAGAAAGTAGTCGATGGGGGGCTGATGAGCTTCTACCATTTGGCTCTCTTGGACGATAGCGGCGGCCAGTTGTTCGTCCCGGTAGATAGAGCCCAGGTCAAAGGCATCCGACAGCTGTTGAAGAGATCCGAGATCCCGAAGCTGCTAGGCCACCTAAAGAAGACAGCCAGAACAGCCAAGAACTGGAAGCAGCGTGCCATGGACAACTTAAAACTGTTTGCCTCGGGATCGGCATTTGACTTGGCTGAGGTTGTTGAGTCGCTGACTGAGTTGAGCGAGACGAGGGCGCTATCGCCTGGCGACCGACATACGCTTGAAAGGGCCAGAAAGCTACTGGTTCGCGAGATCTCTGAAGTCACGGGAAAGCCAAAGAGCGCGGCCGAGGAACAGATAGACAGGGCTCTCAAAGGCCGAAAAGAAAATGAAGAAGCCAAAAGAAGAGGAGGGAGTGGGCTAATCGAGGCTTGATTCCTGATAGGCTGAAAGCGGCGAGAGATTGGCCTAAAGTAAGAAGCCCCGGGAGGTTGTATGAGCGAACACGTCTATAAACAGATCGAACTGACAGGTTCTTCCAAAACCGGCGTCGAAGACGCGGTTCGGAACGCGGTTGCGAAGGCATCCAAGACTCTGCACAATCTGCATTGGTTCCAAGTCATTGATACCCGCGGATATATCGAGCAAGGGAAAGTTGATTACTGGCAGGTGACGATCAAGCTTGGCTTTAGAGTGGACGACACGACTAGCCTTTGAAATCGACGAACCAGATGTTCTGTTGTTTGCTCTGTTGACGGAGCGGCCTTTTGTTTGAGCCTCTCCAGCTCTGTGTTTTGTCATTTACGCCCGAGATAAATTTCACCCCATCTTGGGGCCCTCAGTGGGTTGATTCACATCCTAAACGGGCTGGGTTTACTTTCGTTTACCTAGATTGCCTAGAGTGGCCGCGGATGTGTGCGGATCTCGCGATAACTTTTGTTTGGAAATCGTCCAATATTAGACAAAAACCCCTGTCAAGTAAGACTATGATTAAAACCCAAACGGAGGAAGTGAATCATGAAGGCCAGAATACAGGCAGGAACCAAGGCATGGTTCGAAGTTAGGTTCAATGGCACTGATGCCGCTATCTTTAACCAGGACACTCAAGTGGAGCTTGAGTACCACAGCAGGTGGTGGTACAAGACCAAAGGCCAGGTCCACGGCTTCCCGGCAGGACATCCATGCATCTTGATCAATGAGATTTGGCTACCGAAAGACTGCGCTTGAGAACACATTAAGGGTAAACGCTCACCTCCCGCACAGACTGCTGCGCGTCTACCGAGACGATCGCAACAGGAGGACAACATGTACGCTAACCGCATCCCCGTTCACGAAAGCCGATCACTTCTCCCAGAGCACTTCGGCCCTGTCAGCCTCGCCACAGCGTGCCCGGAAGCGGCGTTGATGTGTGCCGTGCTCGAAGATGCCTTTTTCTGTTTTCAGAAGCACTTTGAGATTGAGAGACGCGGTATGCACCGCACAGGGCAGGAGGCTGAGGAGTGGTTCTTTAATGATGAGTCCTATGGGCTTTTCTCATTCGTATCGATCTGCACAGTGCTGGGACTGGAACCGGAATTCATACGGCAGGGACTTAAGCATTGGAGCCAATCCCGCCCCTGTCAAGCCATTTAAAAATCTAACCGGAGCTAGGGTTCGTTGAGTCATGTGAAAATCTGACCGAAGCTTGTGTGCGAATCTGTCGTTGTATTTCATACTGCTGACGCTTTAACTTTTTGCTGAAAGTCCAGTCTTTCCAAGGCGAGCGAGAGGTGTGCGGGAGGGAGCGGGGCTTTTGCTCCACCAGCACAGGGTTTGCCCGCAGTTGTCTCAGCGGGGCTTTCTCCCGCACTGCTCCATTTCGTTGGCCAGCTAAGTTGTAGAGGCAGCTGAGCTGCTGGTCGATGCGACGGGACAGTTCAAAAGGATCGATGTTTTTAAGCGTGGATTTTAGCGCTTGGATCTGTTGGAGAGTTTTCTCTGGGGATTTGAGCACCCGCTCCAACGGGGTAGAGGGCTGATCGTAACGGCGGATGAGGCGCGAGCCTTTACGGATCTTACTGCTAAGCTTCATGGAGGGCTGGAACAGGTTCTGAAAGATGCGCAGCTGCTCGTAAAGGTGGTTGATGATCTTTAGGGCTTCCAAAGTGTCATAGCGCTCCCAGCCCAAGAGTTTGCGCACGTGGGTCCAGTTTTTCTGCTCCACATGCGCGTTGTCATCTTTTTTGTATGGGCGCGAGCGGGTGAACTGGACTCTACGGGTTTTGGGTCTTTGTTGGCAGAAGTTAAACAGGTGCGTATTGATAAACTCACTGCCGTTATCGGAGTCGATGCCGCGTAACGGAAAGGGCAACCTCTGTTCGATTTCCCTAAGGGCGGCGACGATACCGAGCTGGCCTTTGCCCATCACCGCCTGTCGTTCCACCCAACCGGTGGCGATGTCGACGCAGTCCAGAGTATAGATGAACTCGCCGGCCGCCGAGGCACCTGAATGCGAGACCAGATCGATTTCTAGATGGCCTGGCAACGTCACGTCCCAATGATCGGTTTTGACCGGGATCATCTGTTTAAGAAGCGAGCCCGGGCGGGTAGTGCCATAGAGTCGACGTTTCACGGCGCGCTTGTGGAGGCTCAGTCGGCGATCCATTTGACGGGCACTGACCGCCAAGAGCTCCTTTTCCAACTCTCCGTTCACTTCGAAGTGTTTCTTGATCCAGGGTAGCCACTGCGGCAGCGCCGCCTTGAGACGCTGGGAGCACAGATAACCTGAGGCTTCCCAGACCTTGGCGAGCGTCGCAATGCTTGCCTTACTGTAGGTAGCCGGGCGCACAGTCACGCGTCTGCGAGCCGGCTTGGACAAAGGACGGTTCAAAAGCCAGATGGCGTACTTGCGGTTGTAACCGCAGATCTTGCAGAACTCTTCTAACATGGCCGTTTTCTCTTTGCGCCGCCCTTGGCGGTAGCGCTCATAGATTGATCGCAAATACTCCCGCCTGGATTGTCGCGCCATACTAAATTCCTCCATTGCTCCCCCTCCTTCACCGCATCATGCGGCTAAGGAGGGTTAGATTCTCAAATGGCGCAACGAACCTTCACCCGGTTAGATTATACACGGCGCAATACGCCGCCTGGACACGGCGCAGAGAAAGATGTAGTCTACTATAGGAGGACCGCGGAGGTACTGTCTTAACCAAGAACGACCGACCGAGCCCCAGGAGAAGTCGACTGTTGTTGTAATCATCGTGGGCATCGAAAGGAGGCATGATGACGATTCAACAGACCCCTCAAGCTGACCAGTTCAAACAACAATTGCGTGATTCGTTGCAGCGCGAGACCCTGAATTCTCGCGCAGTCAAGATTGCGAGACACACGAACGTCTACACTTGTGGCGATCAAGACGAGATGGTCTACTTTATTGAAAGCGGGCAGATCAAACTCCTCATGCTCTCCTCCGAAGGCAAAGAGTGCCTGCTGGCTATCCACAGTGCGGGAGACGTTTTCGGTGAGCTATGCCTGTCTGGGTTGGGCGCGCGCCTTGAAACAGCGACGGCGATGAAACAAACGATGGTAAAACAAATACCTTGCTCTCAATTCTTGGGGCGTCTAAGCCGCGACTTGCTGTTTGAGGGCTTCGTGCGCTATCTGGCCGTGCGCATTGCCGATCAACAGCAGGTCATCGCCAATCTGGTGACGGTGGATAGCGAACAGCGTCTTGGTAAGACACTCTTACAACTGGCTCGCACGCTCGGCAAGAAAGACCCGCGCAGCATTCGCATCGAACTGAAGATTTCGCATGAAGAGTTGTCGGAGATGGTGGGAACGACGCGGCCTCGGATCAGCCTGTTTATGCAGCGATTTCACAACCTTGGGCTGATTGAGACGAATAGAGATCGCTTTCTTATCATCAAAGAAAAGAAACTCACCGATTACCTCGCCCAGATCGCCTAGAGTGCCTGTGCAGTCGCCGAGCCTCCACTAATTATTTTCAAAGCCGTCCAATATTGGCCGCGCTTCTGGACTATATTTATACTTGGCCGTAAAACGAGCCAGTTCATCTTCTCTTCCGTTAAAGCTTTCCGAGTGGTGCTGAAGAGAAGACACTATGCTGACAGAAACAATTCTCCGCTGGGTTACGGAATATGGATATGTAGGAATATTTTCATTGCTGGCTCTAGGGATTCTCGGGGCACCCATACCGGACGAAGGGGTGCTCGCATTCGCGGGGTATCTTGTTTACGAAGGCAAATTGCAGCTCTTTCCTATCCTGACCGCGGCATTTCTCGGTAGCGCGTGCGGTATCACTTTAAGCTATGGGTTGGGACGCACCGTTGGCATATATCTAATTTTAAAATTTGGTCATGCCGTTCACATTACAGGAGATAAGGTAACTCGTGTTCATACCTGGTATGATCGTGTGGGGAAATGGGGTCTCCTGTTCGGTTTTTACTTGCCGGGCGTACGACATTTGATAGGATTTGGTGCGGGAATTGCGAAACTCCCGGTATCCGTGTTCGCTCTGTTTGCATTTACAGGAGCCTTCATTTGGTCGGTCACCTTTGTTTCCGCCGGTTACTTCTTAGGTAGACAATGGACTCTGGTATTCGGAAAGATCCGCCCTACTCTTATGACTAGTTCCATCGTAATTGTCAGCTTATTTTTGCTATACATTGTGGGTCAGCAATTCTTGCGGCAGCGCAAATAAATTAGAGAGGGAACTCTATCGTTCGTCAGCTGTGGGAAACCGGAGGGCTCAAAGATGCTTTGGACTCTCTTTGCGATCCTCCTGACCATGTGGGCACTGGGATTGGTCACTTCGTACACGCTTGGTGGGTTCGTCCATATCCTATTAGTCATTGCCCTAGTGGTGTTGGCGATCAATCTCATTCAGGGGCGTAGAATCTGGTAGCCGATTCTCCATCGGGACCATCGTCGGCCTGAAGGCGAGACTTGCAATTACATAACTACAATGCCTGAACCACGAATATCCCCCACGGCCTCGTTCCTCAATTACGCGCCGGTCCCATTGGCCTTTGGCACCAGCGGATTGCGCGGCCTGGTCAAAGACATTACCGACCTCGAGGCTTATATCAATGTCAAAGCTGCGCTCCGGTATTTGTTGAGCATTGGTGATATTCGTGCAAGCAGCACAGTGGTCATCGCCGGCGACCTCCGGCCGAGTACCGACCGCATCATGCACGCCTGCACCCAAGCGATTGTCGACTCGGGCTGCCAGGTGGAGAACGCGGGCAAGATCCCTACGCCCGCATTGATCTCTCACGCCATCTCCGCCAGACGCGCCGGCGTAATGGTAACCGGCAGCCATATTCCATTCGATCGTAACGGCATCAAGCTCAACAAGAGCGTCGGCGAGGTCCTGAAGCAGGACGAACCAGGCATCACGCGCGAGGTCGAACGGGTGCGGTTCGAGGAGTACAGCCGGACCGCGACCGGATCGGTCTTCGATGCTTCTGGAATGCTGAAGCGGCCGCCGGACCTGCCGCCGCTCGCTCGGGCCGCCGAAGAAGCCTACGTCCGTCGCTACCTGAGCAGCTTCACCTGCGGCGATCTCTCTGGCCTGCACGTTCTTGTGTATCAGCATTCGGCGGTGGGCCGCGACATCTTACCGCGCATCCTGCGCGAGCTGGGCGCCGAAGTAGTCACCGCCGGGCGCAGCGAGACGTTCGTATCCATCGACACGGAGAACATCACCGACGAGCAGCTGAATCGTCTGGAGGATCTCGCCGTCGCTGGCGAAGCGAGCGGCCGGCCGCTTCACGCAATCGTGTCCACCGATGGCGACTCCGATCGGCCGTTGCTGACAGCGGTGCTGCCCGCCTCCGAGGTCCACCCAGGCGGCCGTCGCGTGCGTTTCTTGCCCGGTGACCTGCTCGGAATCGTGGTTGCGGAGTACCTGCGCGCGGATGCCGCCGCGGTCCCCATTAGCGCCAACGATGCTGTCGAGCGACGTATGGGCGAGCGCGGGGTTTATCTCCAGAAGACCAAGATCGGATCGCCCTATGTTATCTCTGCCCTCGACGAGTTGCGCCGCGCTGGAACACACGCACGGATCGTCGGCTGGGAGGCCAACGGCGGATTTTTAACCGGCAGCGATATTGCTTTCGCCGCGGAGACGATGGTTCCGTTGCCGACGCGTGATTCAACGCTGCCCATCCTGGCTAACTTGTTCGCTGCGGCCGAGCGGCGCATTGGATTGGCCGCACTCTGGAGTCGGCTGCCTGCACGTTTCGGCCGCGCCAGCTTGATCGACAACGTACCGGTCGCGGTTAGCCAGGGCATCCTGGCACATCTAATTCCACCCGGCGATACGATCGAGGTGGAGTTCGATGGCGCTGCGCGCGTAATCGATCGCAGGCGTCCAGACGCGATGCCCACGCCCCTGGCGGCAGGGCTAGCCGAAGAATGGCAGCAACGTAAGTCGATGTTATCGCGTTTCTTCACACGCGCGCTTGGATTCGACGATATCGTGCGCATCAATGTCCTCGACGGCGTGCGCATCTCTTTCAACAATGGCGACGTTGCTCACATCCGGCCGTCGGGCAATGCACCTCAGCTGCGCATTTATGCCAATAGCGATTCGCAAGCGCGCGCCAATGAAATCGTGGAGCTTGGGCTGCGCGAACCCGACGGCATTTTGCGTCAGCTGGAACGAGCGTTCACGCAAGGTACGGTCGTGACCTTGTGAGGGAGAAACGATGTTGACTTACACGTGGGTGAGAACTTTTTTCTTTTTCGCTCGAAATACTGCCTGAAATTGTGTGTGATCACGGCACAGTAAACCCTGAAAAGTCGAGCCGTTCCCGATTTCGCAAGCAAACTAATTTTAGCTAAA
>DASYRN010000023.1:0-2092 GCA_036004365.1 Binatia bacterium
TCCGGCACGACTTTGAGGGCGATCTCACGATAGGTCTCTTCCAAAGCCTCCCGGTCGGTGATCTGGAGATATCTGCTCATGATCTTGATGCTCGGCTCTTTCTGGGTCTTGTAGAAGTGAATCCCCTCTACCAGAGATGTAACCACCGACAGAACAGTGTCGCGCTGCGATTTGATATACGCTTTCGATGCGACGAGCGCGGTGAGCTGAAAAGGGATATTCAGCTGGCTCATGTCGATGAGCGTGTTATATCCGAGCTTCCGCGCCGTTAGCGTGAAAGGCGGCGTGATGATCGTCGCCTGAACAGCCTTTGATTGCAGCGCAGCCACGCGTGCGGTCTGCGCGCCGATTTGGAGCAGGATGACATCCTTGTCGGCGTTCAAACCGACTTTGCTCAGCGACATCCGCACGCCCAGATCCGTCGCGCTGCCGAACCGGCTGACAGCTATTCTCCCTCCCTTTAGCTGGTCGACCGTTTTTATCTCCGGAAGGGAGACGAGGCTGTAGGGAAATGTATTGAGCAAGCTTGCGAGGACGACGATGTCAGCGCCCGCGAGGCTGCCCGCCACGGCGGCGGACCCATCCGCGAGAACCATAGCGACGTCTCCTCCCATCATGGCCTGAAACCCCAGTGAGCCGCCCGGAGTAAAGATCAGCGAGACATCCAGGCCATGCTTTTTGAAGAAGCCGGCTTCCTTGGAGATGATGAGGGCTGCCTGATAGGGGCTCGTCGCCGTGTAGGCGAGGTTCAGCTTTTTGGTCTGTGCCTGTGCCTGTCCCTTCAGCAGTAAGAGAAAGAATACAAGAACGTAAAAGCCTGAGCTCCGCTTCCATTCTCTCATATTCTCTCCTTTCCCGTCTCGAGTTTCGAGTAAAATTAAGGACTAAAAACTAAGTCCCCCCTTCATTACTTCTCCTGACCCGGCTCATGGACTAGAGCCGATTTGATTGCGGCGTCGATGTTGCGCGCCATCGGGTTGCGCATCTCCTCGCCGATGTGAGCCATCGCGCCGAGGGTCCTGCCAATAATGGCAAAGGACTTGGACAACGCCCACGGCAGTCCCAAATCCGAGGCGATGGCCGCAATCGCCCCGGTCACGTTGATGGGCAGCCGGCGACCGAGCCGTGCCTCGGCGGCACGCGCGATGCGCTGTAACAAGTCGCAGTAGCGGCCGTAGACTTCGGTCTCACGGGCGATCTCAAACAGCCGGTCGGCACGCGGGTCTCCCTCGGAGTGGGTGCGGTGGCCGATGCCGGGGATCCGTTGTTTCCTTTCCTCGTAACGCGTAACCACAGATGCGACGATTGTATCGAGATCGCCATCTTGCGTGGCTTGGGGCAGCGCTTCCTGCAGCATCTGCGCCGACCATTCCGAAGAGCCCAGATGAACGCTGCCGGCTCCCAAAATAGCTGCAGCCACGGCGCCCTGAATCGCTTCCGGCGCAGTGTGATAGGTAAGGCGGGCGGCGATGACGCTCGCGACCATTCCATGTTCGACCAGGACGGTAAGCAACGCATCCGTCATCCGCGTCTGGCCGGGTGTTGGCATCCGCCCCGTCAGCATGAGAAAGGTCATCTGGCTAAAGGTGATTTTCCCTAACAGCTCTTCGGTAAGGTCGAAGCCTCGGACGAGAATGCGGTTCAGTTCGGCCTTACCCAGGCCGGTGACGATCTTTGGCTGGTCGCTCATATGAATCTCCTTAAAGAGTTTCGAGTTCAAACTAGAAACCTGAAACTTGAAACTCGAAACCGAAGTCCTTGTTTTGATGCAGACATATGGGAAGGGGTTGATCCTGTCAAGCCATCCTCAATTTTAGATTTTAGAGTGCCGATTTTGGATTGAATTTAATTTCAAAATCCAAAATCGAAAATTGAAGGCTATTGCAGCGGGCGAGCGGTTCAAGTTAAAGTCGGCCCAAGCGTTAAGGAGGTTCGCGGCTATGGTCAGACTAGCTTCGCAACTCACTTTTGGTGGCGCCATCGCGGATTGGCAGGAACGGTTGAATATGGAGCGTATGCGGCAATACCGCGTGGAACGGGCCAGGAAGATCATGCGTAAAAACGGCATTTCTGTGATGCTTGAGGCCAGTGG
>DASYRN010000024.1:0-36074 GCA_036004365.1 Binatia bacterium
AGGGTGAAGTCGCGGATATCATAGCCCCTCTGAGAGGAGACCGCCTTGATGGCTTCTTCCATTTTGGCGTTAATGATTTTCAGAATTCCGTCTGCGGCCTCGAACAGGCTCAGGCCCAGCGGCTTGGCGATCTTTTCTTCGAGGAGCTTCTCTGCTTTGGCTTTATTGAGTTTCAGTTTTCCGCCCAGGAAATGATCCGGGTCCAGGACGCCCAGAACCAGATTGGCATCGGTGATCGTCACTTCCTCGCCGCCGTGATCGTAGCAGATTGGGCCGGGATCGGCTCCGGCACTGTCCGGACCGACCTGCAGTCCGCCGACGCTGTCGATCCGCGCGATCGTGCCGCCGCCGGCGCTGACTGTATGGATGTCGAGCATTGGAAGGCTGATCGGGCGGCGGCTGATTCTTCCTTGAGTGGTGATAACCGGTGCTCCCTGGTGAATCAGGGCGACATCGCAGCTTGTTCCACCCATGTCGAAGGTGATGATGTTCTTTATTCCGGCATGCTGGCTGATGCCGATCGATGCAATCACCCCTCCCGCCGGCCCGGAAAGAACCGTGGCCGCAGGTTTCTTTGCCGCGCCTTGGAAGGTAGAGACACCACCGTTGGACTGCATGATGTAGAGCCTCGGCGTCGTCACGCCCAACTCCCTGAGCTTGCCTTCCAGCGCGGTCAAGTAGCGACCTACGACCGGCGCGATGTAAGCGTTGATCACCGTCGTGCTCATCCGGTAGAACTCACGGATCTGCGGCAAGACTTCGCAGGAAAGCGAGAGGCTGACGGTCGGCATCTCTTTTTCGATGATCTCTTTGACCTTGAGTTCGTGCGCCGTGTTCAAAAATGAGAAGAGAAAGCAAACCGCGACGGACTCGACACCTTTTTTCTTGAGGTTGTGGACGGCTCGGAGCGATGATTCTACGTCGATCGGCTTCAGAACCTCCCCGCGAAAATCGATTCTCTCCGGAATCTCTTCCGTATAATAAGGTTGGGCGAGCAAGCTCGGTTTTTCAAAAAAAAGATCGTAGGTCGCCGGTCCGTAGCCACGCGTCTGCTCTTGGACCTCGTAGATCCCGCGGAAGCCCTGGGTCACTAGAAGACCGGTTCTGGCTCCCTTCTCTTCGAGTAGAGCATTGGTTCCTACCGTTGTGCCGTGAGAAAAAAAGGAGATGTCTTTGGCTGCGACTCCCTGAGCCAGAAGTTCCTCGGTGCCATTGAGCACGGCTTGGAAAGGTTTCTTCGGTGTCGAAGGAACTTTCGTGATCGAAATCTCGCCCGTGTCCTCGTTAAAAAAGACGAAGTCCGAAAAAGTTCCTCCCGTGTCAACCGTGACGCGATACTTCGCCATTGGAATTGGCTGTACCACTAATTTTTCCTGGGTTCAACGAGACAACTCGCACTCTTCACCTGTACGTGAAAATTTTCTTGCTTACGGCGCAAGAATCGCAATAGAATCACACGGATGTCACTTCCGTCGTGCTGTGTTGTCCCTTTAAGAGACAGTGTATGAGACAGTGTATGAGACTCGTATGATGGATGTCGTGGCTCACACCAAGTCCTCCGTTAGAAGTACACTGGTTGTAGGAACAGCCAATGTACAAAGGAGGGACTTTGATGAGAGGGAAAACGTTTATACCAGCCGATTACGATTTGTTTGCCGGATTGGATGTGGACAAGAAGAGCATCTCGGTGACCTTTACGGATCACCAGGGCTTCATTCAATCGAAGCGTATTCCCTATAACGTGGAGCATCTTTTGAACTATGTGCGTAAGCACTTCACTGATAAGAAAGTAGCCTTCGCCTATGAGGCTGGACCCACGGGTTATGGATTGTATGATGGGTTGGTGGCGCAAGCCTACCCGTGCTTGATCGCCGCTCCTTCGATGATTCCCAAGGCTCCAGGACAGAGGGTTAAGACCAATCGACTCGACAGTCGAGGACTGTCGGAGAACTTGCGTGGGGGACAACTGAAGAGCATTCATGTTCCCTCTCCCTTGTACCGCGAGCTTCGCCACCTCACCCAGCTGCGCGACACGATGATGAGCGAGGTGGCGGCGATGAAGCAGCGCATCAAATCGTTGCTGCTCTTTGAAGGAATCGACTTTCCCCCGGCTCCCGCCGGCAGCCAGTGGTCCTTCATAGTCAAAGATAAGCTTAGGAAGCTTCCGTGTTCGAAGACGGTGCGCTTTAAGCTCGATCAGTTGCTCGACAGTTTGGAGTTTTCCGAAAAGCAGGCCGTGAAGGCGACCAAAGAGATCCGCCGCTTCTGTAACAACGATGCCGAACTGTCGCAATGCATAAAGTATCTGATGACGATTCCTGGGATCGGCTGGATTGTAGCGAGCCAGCTTGTGGCCCGCATTGGAGATTGGCGCGAGCTTAAAAATGTGCGTCAACTGGCAGGGTTTCTGGGTTTGGTGCCCACGGAGAACTCTACCGGAGATCGAACCGATCGCGGATCGATTACCCACACAGGAGATGGTCGGCTTAGAAGCAAACTCATCCAGGCTTCCTGGTCGGCCATCCGACAAGACGGCGAGCTTCGGGAGTTTTTCCGCTCGGTTTGCCGCACTCATCCGCGAAACATCGCTTCCAGAGTCGCCATTGTTGCGGTGGCCCGTAAACTGAGCACGCGGATCTCTGCGGTCTTGATGGAACAGAGACCGTATGTGGTGAGAGAAAAGGTTCATTCGGCTCCTTTGACCCAAGAGGAGACATCGCCCCAGGGAACGACTCGACGACTGGGAGAACCGGGAGACGACAAACAACTCCTGACGGTTCGATCCTTGAGACAGAGATCCCGGGGCCTTGTGCCTTAGAGAGGGGCGCATTGCGAGTAAGTGTGACGGCCGGCGTGCCGTGCCACGCATAGCAGCAAGTCTCTCTTTGGTCGGGAAGTAGAAGATCATGAGATCATGAGAAGTTAAAGAGGACTCGTGTTTGTGACTTGACATCCACATAGCAACCAGTCGAAGGCGATCTCGTGGGAAGGATTTGAGGATGAGCCTGACTCAGCTCGTGGTGATGTACGGGAAATTAGAGGGCGCGGACGGGAAGTTTGCGCGTGACCCTACCGGTTATCTCGGCATTGAGGCAGGGATCTACAGTCAACGGGGCCTCGAGGTTTCCTGGCAGCATGTTCAAGGAACCGAGGAGCGTTATTACAGGCTTGAGCACCGAGCTGCCGATCTCTCCCTCGTAGTTGGTCGAGCGGCGCTGCAACACTTTCTTGATTCCAAGAAGAGTCGGCTGATCGGCTCGTCGATGAATAGCTGTCCCTATTACCTTATTGTCACCCCGGGGGTCAAAGAAATCGGGGATCTCAAAGGAAAGTCACTGGGCTGCAGGGAGAGCACGGCACGGATCGCGCCTCTACCGTTGGTTCTTGAAGGAAGGGGTCTGACCTTGGGTGAGGATGTAAACCTCATGCTGCCCGATGGCGATGAAGGTACCTTCAATCTGCTGGTCCGCGGTGAAGTCCAAGCGGCCCTGTTGCCCAGACCGTACGGTTTTATCGCCGAGGAAAAGGGATTCCACAGAATCCTCGACTGGCCTGATGTTGTCGATGATCCCTTGCCGGTGGCGATAGAGACAACAGAGAAAATTCTTCGGGAGAAGAAGAAAGAGTTCAGCGCTTTTTTGGAGGCTCACCGCGAAGCTATTCGATATCTAAAGACGCACCGCGATGAGACCATCCGGATGCTCGCCGACGAGTTCGGCCACTCCGCTCACTTGGCGGCCAAGACCTATGACGAGTACCTCATCTGCCTCGGGGATCCACTGACGATTGATTTTAGACAGTTGGAAAAGCTCTTAGCCCAGGTCGCTCCAGAGCGAGGCGGAGGCGCCCGAAAACTCGCATCCGAATGGATTGCTCCGGGTGCACTCCGCGGCTAGCACGGGCCCCATTCCTTGACACAGGAACCTGCTTCTTCATAAATTGCGACCGACGCTCAGCGGGCAGACGGAGGGGATCATGAAAAAGAGTTGTTTGGCAATCTCTCTGGGTTTCATCGTGATAGCAGGTTTTCTCTCTGCGGCTCTCGCCCAGGAAAAGAAACTCGACAAGATCCGGGTTGGTGGTGGCTCCGCGTCGGCCACCCAGATGACGCTCTGGCTTGCCAAGGAGGGAAATCTTTACGAAAAGCATGGGATCGCTGCAGAGGTGATCAGCATTCCGGGAAGCTCGTTGGCGCTTCAGGCGATGCTTTCCGGGGAAGTGCCGATTATCCAACTTGGCGGTGCTGCCTCGGTTCAGGCAGGTCTCTCCGGAGCGGACACTATCATCATCGCTACCATTGTGCGCAGATTTCTCTTTTCCATCTTCAGCAGACCAGGGCTGGAAAGGATGGAAGATCTGAAAGGTAAGATATTTGGCACGACCCGCTTTGGGACGCTCTCTGAGCTTGCCTCAAGGTTTGCGCTGCAAAAGTTTGGCATAGATCCGGATCGAGATGTCACGATGGTACAGACCGGCGGACAGCCTGAAACGGTTACGGCGCTGGCTACGGGAAAGATTCAGGCGGCGGCCTTGAGCCCGCCTGCGACGCTTCACGCGAGGAAACTGAAACTAAGAGAACTTCTGGACATCTCCAAGCTCGAGGCCGACTTCCACGTGAACGGGGTGGTCACTAGCCGGAGGTACATGAAAACCAACGAGGATATTGTGAGGCGTTTTCTCAAAGCCTACATCGAGGCGGCCGCTCTCGCCCGCAAAGATAAAAGCTTTGCCTTCAAGGTCATGGGCAAATATTTCAGGACCGACGATAGGGATATCCTGGAGGAAAGCTACGATTCAGTCTTGAAAAGCAATCTCTCCATTCCGCCCTATCCATCTGTCCAGGGAATTGTCACGATCCTGCAATCCATCGAGAAGCAGAACCCGAAGGCCAAGGGCGCGAAGGCGGAGGAGTTCTACGACAGCCGTCTCGTTAAAGAGCTCGAGCAGACGGGCTTCATAAAATCGGTCTTACCTTAAAGGTAGCGCCGATCTGACAAAGCGCCGAGTGAATTCCCCTCTCCCGTGTGGGAGAGGGTAGGGTGAGGGCGTTCTGTAAAGCTTATCCACCCTCACCTCATTCCTCTCCCTCAAGGGAGAGGATGTTGGTGGCGCGCTGCTGTTAGTAAGATCATCCTAAGATGAAAGGAAGGTCGAATCGGGTTAGTTCTCGGTCAAAGAGCGTAGAACGCTTTCGCGTTATCGTAGGCGATCTTGGTCTTTGAATCGCTTGGTAAATCCTTCCTGGCGAAAAAATCTTTGACCAGCTCCCGCATATCCGTCCGTGTCGCTTCGTGAGGGAAGTCAGAAGCCCACAGGAGACAGCCGTCGCCGATCAACTCTATATCACGCCCGGCCGTCATCTCTTCCCCGCATTGAAAATAGAGTTGTTTGCGGGCAAGAAGCTCACTCGGCAGCGCCGGCCGTTCGCTTGGCGCAATTCGCTCCAGGCGCTCTTCGATCTTGCTCACCAGATAAGGAACCCAGCCGCAGCCCGCCTCGAGGAAACCCAACCTGAGATTTTTGAGTTCGTTCAGCAAACCGGAGAACATGATGTTGGTGAACTGGCGCATCTGTGGGATCACGTGCGCCAGGGTTGCGACCTCATTCGGCTGCAGAAAGCGATCGCTGTCCCTTAGCGAAGTGCACGAGTGAATTGAGAGAGCGCAACCCAACCGGTCGGCCTCTTCAAAAACCGGCCGAAATAGCGAATGACCAAGAGGAAGGGGTAAGCCCTCAGCCGGCAATATCCCGCCGACCATGTGGTAAGTCTCCATGGCGCGGCGCAGCTCCTGAGCCGCCGAGGGGACGTCTTGGAGCGGCAGCAGCGCCATTCCGCGGAATCGACTGTCTTGTTTCAGGAATTGTTCATGAAGGAAATCGTTGTAAGCGCGGCAGAGCTCGACGGCATACTGGGGATTGCCGACTTGGCCGATGTGCATGAAGCGAGTTGGATAGAGAACTGCTAGCTCTATTTCTCCCTCGTCGAGTTTTTCGGCCCATTCGCGCCAATCAGGCACACGAAAATCCTGTTCTCTATAGTCGTTCTGGGGAATCGAGCGGTGCCAACCGTGGTGCGGTACCAAGGGGAAATAGAGCATGGCCTTCCGCCGCGCCCGGTAGCCCGGCGACATGTATTCGATGATCTGCTCGTCGGTTTCGCGAACGTGCCCGTCCGAGTCGATAATATGGCGTGAATTCCGCGCTTCCTGCTTTTCCATAAGCCCCTCTTGTCTGACGTTTACTACAGGTCTGCTCGGGAAGAAAGCCTTTCGAGCTGAGTCAATGGGTCAGGGCCATACGGCTTAAACGACTTGAATTGTTCCCATGGTTCAAAACGTTCAAACGATTCGAGATCTCAGCATTGGGTATTTATCCGCTCGAACCTTGGTTGACTTTAAAGCATGGCTCCAGCTATAGCTCGCTTAAGAGCGGCACAATAGGGAGGGTGATGTATGTCTTATGATCTTTTAATCAAGGGAGGACGGATTTGTGATGGGAGCGGACTTCCATCCTACGTGGGAGACGTGGCCGTGAAAGACGGAAGGATTATGGAGGTGGGCCGAATCAGCGGCACCTCCCAGCGAACTATCGACGGAGATGGCCTTGCCATCGCTCCCGGCTTTATCGACTTTCACACCCATCTGGACGCGCAGCTTTTGTGGGATCCCATCGCGACCTCTTCCTGTTGGCATGGGATTACAACCGTCATCCCCGGCAATTGTGGTCTTACGCTCGCGCCCTGCCGTCCGCAGGATAGGGATGGCATTCTGGGAAGCTTTGTTCGCGTCGAAGCGATGCCCCTGCAGGTCCTCAAGTCGGCGGTCAATTGGGAATGGGAGACCTTTCCCGAATATCTAAATCGACTCGACGGCAGACTAGGAGTGAACGTGGCGGCGCTGGTGGGTCACTGCGCGCTGCGCCAGTACGTGATGGGCGAGGCGGCTTGCGAGCGGGCGGCGACGCAGGATGAGATTGAGCGAATGAAGAAGATTCTAAGAGAGAGTGTCCTAGCCGGCGGTATGGGTTTTTCCACCAACCGCAACCCGGTTCACATGCTCACCGACGGGAGACCGATCGCTAGTCGCCTCGCCGCTGATGAAGAGCTCCTCGAACTGGCCGGGGTTTTGGGTGAGCTGAACCGAGGGTCGATCCAGATCTCCATCGGAACATTGGGCATTGCCGTCCCGGAGAAACAGGGCGTCGACCTTTTCAATCGCCTCGCGGCGGCAGGGCGTCCCGTTATCTGGCAGAGCATCGCGCATCGATGGGATCAGCCCGATCTGTGGCGTGAGCTTCTCGACATGGCCCAGGAGAGCCTGGCTGCCGGATTCCCTTCCTATCCACTCTGCAATGCGCGTCTGTTCAACAATCGCTTCAATCTCAAGAATGCTCAGGTTTTTGACGATCTCCCGACGTGGAAACAGATCCTCTTTACGCCGATTGAGCAGAGAATGGAGATCTTTCGCGTTCCGGAAGTGCGACAGAAACTTCGTTCTGAGGCAGTCGAGAATCATTTCCGGTCCCGTTTCTCCAGGCGCTGGGACTTGGTTTACATGATCAAGGCCTCGACGCCCAAAAACAAACCTCTGGAGAAGAAGAGCGTCGCCGAAATTGCCAAAATGCAGGAAAAGGATGTTCTCGATGCTTTTCTGGATCTGTCGTTGGAAGAAGGTTTGGAGACTCTTTTCCAAACTTCGAGCAACAACGGAGACGAGAACGCGGTAGCTGAGATCCTCAAGAGCCCTTACACCCTGGTGGGTCAATCCGATGCCGGAGCTCATTTGATTTACGACGCCGGCTACGGATACGCCACCCGCTTTCTGGGCTATTGGGTCAGAGACCGCAAGGTGATGAGCCTCGAAGAGGGCGTGCGCAAGCTGACGTTCATGGTGGCCTCGATCTTCGGCCTTCATGACAGAGGTCTGATCCGACCTGGAATGGCTGCGGATCTTGTTCTGTTTGATCCTCAAACCGTCAGCGATTGCGAGCCGGAGATGGTCAATGACCTTCCGGGAGGTGAAAAACGGCTCGTGCAGAAGGCTGTCGGAGTGAAGATGACGATTGTAAACGGCGAGATCTTGACTGAAGAGGGCCAGCATAGCGGTGCCCTCCCGGGCCGAGTCTTGGGACGGGCGGAGCATGTAATTACGTAGCCGAGGCGGCGATGTATTACGGCGCGAGAGGCATCGTCGGCTTAGTTAAACCGACTTATCGCCCCGGCTCGATGGAAAGTTTTATCCGGCTCATGCCGGAGGGAGTCGGCTTCATACCTTTTCATGTGGGCATCCGGGCGGGTAACGAGCAGGAGTTTCAGGAGGCGCTTGCCATCGCGGAGAGAAAGGTCGCGCGGCTCGCGGAACTCGGCGCTGACGTTGTCATGATCATGGGAGCGCCCCCTGCGATGGTTCGAGGGCACGGGGCGGACAGAGAGATCGCCGGTCAGTTGACGAAGAAGTACGGCTTGCCGGTGCTGATCGCGACCATCGCACAGGTTGAAGCCTTCCGGGCCCTGGGGATCAAGAGACTTGTCGGCATCACCTACTTTCAAGAAGAGCTTAACCGCAAATTTGCCAAGTTCCTCGAAGACGACGGCTTCCAAGTAGCGGCGATGAAGGGCATTGACGTCGCTTTCAAAGATGCCGGTAAAATCCCGCCCGAAGCAATCTATCGCTTCGCAAAACAAGTTTTCCTCGAACATGGTCCCGTGGATGGCATCTATATGTTGGGGGCGGGCTGGCACAACCTTCCGGTCATCGAACTTTTGGAGAAGGACCTCAAAACGACCGTGGTCTCCAGTATACCGGCGCAGGTTTGGGCCACCAAAAAGCAGCTCAATCTCTGGGAGCCGGTCAAAGGTTATGGGCGGCTGTTAGAAGAGATGCCCTGACGATTTTAGATTTTAGATTAAAGAGATCCAATCCAAAAGGGAAATCTAAAACCCAAAATGGACACAAGGATGAAGGATGAAAGCGGAAAGATGAAAGAATCGGCGGATAGGAGATTAAAAGCTTTTCTTGCAATCATTTTCTTCAGTTTCCTGTTTCCGTTCGTTGTCACGGCCGCAGAGGTAAAAGAGAAAGCCGAAGTCGAGGGCAAGATGGTTTTCTACGCGACCTTCAATGCCAGCGACTCGAAGACCATCATTGACGGTTTTAAGCAACTTTACCCGAAGATCGACGCGGTGTTCTACCGCGCTACGGACGCGCAATTGATGGAGAGAATTTTGACCGAGGCCAGGGCTGGAAAATCTCTCTGGGATGTCGTCACGACGACGAGCTTTTACGGTCATACCCTCAAGAAAAGGGGGTTTCTCGCGGCTCATGAGTCTCCGGAAAGGAAATTCTACCGCGACGGGTATAAAGACTCCCAAGGGATGTGGACATCCACTTATACCAACTATGCAGCGTTCGGCTACAATACAAAGCAACTGCCTAAGTCAGATGTGCCGAAATCTTATGCCGATCTTTTAAGGCCCGAGTGGAATGGAGACATTGGCATGGATGGGAGAGCCTACGAATGGTTCGGCACCATGCTAAAGGCCATGGGGGAAGAAAAGGGTTTGAGCTTCATGCGTGCATTGGCAAAGCAGCAGACACAGCTCAGGAACGGTAGGACTCTCATAGCTCAGCTTGTCGCGGCGGGAGAGTTCAAGGGCGCCCTGACCGCCTACTCGCAGACTTTTGAGCAGCTCAAGGTCACGGGGGCGCCGACGGACTGGGTTTATCTGAATCCGGTCTTTGCCAATATCCATCCAACCGGTCTCTCCGCAAAGGCCCCGCATCCAAATGCCGGAAAGCTGTTCATCGATTACATGCTTTCCAAGAGAGGTCAGGAGATTATCCAGAGTCTCAGACGGATCCCAGACCGAGTTGACATACTGCCCGATCCTCCTCGTTTGGTTGAAGGAATCACCCCAGCCTTCGCTCCCAATGAGGTCTTTGAGGAGTTTGAGCGATATGCCAAGGTCTTCCATGAGATATTTGGGGGAAAATAGGGGATTGAAACGGTGCGCGCTGTCATTCACGGATTGACGAAGGAATTTCAAACAGGGGAGAGAAGCACCCGCGCGCTTGCCGGCGTCAATCTCGAGGTACGAGATCAAGAGTTCTTCGGCATTGTCGGGCCGACGGGGTGCGGGAAGACCACCCTGCTCCATATCATTGCGGGACTCGACCAGGCGACTACGGGCTCCGTGGAATTTGTCGGCGAAAAGAGAACTCAGGCGATGGTCTCCATGGTCTTTCAGGATTCGGCCCTCATGCCGTGGCGAAACGTGGAAGATAATGTTCCGCTTGGACCGGAATTTCGCAAGCAATCACCGTCGGTCTACCGGCGGGTTGCGCACTTTTTTCTGGAGGTCGTCCGGCTGCTCGACTTCAGGTCGGCCCGTCCGCATGAGCTTTCGGGCGGGATGAAACAGAAAGTGGCTCTCGCGCGGGCCCTGGCCAACGACCCTGAAGTTATTCTCATGGACGAGCCTTTCGCGAGTCTGGATGCTCAGACACGCCTTATTCTGCGCGAAGAGCTTTTGAGAATCTGGGAGAGGGATAAAAAGACCGTGATCCTGGTGACCCACAATATCGAGGAGGCGGTCATGCTTTGTGATCGGATCGCCGTGATGAGCGCTTCCCCAGGCGTGGTGAAGTGTGTGATCCCGGTGGATGTCCCCAGGCCTCGCACGATCAAGAGCATGTCGAACCCGGACTTCGTCCGCTGTGTTGAAAAGATCTGGGAATTGCTGCGCTACGAGGTTGAACGATCGATGAAGGAAGAGCGTCCGCCCCGCGCAGAAACCGGCAAGCGAAAGACCCCACAAGCCTTTCTTTGATCGGTGGCACTAGGTACGCGCCATTCCCGCCAACGCTTGCGGCACCGATCTCTAACGGATCATTAAGCGTTCGGCCTTGCCCGAATAATTGATGAAAACTGTTTTGAGTTCGGTAAAAAAGTTGAGTCCTTCTTCTGCCATCTCACGCTCGCCCACGCCCGTGGATTTGCTGCCGCCGAAGGGAAGTTGGGCCTCGCCTCCGATTGTGGGCTCGTTAACGTGAACCATCCCGGTCTCGACCTCTTCGATAAAATTCATCACCCAATCGATATTCTGAGTGAACACCGAAGTTGTGAGGCCATACTCCACTGAGTTAGCAAACTTGAGCGCGTCTTCCAGGCTATTCGCTGTGCTCACAGCTAGCACCGGGCCAAAAATTTCCTCGCGGAAGATTCGCATGTTTGGAGAGACGTTGTCGAAGATCGTCGGCTCGACAAAGTAGCCCTTCCCAACGTGCTCGGGCCTCTTTCCTCCGATCACTAAGCGAGCTCCCTCTGCCTTGGCCAACTGAATATAGTTCAAGTCGGTCCGCCACTGCTTTTCATCGACGGCGGGTCCCATATCCACGCTTTCGTCAAGGCCCGATCCGATTTTTATCTTTCGAGCGAGCTCAACAAGGCGTTCAAGTAATCCATCTTTGACCGATGGCATCGCGATAACCCGCGAAGTGGCGGTGCAGCGTTGGCCCGTCGAACCGAAGGCTCCCCCGTGAATGGCAATCGCCGCTTTTTCAAGATCGGCGTCCGGCATCACGATAACCGCATTCTTACCCCCCATCTCGCAAGTTACTTTTGCCCCGCGTGCCGCCGCCTTAACGTAAAGCGCCCCGCCAATTTCGTTGGAGCCTGTGAATGACACCGCTCGAATATTTGGCGAATGGACGATCGCCTCACCGACCACGGAGCCGGAGCCTACGACCATGTTAAAGACGCCCTGTGGCAAGCCGGCCTGCTGGTAGATTTCGGCAAGCAGCGACGCCGTCGCTGGAGTTAGTTCGGCTGGTTTGAAGACGACAGCGTTGCCGGCCACCAAGGCAGGCGCAGACTTCCACACCGGGATGGCCCAGGGAAAGTTCCATGGCGAGATCAGTCCGACGACGCCGAGCGGACGGCGAATGGTATAAGTGAACGTCTCTCGAGCCTCGGAAGGGAGTGTCTTGCCGTGCATGCGAAACCCTTCCCCGGCATAAAACTCAAGGAGCGAAATACCCTTAAGTACTTCTCCCTTGGCTTCTTTGAGAATTTTTCCCTCTTCGCGGGTCAACGTTCGGGCAATTTCGTCGAGCCGTTGTCTAGCGATATCTGCTGCGCGCCAGACGACCCGCCCACGTTCAGGACCGGGCGTTCTCTTCCATTCCGAGAAAGCTCCCTGAGCTGCCTCGATGGCCCGCTCGACGTCTGCGGCCGTCGCGCTTGGAAACTCTGCAAGCACGTCGCTTGGGTCGGCAGGATTAGCGTTACGAACGAGCCGTTCTGACTGCGGGTGATACCATTGACCATTGACGTAGGATCCCGTGTGCATACGCGCCTCCCAATGATTGGCTTATCCCGTTAGATTTCAGAGATCTTCCGTGCCTTGATCCTTTTCTTTTTGACCTGTTCAAACACATACCGCCCCACTGCCAGGTCTTCGTCGGCGATGCCGTTGGATTGAAAAAGGATCTTCTTGGGGCGGTCCTCTGCCATTTCTCCAACGACGATCTTTTCGAGGGGAACGACATCGTCCCATCGAAGAATCCCCGCGCCGCAGGCGGCGATGAGATCGCCGCTGTCGTTTTGCGCGGTGGCGAGATCGTCCGTGACAATAAGATCCATGTTCCGGACCAGTTCGACCGAAACTTCGTGTTTGACAGGCTGATTGGCTCCCATCGAAATGACCAACACTTCGTCTTTGAGTTTCGTTCCGAAAGCCACGGGTGCAGAGGAATCGGTCGCGAGGACGAAAATATCGGATCCAGCTTCAACTTCTTCAACCGACGCGGCTTCCTTCCATTCGGCCTGGACTGATTTTCTCATCGCACTGATGAACTTTCTTGCTTTCTTTGGATCTCGGCCGAAGACCAAGATCTGTCGGACCGGGCAGGAATGTGCGATCGCTTCGACTTGAAACGTTGCCTGCCAGCCGGGTCCGATCAGGCCCATGACCGGCGAGTTTGCGGGCGCAAGATACCTTGCCGCCACACCGCTTGCGGCACCGGTTCGCAGACTGCTCAGATAAGCCATATTGACGATGGCCTGTATTCGGCCCGTTCGTCCGTTGTAGAGAGTTACGGTGTTCGCTTCCCCCGCGTAAGACCGAAGGCAAATAAGGTCGGAGGTCTGCTGCCAGGCCGCCATGACGTTGAGTTGCTTTTCGCTTCCTTTGAGCCTCAGCCGAGGGAAGCTCCTGACCTTTCCCGCTGCGCGGTCCCGGAAAATATCTTCCACGAGTTTGATCGCGCGGGGCATGTTGATGAGTTTTCGCGTAACATTCTCGTCGATGATGATGGCCATAGTTCTTACCTAATACTGCGACTGCCGTGGAAAAGGCAACCTCGTTTCATGCTCTTGACGGGGGAAGAAAACCGTTGAAGAATGCCGCTATTCGAGGAGCCCATATGGATGAGAAAATACCGAGGGTGTGGCTTTATATCATTGTTGCGTTGTTGCTTGCCATTGCTGCTGTCCTCATTGGAAGAAGCTTGCTGACTTTCAAGAGTGACTCCAGCTTGACTCAGGGACTCGCGGATAAGAGCGGAGAGCTCGAGGAGAAGGACAAGCAAATTCAGGCCATGGACGGCCAGATAGCCCAACTTAGAAAGGACCTCGAAGAAAGCTCCAAGAGGATGGATGAACTGCGGGCGAGGCTCGATGAGACCGCCAAGGCACTTTCCGCTGAGCAGAGAACGAAAAGCACTCCGCGAGAGGTCGATCGGCCCGCCGCAAGCCGCCCGCAACCGTCTGAAGGGGTTTCTCCGAGGCCGGTTGAGCCCGCTCCTTCGGTTGCTTCGCGCCGTTCGGCTGAGCCGGGAACATGGGAAGTCCTCCGCGACACTGCGGTTCTTGACAGGCCTTCGGACACGGCCAGAAAGGTCGCTACGATTAACAAGGGAACAAGGGTGACTGTCGTAAGATCCACCGGGGATTGGCTGGAGGTCCGGTCCAAGCATGGCAATCCTCCCGGCTATATTCGCCGGGATGACGCCATGTTTGTTGAGAAGATCAATTAAAGCGAAGGAAGTAATCTTTTGGATCAAGAGTCTTCTAGAAAATTGACCGGGGTCCTGATAATACTGGCACCTGCTGGAAGACTCGCTAGCTGAGGCAATGATCCTTTGGAAGAACCCCGGACCCCTCCTCTTGAAGCTGCTGCTGCAGTCGAGGAGCCTCCAGCCCGCTTTAGATTTCAAACCTTCTCTTCTCTGCGCCACCTAGATTACCGTTACCTTTGGACCAGCACGCTTTTGATGAGCGCCGGTCAGTGGATCCAGCAATTGACCTTGGGATGGCTGTTGTACGATCTCACGGGTTCTTCCGTGTTGCTGGGCGCGCTCAATGGTCTGCGCGCGGTGCCATTTTTGTTTTTTGGCCCGCTCGCAGGTGTGGCGGCCGACCGGATGGACCGGCGTTGGCTGATGCTCGTCACTCAGTATGTCTTGCTCATCGCTACGCTAACTATCGGAGTGCTCGTGGCCTCAGGATGGCTTGAAGTCTGGCATCTGTTCTTGTTCACGGTTATTAGTGGAACCGCTTGGTCGTTTAGCGAGCCGGTTCGGCAGAGTTTGGTTCCCAATCTCGTACCCAAGACTGATCTTATGAATGCTATCGCGCTTCACTCCAGCGGATTTAACCTCATGAAGGTGGTCGGTCCCTCTCTCGGCGGTTTGCTCATTGTTTGGTTTGGCGCGGCGGGAAATTTCTTTGTTCAAAGCGCTGCCTATTTAGGCGTCTTGATCACGATCTACTTGATGCATGTTCCTCCGACCCCGGATGAGGCCCGGCGATCATCCGTCTCCGCCAACCTCAGGGAAGGGCTTCTGTATGTGGTATCCAATCCAATCGTTTTGACCTTGATGATCACGGCGCTGGTGCCTCGGATCTTCGCCGTGCCGTATCAGGCCTTGATGCCGGTCTTCCAAAAGGACGTGCTGAAGGTCGGCCCTGACGGCTTGGGGATGATGCTGGCGGCGCCCGGGGCTGGAGCGGTGCTGACGACTCTGACGTTGGCGTCCGTCGCGCAGAATATTAGGCGCAAGGGGTTGTTGCTGTTGGGAGGGATGATTTTTTTAGGGATTTTTCTTATTCTGTTTTCTCAAACGACCTCTTTTTGGCTGGCTATACTGCTGCTCGTGGGGGTAGGCGGCTTTCAGGTTCTGTTCATGGCTACTGCAAATACGATGCTCCAGCTCGCCGTGCCGGATGGACTGCGCGGCCGCGTACTGAGCATTTATAATCTAGATAGAGGCCTAATGCCCGCGGGGGCCTTGATGGCCGGCGTGACCGCTCATTTTGTGGGCGCGCCGGTGACCGTGGGGATAATGGGATTGGTTGTCATTGTACTGGCTCTCGTTGTAGCTTGGCGCGTGCCGTTGCTGCGCGAGTTCGAAACTTGACGGGTACAGGAGGAAAGAGCCCATGATCGATCGTTTAGTTAAGCCGGTGAGATTATCGCCGACGATCTTTCTGATCGTTTTGGCTGTGGCTGGGTGTACGGCGACGCAGGATTTCAAGCTCATGCTCGCGAATCCGGAGCGGCCTCTTGCCGAACGAGAGCTGGATCCCGCCCGCAAGCCGGAAGAGGTTCTTCCGTTTTACGGCGTCAAAGCCGGTGACAAAGTGGCCGACCTCATGGCCGGCCGCGGCTACTACACCGCGATTCTTTCCCAGGTCGTGGGCTCGCAGGGGGTAGTTTACTCGGCCAACCCGACCGCTCGGCCGGAGTGGACGGATCGCTTCAAGAAACCGGAGTTTGCCAACGTGAGGCTTGTAGAGGGAAGATTGGATGACGTGGCTCTCCCGCAAGACGGCTCTCTCGATTTCGTGTTGATCCATCTCAACTATCATGACCTCGCGCCGGAAGCTCGGACCGTGATGAACAAGAGGGTCTTGAACTCCCTGAAGCGCGGCGGAGTGTATGGCGTCGTGGATCACTCGGCGAAAGACGGAAGCGGCAACGAAGCGGCCAAGACCTTGCACCGCATCGACAAAGCATTAGTCATTCAAGAGGTGACCGCAGCGGGTTTCATTCTGGCCGGTGAAGGGCAGATGCTTCGCCGGCCGGAGGATCCACGTGACTTCAGTACACTCAAAGAGCGGGGCAAGGACGACCGCTTCGTGCTGCGCTTTGAGAAGCCAAAATGATAGTTCCGCAGGTCATTGGCTGAGGCTTAAGCTCCCCTGATTTCAGTCCTTCGCACGAATGTTTTGGGCAGCCATCTTCAGCTTTTCTCCCGGGGTTTTTCGATCGGCAGGTCCAAGCGGTCCCCCCATTCTTTCCATGAGCCAATGTAGTTGCGGACTCTTGGGAAACCGATAAGCCTCAAAGCCAGATAGGTGTGAGCGGAGCGATAGCCTCCCTGGCAGTAAGCAACAACCTCTTTGTCAGGGGTGACGCCAAGCTTGTGGTACATCGATTGAAGCTCCGCTGCGGATTTGAATCTACCCTCCTGGTCTAGATTTTGAGTCCATTCGAGATGAACAGCACCGGGGATGGCGCCACCTCGAGCCGCGCGAATGTTTCGACCCATGTACTCATCCTCGCTCCGCGTGTCTAGGATGCAGACGGTTTTTTTGTCGAGAGAGTGGAGAACATCCTCGGCTGTGGCCAAGCGTTCTCGTTGCTCGGCGGATTTGAAATGCGAGGATTTAGGCGGAGCCGCTTCGGTCGTGATCGGGTAGCCGGCCTTTTGCCATGCTTGCATTCCACCGTCTAGGACGCGGACATTTTGATGGCCGAAATATTCTAGAAACCAGAGGCCGCGCGCCGCCCGCATGCCGGAATTCTCCTCGTAGAAGACAACCTCTTTTTCTTGATCCACGCCTCGCATTTCAAGGAGATGGTGAATCATAAACATAAAGGCTTTGAGAGGATCGGGCTTCGTGTCGATCAGGCTGATGCCGAAGAGGTCAAAGTGGATCGCGCCATGAATGTGTCCCTGTGCAAACTGCTCAGCCGGGCGGGTATCAATGAGGCAGAGATTCGGACGGCCGAGTTTTTTGTTCAACTCCCCTGGTGTTGTGAGGAGCCCTGCGTGGGTATATTCTTTGTCTTCCATGAGAAGAGCTTATAACACTACTCCGGACCCAGCTCAAATATCTCTCAGAAAATTTAAGGACGTGGGCGGCGGAAAGATTCTTTTTTTGCTTGTGATTCTCTTCTTTGCGACGTCCTTTACCTACCAGCTCGCTTTGCCCGGGCGGAAGATCACATTTCCCCGGGATCATTTTTCCCATCCCGATTTTAAGACCGAGTGGTGGTACTACACCGGCCACCTGCAGACTGAAAAGGGCAAGAACTACGGCTATCAGGTCACTTTTTTTCGCTTTGGATTGCGCGACCGCCAGAGCGAAGAAAATCGCCCGCTTTTTACTGATCTTTACCTGGCCCATTTCGCACTGTCCGATAAGCAAGAGAGAAAACTTCTCTTTTGGGAGAGAGCCAACCGGGGTTACGGCGACAAGGCGGGAGCCGCTGTAGACCGCTATCTCGTTTGGAACGAGAATTGGAAGGTTGAAGGAAGGGGAGAAAGCCACTTCATCGAAGTCAAGGTGAAAGAGACAACTTTGCGGCTTCAATTGACTTCGACTAAGCCTCCGGCGCTTCACGGCCAGCAAGGGCTAAGTCAGAAGGGGGAAGGGAGAGGGAGGGCTTCTTATTATTATTCGCTCACGCGTTTGAAAACCGAGGGTGAGCTAGAAACTGCTGGGAGGAGAGAAAAGATTCATGGCACGAGCTGGATGGATCATGAGTTCGGCAGCAACCAGTTGGGAGAAGATCAGGTAGGTTGGGACTGGTTCAGCATCCAGCTCGAGGACAGAACAGAGATCATGCTCTACCTGATCCGGCGCAAAGATGGCTCTGTCGATCCTTATTCCAGCGGGACGATCCTTTATAGGAATGGCACGTCGCGCCATCTCGATCTAAAGGATTTTACTGTGGAAGTTCTGGAAAAATGGAAAAGTCCAAGAAGCGGCGGTACCTATCCTATGAAGTGGCGGGTGCGTATCCCTTCTGAGGAGATTGCTTTGGAGATCGTTCCGTTCTTTGCGGAGCAAGAGTTGGATACACAGAAGAGCACAAAGGTGACCTACTGGGAGGGCGCCGCACACGTTCGCGGAGCCCAGAAGGCCAAGCCCGTAGAGGGATTAGGTTATGTCGAGATGACGGGATATGTGGGGAAGTTGAAGGTTTGAAGGCGTTTGTCATGGCTCTTCAGGAAAGAGTAAGAGAGACAATTGAGCGATACGGTCTTATCTCCTCTGGGGATAAGATTCTGGTTGCCGTATCCGGAGGGCCGGATTCAGTTGCTTTGCTTCATCTTCTTTTAGAATTGAGAAAAGAATTGAATGTGCATCTAGAGGTAGCCCATCTTGAGCATGGGATTCGAGGCGAAGAGGCGCATCAAGATGCGGAGTTTGTGGCTCAAATGGCTGACGGGCTCAACCTTCCTTTTCACCTCAAAAGAGTGAGCCTGCCGGCTATGAAATCGGAAAAGAACAAGGGCAATTTGGAGCAGATGGGCAGGGAAGAGCGCTATGGGTTTTTGGCGACGACCGCGGAGGAACGCGGGATCGCTAGGGTTGCTACAGGACATACGAGAGATGATCAGGTAGAGACCTTTTTCATGTGGCTGCTCCGGGGAAGCGGGAGAAGAGGCTTGGGCGGCATGCCGCCGATTCGCCCGCTCACCCAACAGGGCGCCGCTAAGGCGATGGTGATTCGACCGTTGATGGAGATCTCGAGAGATGAAGTGATCGGTTATCTTACGAGTCATGGCCTGACCTACCGCACGGATCGAACCAATCTCGATTCCTATCCGCTCCGCAACTGGATTCGGCTCCATTTCCTGCCTCAGATTAGGGAAAGATTTGGTTCCCATTTGAACGAGAGGCTGGCGCGCCAGATCGATGTTCTGCGTGATGAGGAGGCTTTCTTGGATAGGGTGGCTCGGGAGCGTTTGCCGCGGCTCCTCGAAGGAAAGACTCTTATGATTGGTCCTTTACTGGAAGAAAGCAGCGCCATGCAGCGCCGGCTCTTTCGACTCTGGCTGGGAGAAATTTTGGGGAATCTTCAAGCTATCGGTTCGGAGCACGTCGAGAAAGCGATCTCTTTTATTAGGCAGGCCACTCCCCAGGGTCGTCTTTCCATTCCAAGAGGGTGCGAATTGGTTAAACAGTATGACAGACTTCGCCTGACAAAAAAGAAAGCGTTGCAAAAGACGGTATCCTATAGCTATACGTTTCAACCTGGTCAAGAACTCGTTATTGCAGAGGCTCGGGCGACGATTCTGAGTTCGCATTGCCTTTGGAGTCCTGATATCCTGCCGGAAAGCGACCTGGAGGCGATCTTCGATGTGAATTCCCTTCCGGAGACCCTGACCGTACGGAATTTTCGCAGCGGCGACCGGTTTCAGCCTTTGGGAATGAAGGGACACAAGAAGGTCAAGGATCTTTTCATCGAAAAAAAAGTGCCTCTGTCTGTTCGGCGGGCGCTTCCTCTACTCGTGGCGGGAGCCGAGATTCTTTGGATTCCTGGCTATGGTCGGAGCGAAGTGGGCAAGATTGGGCCCTCAACCACAAAGATTCTCAGGCTAAAACTTGGGATTTCGGAGAGTCAGTTTGCCGCCCAAGAACATTGAACAAACCTGTTGTCTATGTTAGAGTTCCTCGTAGGAGTTTTTAGGTGAACCAGCTTTCAAAAAACATCGCTTTTTGGCTAGTTTTATTCGTTATCTTCCTGCTTCTCTTCAACGTCTTCAGCAAGCAGCACGGCAGGGAACCGGAAATTGTGTTCAGCGACTTCTTGGCTGCGGTCGACAGAGGCGAAGTCAAAGAGGTCACGATTCAGGGGCATAATATCCAAGGGAAATATCAGAACGGAGAGCGCTTTAGAACGTTCGCTCCCAATGATCCCGAGCTTGTCAAGAACCTGCGCGATAAGAAGGTCACGATCGCGGCCAAGCCCGAAGATGAATCTCCTTGGTACATGGTATTACTCGTCAACTGGTTCCCGATGCTTCTGCTCATCGGCGTGTGGATCTTTTTTATGCGCCAGATGCAGGTTGGAGGGGGCAAGGCGATGTCGTTTGGCAAGAGCCGGGCGAAACTTCTGACCGAGAATCAGCACCGGGTTACGTTCAACGATGTCGCGGGTGTGGACGAGGCCAAGGACGAGCTGCAGGAAGTCATCGCGTTCTTAAAAGACCCGAAGAAATTTACCAAACTGGGAGGCAGGATCCCGAAAGGATGTCTCCTCGTAGGACCTCCGGGAACGGGTAAGACCCTTTTGGCACGGGCGATTGCAGGAGAGGCGGGAGTCCCCTTCTTTAGCATCAGCGGCTCGGATTTCGTCGAGATGTTCGTCGGCGTGGGCGCCTCGAGAGTGCGGGATCTTTTTGTCCAGGGAAAGAAGAACGCGCCGTGCATCATCTTCATCGATGAAATCGATGCCGTAGGGCGGCACCGCGGTGCCGGTCTAGGTGGAGGACATGACGAGCGAGAGCAGACCCTGAATCAGCTTTTGGTCGAGATGGATGGGTTCGAAGCCAATGAAGGCGTTATTTTGATCGCGGCAACCAACCGTCCCGACGTTTTGGATCCTGCATTGCTGCGGCCGGGCAGGTTTGACCGCAGGGTGGTTGTGCCTCGGCCCGATGTCAAAGGTCGGGAAGGTATTCTGCAAGTCCATACGCGAAAGGTTCCTTTGGCTCCCGATGTGGACATCAGCATTCTCGCGCGCGGCACCCCGGGATTTGCCGGCGCGGACCTGGAGAATTTAGTCAACGAAGCGGCCCTTCTGGCGGCCCGGATCAACAAAGAAAAGGTGGATATGCAGGACTTCGAGCTCGCCAAAGACAAGGTCATGATGGGCTCGGAACGAAAGAGCATGATCATCAGCGATGAGGAAAAGCGCATCACCGCCTATCACGAGGGAGGACATGCTCTGGTGGCGAAGCTCATCCCGGGAACCGACCCGGTTCACAAAGTCACGATCATTCCTCGAGGCATGGCGTTGGGGCTCACTCAGCAGCTGCCCATCGACGAGAAACATACCTACCCCAAAGAGTATCTACTGAACAATCTCACGATCCTCTTTGGCGGGCGCGCGGCGGAAGAGCTGGTCTTGAATAACCTGACGACCGGCGCCGGCAACGATATTGAGAAAGCGACCGAGCTAGCCCACCGAATGGTCTGTGAATGGGGAATGAGCGAAAAGCTCGGGCCCATGACCTTTGGCAAAAAGGAAGAGCAGATCTTCTTGGGAAGGGATTTTACCCAGCAGCAGGATTACTCCGAGAGCACGGCCGTTGAGATTGACGCCGAGGTCAGACGTATCGTACTAGCCTGTTATCAACGGGCTAAAGAGATTCTCGGGACCAATCTCCATCTCCTTCATAAGATTGCTGAGGCTCTTCTCGAGAAGGAGACCTTGGATGGCCCCGAGATAGACGCGCTAGTCCAGGCGTTTGGTGGCGGGAACGGCGGGGATCCGCTTTCCTCACTGCCGGTTGCGGCTCATGCTTAAACTGACCTTCCGAAGGATTTGCTAGCCCTCCGCAATAACCCTCAACTCAAGCAGCATCATTAAGAAGTGAGGGCCGGCTCCTCACGCGAAGATCGTTACTTTCGGCTGCTGCCGAGATGGGCAGTCGACCATGGGGAGTAGCACGGACTGGGTCATCGAGTAATGATAGGGCGATTGCGATCGTCCCTTCTGAATGCTCGATCCGAAGTTGGTGGAGTCCGGTAAATCGTTATGGCACATTCGGACATTTCCAGTCCTCTAAGTCGTTCGGTTCTTTTGACTCGCCACGGCGAGCTCGACATGACCCGGCGCACTCTGCTCATGGGTGTTCTCAATGTGACGCCGGATTCCTTTTCGGATGGAGGAAAATATATCGATCCGGCGATAGCGACTTCGCGCGGGCTGGAGCTTGCGCGGGACGGAGCGGATATCGTTGACGTCGGTGGAGAGTCGACGCGGCCTCGAGCGCGACCCGTCTCTACTGAGGAGGAAAAAGAGAGGGTCCTGCCAGTTATTCGGGGGTTGCGTCGAGCTCTTTCCGTTCCTCTTTCAATTGACACCTATAAGGCGGAGGTCGCACAAGCAGCCTTGAACGAAGGGGCGGATATCGTGAACGACATCAGCGCCTTGAGATTCGACCCGGCGATGAGCCCTTTGGTAGCGCAGGAAAAGGTCCCCGTAGTGTTGATGCACATGCAGGGGACCCCGCAAACTATGCAACAGAGACCTCATTATGAAGATGTTACGCGAGAGGTAAAGGATTTTCTGATGCGCCGAATACAGCACGCTTTGGATTCAGGCGTGAACCCAGACCACGTGATCATTGATCCCGGGATAGGTTTTGGCAAGGAGCTAGAGCACAATCTGGCTTTGTTGAGAGGGCTTCCGACCCTTGTCTCGTTAGGCTACCCGCTATTGGTAGGCCCGTCGCGCAAGACGTTCATCGGCAAGCTGTTGGACGCGGCGCCCGAAGATCGCCTGGAGGGAAGTCTGGCGGCGGCCGTGGCTGCAGTGCTGGGCGGTGCAAAGATCATTCGGATGCACGATATAAGAGAAGCGCGCAGGGCGATTCGGATTGCCGACGCCATCCGATTCGGGATGTCGGAGCTTAAGGAGCCAACAGGTGTTTGAGATCTTCAGGCATCTCCGGTGGCAGGATCTCCTGGACATCAGCATCATCGCGTTCGTGGTCTATCGGTTGATCAACATGATCAGAGGCACTCGCGCGATGCAGATGATCACCGGACTCGTCGTCGTTCTCATAGCCTATGTCGCGTCGCAAATGTTGGGACTCTTTACGCTAAATTGGGTTCTCGATAACTTCCTCGCTTCCATTATTCTGGTCGTCGTCGTGATTTTCCAGAGCGATATTCGCCGGGCCCTGACTCAATTCGGGACTGCGCCTCTTTTTGGCGGTGCCGATCGTATGGAGAGGAGGCAGGTGTTGGAGGAGATCACAAACGCTGTGGTGGCGTTGGCGAGCCAGAGGATAGGAGCTCTGATTGTCTTTGAAAGGGAAGTTGGGCTCAACGAATACATAGAAGTCGGAACGCCCCTCGACGCTCGCGTAAGCCGAGAGATTCTGGAGAGCATCTTTCTTCCCCGCTCTCCGATCCATGATGGAGCGGTTGTGATCCAGAAGGGAAGGATCGCCGCGGGCAGGTGTTTTCTGCCCCTCAGTACGGATTCTAACCTAAGCAAAGATATAGGCACGCGGCATCGAGCGGCTGTGGGTCTGACAGAGGAAACTGATGCGGCCGTGATCGTTGTCTCGGAAGAGCAGGGGAAGATATCGCTCGTGGTCAATGGAAAAATCACCTCGGATCTCGATGGTTCGCGATTGAGCAGTTCTTTAGAGAGGATTTTTGCAGGATGAGGAAGGTCTGGGAACGCTTTATCTCCATGCTCAGCAGCAGGATGGGCCTGAAGATCTTTTCTCTTACCTTTGCGTTGGGGCTTTGGCTGTTTGTCAATGTGGGCCAGAAGCCCGCGGAGTGGCCCTTTCAAGTTCCAGTGGAGTTTCGCAATATCCCTTCGAGTGTCATGGTATTGAATCCAAGTGCGGAGCAAGTAGAGGTAAGGTTGATGGGTCCTCCCGCCGTGCTTTCGACTGTGGATGCGGGCTCTCTGAAGATCGCCTTGGACCTGGAGGGAGCGCAGCCCGGGAACTCTACCTTCCGTTTGGGCCCGGACTCCTTTAGCCCACCTCGTGGGGTGAGGGTTACGAGGGTTACGCCTTCGGTCATTAATCTTCGGCTGGACTGGGTTGCCGTGCGCATGCTTCCCGTTACGGTTCGGTTTGGAGGAAAAGTTCCTTTTGGCTATAAGGTTGCTCGAGCGGAGGCAAATCCCGCCACTGTCAGAGTTCAGGGACCTGCGGAAGAAATCAGCCGAATGGGTTCGGTGGATACCGTGCCTGTAGAGCTTGAGGGCAAGGACGGCCCATTTAAGAAGGACGTACGCCTCTTTTTCGACGGTCAGTATGTATCGTTCTCTCCCGACCGGGTTACAGTTCTAGTCACATTGGAAGAGGAGTTCGTAACGAAAGAGTTTGCTCGGGTCGAAGTGAAGGCGAAGAATAGTTCTAGCCGGTACACGGTGAGTCCTCGTTCGGTCTACCTCCTTGTCTCCGGTCCCAAGCGGATTTTGGATCAACTTCAGATCGGAGAGGATCAGGCGTATCTCGATCTGAAGGGTCTGCAGCCAGGGAATCACACGGTCAAGTTGAGTTTGAGTCTTCCTTCCGAGATCCAAGTATTGGAGGAAAAACCGGATCGCTTTAGGGTGCAAATTTCCAGTCCGGCTGCATGAGGAGTCGGGCAGAGGGGTTACGAGTGATGGCAACGACAGAAACCAAAAAGAAAAATCGGAAAAGGCATCTTTTCGGTACCGATGGCATCAGAGGGGTCGCCAATCTGGAACCGATGACGTCGGAGACGGCTTTGAAGTTGGGACGAGCCATAGCCGGCGTGCTCCATGAGCCGTATAGGTCCATGAACGGAATTCAGAGAAAGGGACTTTCCGGCTCCAAATCGCGCGACGGGCATCGCTATAAAGTCCTCATCGGCAAGGACACGCGGCTTTCAGGTTACATGCTTGAAACAGCCCTGTCCTCCGGAATTTGCTCGATGGGCGCGGATGTTCTTATTGTAGGGCCGCTGCCCACTCCCGGGGTCGCCTTCTTGACGCGTAGCATGAGAGCGGATGCCGGCGTGGTGGTCTCGGCGTCGCATAACCCCTTTCAGGATAACGGGATAAAGTTTTTCGCCGGCGATGGCTTTAAGCTGCCCGACGAAGTTGAAGCGCGGATGGAGGAGATGATCTTTCGGCAGGAGACCGAGCGGAGCCGGGTAACGGCTAGCGAGATCGGCAAGGCGTTTCGAATTTCCGACGCGGTCGGGCGCTACATCGTCTTTCTCAAGAATACGTTTCCGCGTCATCTGACTTTAGAAGGACTTAAAATTGTTGTTGACTGCGGTCACGGGGCGGCCTATCGGGTGGCGCCCGCTGTGCTTTCCGAACTAGGGGCGGACGTCATCTCGATCGGGGTTCATCCCGACGGAGAAAATATCAACCGGGATTGTGGATCCCTCTATCCGGAAGCGGCCCGAAAGGCGTTGCTCGAACATGGGGCAGATCTCGCCATAACTTTGGACGGGGACGGCGACCGGGCAATCTTTATTGATGAAACGGGAGAAGTACTGGACGGAGATTTTGTCTTGGCTATCTGCGCCAAGGAGTTGCAGAAGAAAGATCTCCTTAGAGGGAATACGGTAGTGGCGACGGTGATGAGTAACTTGGGACTGGACCTAGCGTTGCAGGAACTCGGAGTGAAAGTGTTACGGACTCCCGTAGGGGACCGATATGTGGTCGAAGAGATGCTTCGGCAGGACTACAACATGGGTGGAGAGCAATCCGGTCATATCGTGTTCTTGGATCACAACACCACGGGAGACGGCTGTCTCACTTCTCTCCAACTCCTTGCGATCATGGTCGAGAAGAGCCAACCGCTCGGCAAGCTGAAGAAAATCATGACGAGGCTTCCGCAGGTGTTGCTCAACGTGAAAGTCAAAGAGAAGAAGGAGATCTCTCGGCTGCCTGGGGTGCGCCAAAAGGTTGCCGCAGTGGAGCGCAAGCTTGGAAAGCGTGGAAGAATTTTGGTTCGCCCTTCGGGGACCGAGCCACTCATTCGAGTCATGTTGGAAGGGGAAGATGAGGAAAAGATTCGTGGGATGGCGCTTGAAGTGGCGGAGGAGATCCGCAAGGAACTAGGAGTTAAATGAGCATTAGACGTGAGGCGTGGAAAAACAGGAAACGTCGATGATCAGGTTGGGCGTGAATATCGATCATGTGGCCACGGTTCGGCAAGCCAGGGGAGCCGATCTTCCTGATCCCGCAGACGCGGCTTTGCTGGCCGAGCGGGGAGGAGCGGACGGGATCACCGTCCATTTGCGGGAGGATCGGCGCCATATTCAGGAGCGGGACGTCGAGCTTTTGCGTGAACGAATAGGGACCAAGCTCAACCTTGAGATGGCCGTCACTCCCGAAATGATAACTTTGGCGGAAAAGTTTCACCCTGAGGATGCCTGTTTTGTCCCGGAGCGGCGGGAAGAGCTAACCACGGAGGGCGGGCTGGATGTTGCCGTTCATAGAAAGAAGATTGAGGAAGCGATCAAGCGACTTCAGGATGCCGGAATTCGGGTCAGTCTTTTCGTTGATCCGCGGAAAGATCATATCGAAACAAGCAGAGAAGTCGGCGCCTACGGCGTCGAGATTCATACCGGGCGCTACTGTGATGCAGTCGCTGGGCGAGAGAGTGAACTGCAGGTGGTGGTTGAGGCAGCCGCGCGGGCCCATCGTTTGGGTTTGGAAGTCCATGCGGGCCACGGACTGAATTACGAGAACGTAGTTCCCATAGCTCGAATCTCCGAGATCGTGGAGCTCAATATTGGCCACAGCATCGTCGGACGGGCGATTATGGTCGGCATGGAACAGGCGGTGAGACAAATGAAACAGTTGCTTATAAACGCGAGGGAGCATGGCTGACGTTCAAAACGTTCAAAAAGTTCAAATCGTTCAACGTTGAATGGCTGGAACGACGTAAACGGCTTGAACCTATGATTGTTGTTACTGCAGAGGAGATGCGCGAGCTCGACCGCCTCACGATTGAGAAATACGGTGTTTCGAGTTTAGCTTTGATGGAGCGTGCGGGAGAAGCAACGGCCAGGGCCATACTGGATCGCTTCGGCAAGATTGCCAAAGGCGGGGTTCTTGTGGTCGCGGGCAAGGGGAACAACGGAGGCGACGGATTCGTGATTGCGCACCATCTCAAAAAAAAAAAGATACCTTGCGAGGTTGTCCTCCTTGCCCGCAAAGAAGACCTCTCGCGCGATGCTGCCGCTAAGCTGGAAGCTTACCTCAAGGCGAAAGGCAGGATTTTTGAAGCGCCAGAAAACTTTACGGATCTGCTGAGTCAGCGGTTGCAAGCAAAGAGATTGGTGGTGGATGCGATCTTAGGAACCGGGCTCAAGCAAGAAGTTCGCGGGATTTACGCGCGAGCGATAGACCTGATCAACTCCTCTGGCCTCCCGATTGTGGCCGTCGATATCCCTTCGGGTCTGGAAGCGGACAGCGGAAGGCCGCTTGGGACAGCAGTCAAAGCAGAAATGACCGTTGCCATGGGTTATCCTAAACTGGGACAGGTTATCTACCCCGGGCTCCTTTATGTCGGGCAACTCGTCGTGGCAGACATCGGTATCCACCCGAAGGCGGTTGAGGAGGTAAGACCCAAAACGGAGCTTTTGGAGGAAGAGGACGTTCGTGGGCTTATTCCTTCGAGGGAACCCGACACGCATAAGGGAACATACGGTCATCTGTTAGTGATGGCGGGCTCCAGAGGGAAAACAGGCGCGGCCATCCTGAGTTCGCGTGCAGCGATGCGAGTAGGAACGGGGTTGGTGACTTTGGCGGCGCCGCGTTCTCTGAATGATATTTTTGCCAGTTCCCTCGTGGAAGTCATGACCGAGCCTTTGAAAGACAACTCGGACGAGGAGCCGGAGCCGTTGAACGATGAAGGCTGGCATCGGATCCTTGACCGGAAAAGCGCGTTTCTTTTTGGTCCGGGAATCGGCGTCAAGGATTCCGCGCGCAGCGCCCTTAGATGGCTTCTGAGAAACCTTGGGATTCCTTGGGTGATAGACGCCGACGGGCTAAATAACCTCGCCGGAGAGGTGGAGCGCCTGCGCGGCGCCAAGACCCCGCCGGTCCTTACGCCGCATCCGGGGGAGATGGCCCGGCTTATGGGTTCCGATACCGCTTCGGTGAACCGGAACCGTGTCGGCGTCGCTCGTTCCTTTGCCCTTGAGCATAACTGTTATGTCGTGCTCAAGGGGGCTAGAACTGTCGTCGCTACCCAAGACGGAAGGGTCGTCATCAATCCGACCGGAAATCCGGGAATGGCGAGCGGCGGAACCGGCGATGTCCTTGCTGGCATGCTGGCGGGATTTCTCGCTCAAGGCTTTAGAGCTGAGGATGCGCTAAAACTGGGTGTTTATCTCCACGGTTTTGTCGGTGATCAGGTGGCGAGGAAAAAGGGAGAGATCGGGATGATAGCCTCGGATATTATTGACGGGCTTCCGGAAGGCATGAAACAGCTAAAAGAAGCAGGGACGAAAGCGGAAAAATGAAAGCGGAAAATTCATCCTTCGTCTCCCATTCTTCCTCCTTCACTGTCCTCTCCCGCTCCGCGGCTCAGACTCGGAGCTGGGGAAAGAAACTTGGCCGGTTAGTAACCAGCGGTGAGATCATCGGCCTTATCGGGGAGTTGGGGAGCGGAAAGACCTGTTTTGTTAGGGGCGTTGCAGAGGGTTTGGACGTAGGCGAAGAGGCATGGATACGGAGCCCTACTTTCACGCTGATCAATGAATACCATGGCCGGCTGCCCATTTATCACATCGATCTTTACCGGCTCGGCAATCAACGTGATATGGAAGAGCTGGGCCTTCGAGAGTACTTTTTTTCGGACGGGGTGTGCTTGATCGAATGGTTCGATCATCTGCCAGCGGGAGAGGTTGAAGAGTATCTGAATATCGAATTTGAACATGGCAAGGGAAACAAAAGGAAGTTGACCTTCGCCGCTCATGGCGCGAGGTACGAAGAGATAGTGGAAAAATTGAGAAGCCCTCAGCTGTCAGCCGTCAGCAACAAGCTGAAAGCTGAAAGTCGATAGCTGATGGCTTGGGAGAAGAGATGGCGCTGATCGTCCAGAAGTATGGTGGTACCTCGGTGGGAAGCGTAGAGCGAGTCAAAGAGGTCGCCCAGAGGGTTATCGCCACCAAGCAGGCGGGGAACGAAGTTGTGGTTGTGGTCTCGGCCATGGCCGGGGAGACCAATAGATTGCTGGGACTCGCGCACGAGATTTCCCCGGCGCCGGATGAAAGGGAATGCGATGTTTTATTGGCCTCTGGAGAGCAGGTTTCCACTTCCCTGTTGACCCTTGCCCTCAAAGGGCTGGGGCAGCCGTCGCGCTCTTTCTTGGGCTATCAGGTGCGCATCGAGACCGATAGCTCTTACGGAAGGGCGAGAATCAAGAGCATCGACTCCAAGAGGATCACTCAGGCTTTGAGGGATGGCGAAATCGTTGTGGTGGCAGGATTCCAGGGGGTGGACGAGCGAGACAATATCACGACCTTGGGTAGAGGGGGATCGGACACGACCGCGGTGGCGATAGCGGCCGCGCTGGATGCAAGCGTTTGCGAAATCTACACGGACGTCGAGGGAGTCTTCACTACCGATCCTAGTGTCTGTGCTGCGGCCAGAAAATTGGATCGAATTTCTCACGAAGAGATGATCGAGATGGCCAGCACCGGTGCCAAAGTACTCCAGATACGTTCCGTGGAAGTCGCCATGAAATTTTCCGTGCCTGTTCACGTCCGCTCGAGTTTTTCCGAGGCTCAAGGGACATGGTTGGTTGAGGAGGATCAGACTATGGATTCTGTTTTGGTTTCCGGCGTGACTTATGACAAGAATGAGGCGAAGATCACGATAGTGAAGGTGCCTGACCGTCCGGGACTTGCGGCCCAGATCTTTGGCCCGATTGCCGAAGCGAACATCGTGGTGGATATGATCATTCAGAACGCCAGCGAGGACGGGACCACGGATTTGACTTTTACAGTTCCAAAGGCGGATTATAAGAAGGCGGTTTCCATTGTGGAAAAGACAGCGCCTTCGATTCAAGCTAGGGGTGTGAGGGTCGATCCCAACATCGCCAAGGTTTCGATTGTCGGAGTCGGGATGCGGACCCATGCGGGCGTGGCCGCCAAGATGTTTCAGGTGCTTTCGCGCGAGGGAATCAATATAGAAATGATATCGACCTCTGAGATTAAGATATCTGTGGTTATCGACGAAAAATACACCGAACTCGCTGTTCGGACGTTGCACGATACCTTTATCGAGAATCAGGGAAATCTATGAAAGACGTTTTGATTTATGACACGACTTTGAGGGACGGTTGTCAGGCTGAGGATATCTCGTTCACCTTGGAGGACAAACTCAGGATTGCCGAAAAGCTCGAGGAGCTGGGGCTGGATTACGTGGAGGGAGGGTTCCCCGGTTCCAATCCGAGGGATCAGGAGTTCTTTAAGGCGGTAAAGAAGCTCAAACTGAAGCGAACCAAGGTTGCCGCCTTCGGGATGACCCGCAAGCCGTCCTCTAACCCGTCTCAGGACCTCAGCCTAAAGATGCTGCTCGACGCGGATACGCCGGTCGTGACTCTTGTTGGGAAGACGTGGGATCTCCACGTGCGCGATGATTTGAGAATCAGCAAGAAGGCGAATCTGGAGATCATAGCCGACTCGATCGCCTTCATGAAGGGGCGAGTGGATGAGGTGATTTTCGATGCGGAACACTTTTTTGACGGTTATCGCTCGAACCCTGAGTACGCTTTGGAGTGCCTCGAGGCGGCGCAAGAAGGCGGCGCCGACTGGATCGTGTTGTGCGATACCAATGGCGGCCGGCTTCCCAGCGATATCACCGAAGCCATCACCCGACTGAAAAATTTGATCTCCAAACCCTTGGGCATTCACTGCCATAATGATGGGGAGCTGGCTGTAGCCAATACCTTGGCTGCTGTAGAGATGGGGGTGCGGCAGGTTCAAGGGACGATCAACGGGTTCGGCGAGCGCTGCGGCAATCTTAATCTTTGTTCGGTCATTGCCGACCTGCAACTCAAGATGGGAAAAAAGTGCGTCGAGCCCGCACAGCTCAAGAAGCTGCGCGAGGTGTCCCACTTTTTGTATGAGCTTGCTAATATCCACCCGAACAAGCACCAGCCCTACGTGGGGGACAGCGCGTTCGCGCACAAGGGCGGGATGCATGTAGCAGGGATTCTCAAGAACCGCGAAACCTATGAGCATATCGATCCGGAGCTCGTGGGGAATCGGCAGAGAGTTTTGGTCTCTGACTTGGCCGGCCGGAGCAACATCGTCTACAAGGCGAGGGAGTATGGCATCGAGCTTAAGAGCGATGATCACGCGGTCCAGGAGATTTTGCGCCGGATCAAGGATCTGGAGAATCAGGGATACGAGTTCGAGGCTGCTGAAGCATCATTCGAGCTCTTGATTCAGGAGGCCTTGGGGAGGAAGAAAAAGAACTTCCGTCTGGTGGGCTTTAGAGCCATCGATGAGAAGAGAAAGGAAGGCGAGCCTCCGATCTCGGAAGCGACCATTATGGTCGAAGTCGATGGAACGATGGAGCATGCAGCAGCCATGGGCAACGGGCCGGTCAACGCCTTGGACGAGGCACTACGAAAAGCCTTGACGAAGTTCTACCCTTCACTGAAAGAGGTGCAACTGCTGGATTATAAGGTCCGGGTCCTCTCTTCGGGAGAAGGAACCGGCGCTTCAGTTAGGGTCTTGATCGAATCGGGAGACAAAAAAGATCGCTGGGGCACCGTGGGTGTCTCCCATAACGTGATTGAAGCTAGCTGGCAGGCCCTTGTGGATAGCATCGACTATAAATTGTATAAAGATTCCAGGCAGTAAGTAGGTAAGGCGTAAGGGGAAGGGTCAGACGTGAGGCGTGAGGCGTGAGGTGTCGTCCCCTTGCGCCTTACGTTTTTTAATAGAACTCGATGTGGAGCACTCTTAAAGAAGACATCCGGGTCGTGTTTGAGCGTGACCCGGCCGCACGGAATATCTGGGAGATCATTTTCACCTATCCGGGCTTCCATGCGCTTTTCTTTTACCGCGTCTCCCATTTCCTATGGGATAAAGGGTTCAAGGGCCTAGGGCGCTTTGTTAGCCACATTGGGCGGTTTCTGACCGGAATCGAAATTCATCCAGGCGCGAAAATCGGACGCCGTTTTTTCATCGACCACGGCATGGGAGTAGTCATTGGCGAGACTGCCGAGATCGCCAATGATGTGACGATCTATCAGGGTGTGACCTTGGGCGGCACGAGTCTCAGGAAGGAAAAGAGACATCCCACGGTTGAGGACTGGGTGCTCGTCGGTGTCGACGCGACCGTTCTCGGTCCGGTGACGATCGGCCGGAACAGCAAGATCGGCTCGGGCTCGGTCGTCCTCACCGATGTCCCGCCCAATTCCACGGTCGTGGGCATTCCCGGTAGAGTCGTCAAGGCGGAGGGAGTGGACCGCGACGCGGCGCCCGTGATCGACTTGGAGCACCACCGCCTGCCTGACCCCGTGGCCAAAGTGATCGGCACTTTGGTCGATTACATCCAAAAGCTCGAAAAGCGGGTCAACGATCTAAGCGCGCGCCAGGGTGGACTTGAGGAGCGGCAGGCGGAGGACAATGAGGTTCTGCGGAAGGTCAAAGACCTGCTCAAAATTTGGGAAGCGAATAGATAGTTCCGAGGCTTTTGGGTCTTGGCTGTTGTTGATCTAAACTAGAAATCCGAAACTCGAAACCACATCATTTGTTCGTGTATGGCTAAGAAGATAAAAGTGGTCGTCGCGATGAGCGGCGGAGTCGATAGCTCAGTCGCGGCGGGGCTCCTACTGGAGCAAGGCTATGACGTCGAAGGGGTCTCGCTCCGTTTGTGGGAGGGCCAGCGCCAAGAGCCGCGGAGCTGCTCGGATCATCGGGGAGCGGCGACTGTCGCGGCTCATCTTGGAATTCCGCACGCGCTCATCGACGCGCGCTCTGAGTTCACGCAATCCGTGGTACGGCCGTTCGTCGGCAGCTATCTCGCAGGGCGTACCCCAAACCCTTGCGTCGCGTGCAACCGTGACTTCAAGCTGGGTGTATTGCTTGACTGGGCCAAGGCTCGCGGCGCCGAGTATGTCGCGACGGGGCACTACGCCCGCCTCAGGCGCGACCCGGCCACCGGACGCGCTTCGCTCGCGCGGGGTGCCGATCGAAACAAAGATCAATCGTACTTTCTGTTTGCGCTTTCACAGGATCAGTTGGCCCACGCGCTCTTTCCTCTCGGCGATACGGAAAAGGCCGAAGTGCGATGTCTGGCCCGCCGCCTGGGTTTGCCGGTTGCGGATAGGGCGGAGAGCCAGGATGTTTGCTTCGGGGATTATCGATCCTTCGTGGAGTCTCTGGCCGATCCGGACGATCTTCAGGGCGGAGAGATTGTCGACCGTTCCGGAAAGGTTCTGGGACGGCATGACGGCGTCCACCGCTTGACTATCGGTCAGCGGAAAGGATTGGGAATATCTTCTCCTCATCCTCTCTACGTCCTTGAGATCGACGAAGCTACAAAGAGGGTGGTTGTTGGAGCAAAGGAGGAATTGAGTTGTCAGGGACTCGTGGCTCACTCCGTCAACTGGATTGAGCCGCCGGAAGAGGCAGAGATCTCAGCGGAAGTTCAGGTCCGCTATAGATCGCCATCGGTTCCGTGTGTGGTGCGTGTTCATGGCAATGAGCATTGTGAGGTGAATTTCCCAGAGCCTTTCCCGTCCGTTACTCCGGGCCAAGCAGCGGTCTTCTACCGAGGCGATCAGGTTCTGGGGGGAGGATGGATCGAGCGGGCCATCCGTGCCTAGAAGTGAAGTGATAGTGATAGGAAGTTGCTTTTTGACTCCAAGCTCGAACCACTGGATTTTCCCCCTGCACCGACGGGCCCCTTGAGGGCCTCAACTGACCGTCCAAAGGGGTCGAGCTGACTAAGTATCCGATAAGTGGTCTTAGGTCAAGTTGGAGGGCGGTTTTAGGGCAGGGATGGACATTTGCCCCGGTCGTGGTACGGAAGCTTTTAAATGAGCTGGCTGTAAGAGGGATCGAGAGTTGAGAAGAGCCTCGTACAGAGCACGGCGTTCTAGGGCGGACTCCGTTTCGGCGGGAGGGATGTGGCATGGCTAGGGCTCGTCAACGACGATCCGGGCGCTCGCAACCACGACGGCCGTTGGATCGGCTCGACCCGGCGCACGCGACGAGCGCCTCGCTCACGAAGTTGCTGACGAACAGTCAGCCATATCAAGGATCGGCCGTCGTGCTGTCAGGCGTCGCGCGCACGCAAGGTCAGCAAGTGTACAACTCGCAGTTCCACTGGTGGGGGCAGACGTACACCATTGACGCGCCTCCGCCCGGGAAGGTGCTGTGGTACAGCTTCTTCATCAACTGGCAGATTTGGTCGTGGAGCAGTTCCGGTCCGCAGAATGGATCTAGCAGTCAGCTGCGAGTTGACTTGGCAGCCACCTGGCGCTGGGAGCTGATTGCCAATCCCTACTTGTTCCCCGAGCCGCAGGCTCGCTTCATGACGGATTTCGGACGATACGAGTCTTACACCTCGGTTCCACCGGGCGGCAGTGGCTTCAACGTTTCCTGGGTCGTGCCGTCGAAAAGCGTCACCTTGAGCGCCGATTCGAAGGAAAGTGATCCCACACCGCTCGAAATGCTCCTCGCGACGAAGGTGGATGGAAACCTTCGCCTCTGGTGGCGCGGCACGATGTCTGACCAGATCATCAATGACTGGGAGTACGGGTTCCCTTTGGGGTTTGGACGGCCTGACGAGATCTACTGGTCCTGCGCCGTCGTTCCTCCTCGACTTCCCGATGTCGGCCTCCGTGTCCCGCCAGGCGGATCCAACGTCTGAACGTGGACCGAAACCCACGTGTCTGTCTGCGCCACGGCCGGAGAAGACGCACTGCTGCTTGACCTGACGCTTGAGCGGTTCCAGGTCCGCGAGGTGGCCGTCGCCCGTGCCGTCAAACTCGAGCTCCTTGAGCGGATCAAGTTCGATCACGGGACGGGCGACCTGGCGCCGCTCCCTCCAGGCCGAGGGCGGGCTCGCCCGTGCGCGGCTCGAACTCCTCCAGGCCCGACAGGCGGCGGATCTCGCCGCACTCGCCCTCCCACCTTCGTGAGCTATTCCTCAAAACCACCCACTAGCGCCCTCGAGACCACCTTCCGTCGGAGAACCGAACCCCCGGTGCTTTGCCTTAGAACGGAAGGTTCGAGTCCCACCTGGTGCTCGTTCCTCGGGCGCTTCGAACCGCGCGAATGATTGGGCTCAGAGGCGATCGGGCTGGGGCGCCCAGTACCCGCCGGAGAAGCGCAACGGGGAATGGGAATACTAGGCGTTGAATGCCGACCAGTCGGTGAATCTTAACGAGAGCCTCGATCGCCGCTTTGCCTGCCACAAGTCTAAGGGCGCAGCAGGACTTCGTGTGGACGGTCGATCAGTGGAAGAGCGCGAAGTAGGGAGATCGCCGATGGCCACGTGGACGAGCGAGGAACTCCGCAAGATCGCAGCAGCTGAGGAAGTGATAGGGCCCCTTGAGGGCCTCAACTGACCTCCCAAAGGGGTCGAGCCGACTCGGGTCGGCGTCTGGAATGGGAAAGTATCCGATAAGTGCGTGGTCCGGAGGCTTTTAAATAAGCTGGCTGTAGGATGGATCGAAGGTAATCTCTTTCACCGCTGGATCTCTTGCGGGCGGGGATCTATAGACGGGCGAAAGCGGCAAAAATTCGGAACCGACAGCCACTGATAGCCACAGAGTAAACCCTTTAGTCTTCTCACCCACGAATCAAAAAACCGAGGCCGGCAATAATCAAGGTCGCCTCGATCAGCAGCAGGAAGACTTGTTCCGGCAAAAGAGTCAAGGGTGCGAGGCTTTAAAAGACCAAAACGCTCTTCACCAGGGACTTTATTTCCTCCAGGTCCTTTAATCCCTGCTCTGCATCTTCTGCGCCAAAGCCCGCCTCGACTTATTGGTCGGGCCGGTATCGTGCGTCGTAAACTTGCAGAATCGCCCACGTTACCGCTACACGGCTTGTATCTGTTCGCATTGACATCTCGCTTCTCCGGCGCTTATAAAAGAAAAAGCAATCAGCAAAGAAGCCGTCAGCGGTAAGCTAGGAATCTCGACTGAATGCTGATGGCTGATTGCTGACAGCTATTTTATGCGAGTTGCCATAACCACACTCGGCTGTAAGATCAATCAATACGATTCTGCGGTGATTCAAGCTCGCCTACAGGACGAGCATCATTCCCTGGTAGCTTTTGAGGAGCAGGCTGATTTTTACATTATCAATACGTGCACCGTGACCGACCG
>DASYRN010000025.1:0-24061 GCA_036004365.1 Binatia bacterium
CGTGCCGCTCGATCCGCCGAAGGCGCGCGCGTTCACCGAGCTGGCGTGCTTGACGATCTCGAACTGCGAGTGCTCGCTGTCGGCGATGATGTACTCGGCGTCGAATTGACCGTCGGCGATCAATTTCGAGAGCGCGTCCATCACCTCCGTATAGGGACGGATCGGATAAGCAGCGATCACATCCACGTCCGCCAGGCGCACACCGTGCGCGACGGCCTGGCAGCCGTTTAAAAGGTCTTCTCGCTCATAGACACCTGATTGATCCGATTTCGCTGTTGCGACTGCGACACTCATGCTCCCACCTCCTCCGTCTTTCTGACGGGTACGATCTTTCCCTCGGGCATCACTTCTCCCTGAGTGACCGTTATGCCCTTTCCGGTGACTTGGGGATAGGAAACGCGCTCTTTACCTTTCTTCCCTTCGACCCACGTGATGTACTCTTTCGAGTCCTTCTTCCAATGCTCCCACGGGCTGTGGTCGTCCTCAAATTGCAGCTCGTCGACCATCACGATGCACTCTTTCACCGGGCAGACCTCAGCGCATTTGCCGCAGCCGACGCAATACTGGTACTCGATATCGTAGTATCCGTCCGTGGTCGGATCGAAGCACTCGTCCGGGCACTCAACCCAGCAAAGCGTGCACTTGGTGCAGAGATCGAACCTGACTGCGGGTCTCTGCGTCTTGTGGTGCCGCGCTTGAACATGGCATTTCTCGATTGTCCCTTCGGGCCCATCTCGAAGCCGCGCTTCACCGCCGGAACCACGGCGCCTTCTTGCATCTCGAACCACTTGGGCAGCACGGGTTTTTCATGCGGCCAGTCGATTCCTTCGTTGGGAGTCACGGTCTTTACTCTGGGAGGTTTAGCTTCCTGCCTGAGCGACTCGTAGGCCGCCCGCGCGGCTTCGGCCCGGTGTTTCTGCTTGGTCTTGTCCATCAGATAGGCTTCCACCGCCTCGATGCTGATTACGGCCGGATCGATAGCGGCGATGCCGCCCAGGATCCGCTCGTGGGTCATATCGTCCTTGTTGACCCAGAGGCCGGCGAGACTCGCGTCTCCATCGAGGATCGCTATGCGGTAATTATACGGCTTCTTGCCGATGAATTTGAGCAGTTCTTCCGGCTTTTTCTTGGAGACCACGAGCAGACAGCCGTCCTTGACCACCCTCTCGTTGATCGGCCGCACGCCGTGCCAACCCCAGGGCTCGACGCCCTTGCACATCGTGTCGTCGAGCACGACCGAGATGTTCGCCTCGTCGATCTCGAGCTTGGCGCCGCATTCGGCTTCCAGCTCTTCCTCGGGCAGATCCGGAGAAACAAAAGCGAAATATTTACAGGGGATCCCGTTTCTTTCCGGCGAATCGCTGTAGCGGCTGTTGGAAAACGCTTTCTGGCCCATGCGGCTCGCGATCATGACGATATCGCTGCCGATCTTTTTGCCCAGGTTCTTCTGAAAGATGCCTCGATAATTGACCTCTACGCGCTTAATCATGATTTTCCTCCATTTGGCCTATTTTTAGTTCGCCCGGCGGGGCGAAGGATTCTCATGCGACCGTACTCTCCTCCAAAGGCTCCTTCGCAATATCTGCCGAAAGCGCCTTCTTGGTTGCTGGAAAAACATTCTCTTCTACTTCCTCGACGTGGCGCAGCATCGCCTTGCGCGCCCCCTCGGTATCATGCTCCTCAATAGCGGCCAAGATCCTCTGGTGGGATTCGATGGAAGCCCGGCTGCGTCCCGGTGTTTGCAAGGACTCTTCCCGGCTGTGGCTCAGGATCTCCATCAATCCCGAAACGAGCTTCTCAAGCGCCTGGTTCTGGGTCGCCCGACCGATAGCAAAATGGAACTGTGCGTCAGCTTCCACCCCGGTCTCTCCTCGACTGACCGCCTCTCTCTGCTTATCCAGAATTCTTTTCAGCTGCTCTATGTCCTTCTCTGTCGCCCGCTCAGCGGCCAACGAGGCGATCTGGGGCTCGATGAGCTCGCGCATCTCGAAGATATCCGCCAACGCGGCTTTCTCCTCGATGAGGCGGGCGGCGAGAGGAGCAACCAGGGATTCCACCGGCAACTCGGCGACAAAGTTTCCTGCACCGGTCCGGCTGACGATCAGTCTTTTGGTCTCTAACGTGCGCAGGGCCTCGCGCACGGAGGTGCGGCTTACCTTGAAAGTCTCAGCCAGCTCTCTTTCCGACGGCAACTGATCTCCCGCCTTGAACTTTCCCTCGCGGATAAGGTCGTGGATCTGGCTGACCACTTCCTCGTAGATGCGGGTTTTCTTGATGGCTTTGAGCATGATAAGCGGCCTAGCTGTCTGCTGGTCTGACCAATATCAGAGGGGAAAACCCTTGTCAAGTAGCTGCGAGATAAAAGTGGAAGTCCATCTTTTTCAGCCTATTGAACGTTAAAATTGAATGTTTTAAAGCTGTTAGCACTGACCGGGAGAGCCCGACTATTTGGGATAAAACTTCCGAACCAGTTTTCTGCCATAGTAACGAACGGTTTCCATCGGCATGGAACGCTTCTTTAGGAGATCGAGGCGAACCACCTTCCACTGGATGCTTTTCGACAGCGCTCTGCGCTCCTCCCCTTCCTCTATATATCGGAGAAGATCCTCAAGGGTATGGATCTCTTTCAATAGTTCGGCCTCCGGGGGCAGCACATGAGCGTTCTTGAGGACGTGATAAGCGACCCGGAGATCCTCCGGCACCCAGCTTTGGTCCTCCAACTCCAAAGGCTTCCCCTTGCCTGGCAGGTTGTCGAATGCGCCGGCCTTCTGCGCTTCAAGGATCCTGTCTTCCACGATCTGATGAAAGTATCCCATTGTCTTGTCTCCGTCGCCGTCAGCGCATTGCAAAATGAAAATTGCAAAGTGCAAAAGTCAAATTGTTTAGCCTTAATTTTCCATTTTGCATTTTGCCCTTTGCATTTAATCCTTCAACTCTTAATCCCTGCAACCTTGATTTCTTCCGGCGGCTTCACTCCGCGGAAAAGAAAATAAAAGGAAATATCATGAATCAGCTGAAGTGCGCCGCCGAGCACCATGGGCACGCTTAGAGAAAATGCCTGCATCACATAAGCCGACAGAGTCGGGCTAATCGCCATGGGAACATGCCGGGAAAGAGTTGTAATCCCGGCCGCGGAACCCCTCTCCTCCGCCCTCACCATCCCCATGATAAAGGAGCTTCTCAGGGGGTTGTCCATATAGGCCAGCAAAGAACGGACGACGAGCATCGCCCCCCCCACGACAAAGGTAGGCGCCAGCGGTAGGAAAAGATAAAGCAGCGAGGCCGCGCCGTGGGAAAAAGCCATGGTCCTCACCACTCCAATATGGCGCGCGATAACAGGTGCTAGCAAAAAAGAGAGGGCGGCAAAAAAATAAGACAGAAAGAACATGAACCCGAGCGCTTTGAGCTCGACGCCGAAGCGGAGAAAAAACCAGTAGGAGACTAGAGGACCAACCATTCCTGCTCCCAGGTTGTCCACCATGCCGAGCAGTGACAGTTTGGTCACGAAAACACCAGCCTTTTTTGAAATTTTTGTTTCCCGCTGCTGTGGAACATGCTGTTCGCTGATTCGTGAATAAGCGAAAATGAGCGCAACGCTGAAAAGGATAGTCAGGGCGAACAACGGCTTGTAGGATAATACCGGCTGCCAGCCCCGGCTCTCTTGCAGATATTGCGGTAAGCCGCTCACGAGAGCCCCCAGGGATCCCATCACCGATCCGACGAAAGCGTTTGTCGCGAAGATCCGGTTCCTTTCTTCGGGCTTGCACTTTTCTGCCAGAAGCGCTTGCTCTACTGGATTGAAGGGCCCACCACCCTGCCCTCCGCCTCCCGATCCGCCCGCGCCGACGTTTGCAATGATCACCGCCAAAAGAATGAAGAAGAGTTGGCTGAAGAAGATATAGATGACATTGGAGACGATCGTAAGAGCAGCCAAGAGCATGAGAATTCTCCTGCGGCCGTAGCGATCCGAAAGATAGCCCCACAAGGCGGTGAGAATCGCGCTGCTGGCGTAAGCGGTGGACACGACCAATCCGATTGTGACCGTCGAATAGCCGAGCTGGTTGAGATAGATGGCAAAGACCACGCTCAAATAGGAGAAAGCAAACGCCCTCACCCCGCGCGAGGCCATGATTACTAGTACATCGCGGTTAACGTGCTTAAGCATCGAGACGACTAAAAGGACGAAAGATGAACATCATTCGTGTTCGTGGAACTCCGAAGTGACCCTCTTGCGTTTCGTGTTCGTTCTTTTTCACGATCACGAGCACAGATTTTTCCAGGCACGAGCACGACCCAACCCGGGGCGATTGAGCGCACCCTTCGACAATGCTCAGGGCAATCGGCTCAGGATTACCGGATACAATTATGACCGTTCGTGCTGAGCCCTTCGACTTTGCTCAGGACAGGCTTAGTCGAAGCATGAACGGATTTCACACAAGCTGAAGAAGCAAATGGGCCGTTTTCAACGGCCTGCCCCCGCCTCATATTTCTCGCGCTCAAGATCGAGCTCGGTTTTGAGGCCGATGGCGTGCAAGGCTTGATTCGCCTCCTCGAGTGAGGAGCTTTCTCTCACGGCCTGGGCCGGGCGAGAAAGCGTATCGAAGATGATCGTCGGCGAAAGGAAGAAAGTGAGCGTCGTGAGAGGCGTGAGCTTCACGCTCCTCTGGTCCTGGCGAATTTTTGTTTCTCCCCACGCGCCCCGGAAGCACTGCGCGGGTATGGCGCTCGCTTCGGTCGGAACTTTTTGGATCACGCTCTCGAGTTCGGAAGCGCTCTTTTTCGTTAAAGCCCAAGCGCCGAAAAGCCCGCCCGCTCTGGCAGCTCGGTTGAGAGCGCTCTCGATCTCTTCGACGGTCATCTCGCCGTCGCTTCCGTAACCGAAGACTCCCCACAAAGTGCGTTGTCCAAGCTCTTCGAGCTTTTTATAGGCAGCGAGCATAATCGAGTCCGCGAGCGGGCTGCGCAAGCCCGGCTCTCCGCCCTGCGCGAGGGAATCGCCGCCGACGTCCACGCCGACGAGGAGATCGGCCTTAAATTCCTCGAGCGCCGCTTGCAAACCTTCGACCACCCCTTGCACGCCACCGTTGATGTCGATGAGCAGCACTTCTTCGCCGCGAAATTCTGCCATTCTCGACTCGGCGAAATAGACACCGGTGCTGGTTTTGCTCTCGGCGTTTGCGAGCCAGGCGTAGCGATGAATCGGACGAACGTCAATGACTTCGTCCAGCCGGCGCGGCCCGGGAACGGGATCGTAGACCGAGCGCTCCCACGAGAGACCGCCGAGGTGGAATTTGAGCCCGCAGAATTCGAGAAAACGCGCGGTCGCGAGCGCGCCGACGACATCCCCTCCTCCGCCGACGCCGATGACGAGCGCTCGAGACGACGAATGGATGAACTCCTCCAAAGAAGGCGCCGCCGAAATCATTTCCCTAAGCTTTACCTTTTCACAGCTTCGGCTTCAACTCGTGCATAGTGGCTCTACGGCAAAATTGACAAGAAGCTGAATTTGATGCTAGAGCCATGCGCATGGTCTTCGAAGGAAAAATCGATGTTCGAGCTCCGGCGCAAAAGGCGTGGGACTTTCTGACCGACATCAAGAGCTTCTCCTCATGCATGCCGGGACTCGAGAAGGTTACGCAGATCGACGAGCGAACTTTCGATGGAATCATTGCGGCGAGCGTCGGTCCCATTTCGGGTCAATTTTCTTTCCGGGCCACCATTGTCGATAGCAAGCCGCCGGACGAGCTCGTGGTCCGAACCGAAGGGACAGATTCGGTGACCGGCAGCCGAATGAATGCGGACGTGACCATTAATATGCGAGAACCTCTTAAGAATCATACCCAATTGGAGTATCGCGCCGACGTTCAGATTCAAGGGAGGCTCGCGATCTTGGGGGACATGATTGTTCGCGCGACGGCTTCGCTGATGCTGGAAGATTTTGCCGAACGACTCCGCAAGCAGCTCGAGGGCAGAGCAGCCAAGAAGTAAGCAACAGTAGATCATGGCAGATCGTTACGACGTCATTATCATCGGAGGAGGCTCGGCGGGCTGCGCCGCCGCCGCTCGGCTCTCCGAAGATCCGACGCGAAGGGTGCTCCTATTGGAAGCGGGCCCGGATCCGCAGCCGATCCCGGAAATCGTCGCGAACGCAGCGATGCAGACCCGGCTTCTTTTGGAGTCTCCGTATGTCGCGATGTATCCGACGAAGCGCAGCGTCGATGGAAGCACGTATTACGCGCTGGCAGGAAGAATCATGGGCGGAGGCTCGTCGGTCAACGTGATGTCAGTGCTGCGTCCACTGCGCGCCGATTTGAATTCATGGGTCGAGCAGGGAAATCCGGATTGGTCTTATAAGACGTGTCTTCCCGTCATGAAGAGGATCGAGTCGGATCAGGACTATCCCGACGACCCGCTCCACGGCTCGAACGGCCCGCTTTACGTCAAGCGGCCTTTCACGTTCGGCATGCCTATGTCCGCGCCGGTCAAAGCCTTCATCGACAGAGCCGTGAGCATGGGGCTTGAGCTTTGCCCGGACCTTAACATTCCCGATCCCAGTGGAGTCTGCGCCTCCCCTTACAACATCAAGGATGGCAAGCGACAATCAACCGTAGTCGCCTATCTCAATCTGGCGCGTGGTCGATCCAACCTGACCATTATCTCTGACGCCCAGGTTATGCCGTTAAGGATTTCCGGGAATCGAGTCGACGAGGTCCATTACGAGAAGAATGGCCAGTTGCACACGGTGAGCGGCGATCAGGTGGCGCTTTGCGCGGGCGTCTATCACACGCCGCAGATCATGATGCTCTCGGGCCTTGGTCCCCTGAAAGAGCTCGAGCGGTTGGGCGTCCGGGTCGTCAAGGCGCTCGAGGGCGTGGGTGAAAACTATCAGGACCATCCGGTCGTCTACATGACCTTCGAAGGCCCGACATCTTTTCGGGAAGATTGGATCATTCCGCGATTCCGACTGATCATCAAAAGCAACCCAAGAATTTCCTGCAGCAACTTCCACATCGTCATGCGCCCGCCCACGGAGGTCAAAGGGATCAAGCGCATGATGCCGATCTCAGCTCACCTGCTCGAGCAGAGAAACCGGGGTAGAGTTTTTCTCGAAAGCTCAGATCCGCACGAATTGCCCGGCATCGAATCGAAGATGTTGGACGATCCGGGAGACTTGGAGGCGATGCTTGGCGCCATGGAGTTCATCGCGGAGCTGGCCGGGCAAGGATCCATGAAAAATTACTACGGCCCGCTGCTTCAGCCCGGGCCCAAGGAGGATTGGAAAAAATTCGCCCGCTCGACCTACGATAGCTATCACCACGGCGTCGGGACCTGCAAGATGGGTCCGTCCTCGGACAAGATGGCCGTCGTGGATCAACGTCTGCGGGTGCACGGCATGGACAATCTTTGGATCGGCGACGCTTCGATCCTGCCTACCGTGACTCACGCCAACACCAACCTGACCGCGATCATGATCGGCGAGCGATTGTCGGATTTCATTCGTGAACCGGCTTAAGCCGGCGGCCGATCGCGCGCTATAGAGCCCTCCTCGGCCGCTCCTGCTGAAGATGCTTCTTGACTTCGTCGAGGTGCATCACGTCGGCATATTTGTGGTGCATATCAAACAAGTTCACCTTGTGGGAAAGCAGATTCCGGTCGAAACAGCACTCTTCCACGACGACCGTGTGAAATCCGTAGGAATAGGCATCGACGACGCTGGCGCGAACGCATCCGCTGGTGCTTTCCCCGCAAACGATCAAACTATCGGCGCCGAGCTGCGTGAGATGCGCTACCAACGGAGTCCCAAAAAATCCGCTCGCCCGCTCTTTATAAATGATGAGATCGCCGGGTTGGGGCTTGAACTCTTCGCGGATTTCAAACGCATTCTTATCGAGCTTGGCCGGCTGTCGGTTGGTTGCTTTCACGACTCCGGGCCTCGCCTCTTTTCGCGTTTCCGTCGTCGTATAGATGATCGGAATGCGCAGCGAGCGCGTCAGTGTCAGCAGCTCTTGAATCGGTTTGATCGCATTCCAAGCGTAAATCCCGCACGAGCTTTTAAACTCCTTGGCCACTTCGTGGACGGGCCGCGGACCGCCCTCGAAAACGAGATTATAGAGATCGATGGCCAGCAAAACCGGCCTCTGCCCGATGCAGGTCTCTCTCTGATAGGGCTCGTAGATCTCCAGGATTTCAGGGCTCATGAGATCCTTCCAGCAGTGGTCCTCGAACGAATTCGCCATGATCGCCTCCGTGTTTTTGCAGCCGCGAGAATCTTCCTTCTCCAATAATCTCTGGTCCGCACATCTGTCAAGCTCTATTTAGTTTTGGTTACAGTTTCATATCTCATCAGGCAGTTGAACAACCGGTTGCATGCTTCGACAAAACTCAGCATGAACGGAAAATAACCAATGATGTCCTAACCTCTCCGTTCGCCCTGAGCCCTTCGACACACCAGCCGTTCGTCCTGAGCTTTGTCGAAGGATAAGGGCTGGTGTGCTCAGGACAGGCTTGGTAGAAGGGTTAACGGAGGTTTTTCAACGGCCTGTTAGCTCTCAAATCGCTTGAACTTTTTGAACGTTTTGAACCAAGGAAGCCGTTCGAGCTGATTTGCAGACGAAACGGTTTTTCGTTACCTTGGACCTTAATCCACTTTTTTTCTTCCACAGACAAGGCGCTTGCGGAGTTGAGGCGCGGTGGCAGAGGCGATTCTTGGATTCTTACGAGGACGCGAAAAGCAAGTCGCCGTTAGGCGCACTCAGAGAGACAAAAAAGGACTCGCCGGGCCCCACAGCTTCAGCGCCGACTCAGCCGAGTAAGCGAGTAGCATTTGCGGCCCTTCACCATCGCAATTTCCGGATCTACTTCGTGGCCACCATGCTCTCCATGATGGCCGACAATATCGAGCATGTCATCAGCTACTGGCTGCTTTTCCAGCGCTTCAAGTCTCCGGTTCTGGGAGGCTTCGCCGTCATCAGCCACTGGACTCCTTTTCTTTTGTTCTCGGTCTATTTTGGCGCACTAGCCGATCGACACGACGCCCGAAAGGTGATCCAGGCCGCTCAAATCATGTACATGGGGGTTTCGCTGATTTGGGGAGTCTTCTTTCTCACCGACACGCTTCAGGTCTGGCACGCTTGTGTTCTGCTCGTGGTCCACGGAATGGCAGGAGTCCTGTGGAGTCCGGGAAGCCAAATGCTTATCCATGACATCGTTGGCGCCGAGCATCTTCAGAGCGCGGTGAGACTCAATGCCACCGGCCGCCAGTTAGGGATCTTGCTTGGACCGGCGGTTGGCGGCGGCGTGATGCTTCTTTTCGGCCCACCGACGGGGCTATTTATCAATGCGGCGCTCTACTTGCCGCTCACGATGTGGCTGTTGGCGGTGCCCTACACGGGCCACGGGGAAAGACAAGCCGCCGGCAGCAGAGCATCGGGTCTTAGGCTAAGGGACGCGCTAGAGGTGATGCGAGAAGCCTCGACCAATCGGACGATTCTGTCGATGGTTTTGCTTGGAGGGCGCGACTTCCCTCCTGGTGGGCAATGCGTTCCAAGCTCAGATGCCTGAATTCGCCCTTGACCTCGGAACGGATGAGCAAGGGCTCGCCTACAGCGCGCTTCTTGCGGCAAACGCCGCCGGCGCCGTTGTCGGTGGCCTTTTGCTGGAAGGAAGAGGCCTGCTCAGGCCGAGCCCCCGGTCAGCGACTCTTTGCGCCATTCTCTGGTGCCTGGTGATCGCCTGCTTCGCCGCCGCGACGAGCTACCCGCTGGCTTTGGCGTTGCTCTTCTGCGCTGGCGTCCTCAATCTCACTTATCTCTCTATGGCGCAGACTCTCGTGCAGCTCCTGGCGCCTTCGCATCTGCGTGGACGGCTGATCGGTCTGTTTAATATGTCGAACTTCGGGCTGAGAGCCTTTAGCGGAGTTACCGTGGGCGTACTGGGCGGCTTGATCGGCATTCACTGGTCAACGGCCCTGAGCGCTCTCGTGCTCCTGGCCGTGACCATCGTCTTGTTCGCGTTCACTCTCCCCGGCAGCGGCGACTGAGACTGGATCACGCCGCTTGAGCGAGTTCTTTCAGCTCCAACCCATAGAGCCTTGCCACGTTACCGCGCAGGAGTTTGGACCGCGTCTCTGCCGGTAAATGACCCAGGTCTCTATCGATGACGCGACGGGAATTGGGCCAGGTCGAGTTCTCGTGCGGGAAGTCGTTCGACCACATGCAGTTGTCGGCACCCCACCACTCAAGGCAGTGGCCTCCGACGGAATCGTTGAAAAAGGTCGCGTAAATTTGCCGCTTGAAGTATTCGCTCGGATTTTTGTCAATGGGCGGCGGATTTCGATCGCGAAAGCGCCGGTAGTAATAATCCCACTGCTGCAGCAGAAAAGGGAGCCACCCGACCTCGGCCTCGACGACGACGATCTTAAGCCTGGGGTAGCGTTCCAGAATGCCGTAAAAGATGAGCTCGAAGAGCGCGTTCGCGTTGTCGAGGAGCTTCAAATTGACGCTGCCCCGATAGTGCTCCACGCCTTTTCTCCGATCGGGATCCTTGAAGTAGCTGTGGCCCGTGAGAATGTGAAGACTCACCGGCATCTCCATCTCCTGAGCCGCCGTCCAGAACTTATCATAGTGACCGGAATGGAATGGCAGCTCGGGATGCGGCACCTGCCAGATGGTGACTCCCCTGAGGCCCGCTTTTTTGCCCCGTTCCATTTCCTTGATTCCGTTGTCAACGTCGTACAGCGGAATCGCGGCGATCCCGATCAGCCGTTTGGGCGCCACCCGGCAGTAATCGATGAGCCAGTCGTTGTAGACGCGAAAGCATGCCTCCTGCATGCGAGCGTCATCCAGGGCGAAAAGGCTCAACGCATGGGTCGGATAGAGAACCTCCGCTTTGAGGCCGTCGGTTTCCATCTCGCCGAGCCGCGCGTGCGGATCGGTGCCTCCCGGATGCTTCTGAAAGCTTTCGCCCACCTTCAGTTTTTGGAAACGGGGGGCCTTATCCCGAAGCGGCTCGGGCACCCGCGTTTCCCAAAGATCGTGCGGCTCCATCACATGGGAATCCGATGAAATGATGATTTCATGTTCGGTTGCGCTCATGGTTTTCCCCTTTGGCTGATTTCCGATTGGATCCGTCTCAACGGTGCGCCACTTGAACGCGTGTCGTAGCCTCTTCGGCGCGCTCCCCGTTCCCGTCGCTCGAGCGGCCTTCTTCTCTCTTGGCGCGCCGCGACGCGAGGTAGTCCAGCACCTCGGCGAGCGGCAGCACGTCCGCATATTTTTGATTCATGTCGAAAAGATTGATGGCATGCGCGGCTTCGTGGCGGTCAAACACGCACTCTTCAACGACGATCATGCGAAACCGGTAGGTCGTACCATCCACTACACTCGCGCGCACGCAGCCGCTCGTGCTCTCACCGCAGGTAATCAACGTGTCGATATTCAACTGATTCAAATGGCCGACCAGCGGAGTGCCCCAAAAAGCGCTCGGAGACAATTTTTTCAGAACAGCCTCGCCGGGCAGCGGCGCCACCTCGTCGATGATGTCAAATTTATGTCTGCGGCGCTCGAGCTCGTCGGGACTCGAGGCTTTGTCCCTTTTTTCATCTCTTCGGAAAGACCACTCATCGACGCCGGCTCCAGCAAGACCGGTCACATGGATGATCGGAATGCCTACCTGCCTGGTGCTTTTAAGGAGAGTCTGAATATGAGGGAGCGCGTTCCATCCGGCAAGGCCGCAGCTTCCCGGCCAGGTCTTTATAGCATTCAGCATCGGCTCCGGCTTGTCGCCAAAAACCCACCGATAGAGGTCGATGAGAAGGAGCGCCGGTCTCTCGCCAAATCCGATCCGCTTGGGCGGCTTCATCGCGACATGAGCTCGATCTTGCTCCGTCAGGAATCGTTCCCAAACTCTGTCCGCCATAGCCCACCTCCGAACCCTCACCCATTCCCTCTCCCTAGGAGGGAGAGAGTTAGAGCGGGTAGAAAAATTAAAGGAGACTCAATAGACGGTCGTCGATGCAACAAAATACATTCAGAGCTCGCATGGGTCCTTGACCCCGGTTGCTGACGAATCTATCACCGCCTCGCTTTGATCGTCAACAGCGCGCAAAATCTATCCCTTAGCCCCCCGATAGAGATTCAACGGCGCCACCACAAGCGCCGCCAGAAACAAAAAAGCAGCCGAGATCAGAAAGGCCGAGCGGATCCCGTAGACGCCGATAAGAAGGCCCGCGAACATCGGCGTTGGGAAAACGACTACCTGGGTTACCACCGAAGTGATGCCGTAGGAGGAGGCCTGGATCTTCGATCCCGCTACGTCCATCACAGAGGCCAAAGTAATATTGACCAACGTGTAAAAGAAGAGCCCGATTGCAGCGACCACCACGCCTAGAGGAAACCCGGGGGCCACTACGCCCAGCAGCGCGAAGAGTATGCCCAAGGTTATGAATGAGGGGACCAGCACCACCTTGCGACCGAATCGGTCCGAGAAATAACCCAAAACAGGTTGCGAGATGGTCCCGAAGGCATGCAAGAGTCCGATGTAGAACCCAAGGACGAAAGCGGAATAACCTAGATGCTCTTGGAGATAGATGGGCAAAAAGGTGATCACTACAAGCCGTCCCATGTTTAGAAGCCCAGTCGACACCGCGATCCCTAGGAAGGCTGGGTTTTTTAGCAAATCCGTGATCTCTCGGATTCCGATGGAAGAAAGGGATTGAGAGCCCGCAGTTCCGAAGAAACCGAGCAGGCCGCGCCAGACCAAAAGGCCGAACAGCAAGCCCGGAATCACTTGCAACTCCAGCACCCCTTTCCACGGGAAGGCGACCAGCAAGAGGCCCGCGCCGAGAGGCGTTAGCGTGTCGCTGATCGTCGCCCCCATCCCGTGCACTGCGAGCGCGGTCGCGCGGTTTTCAGGGAACCGATTCGAGAGCGAGGCGGCAGCCGCCGGATGCCAAAGAGCCGTGCCCAATCCGACCAAGCCCGCCCCCGCAAGGGCCAGCAGGAAGGGCGAAGCGATTCCCATCAGAAGATAACCGATTCCCATCGAGACTAGCGCCGAGGCCAGGATCAGAGGGCGGTGGCGTACGTAGAAATCGGCTAGCAATCCTGAGGGCAGGTCTAATGTCCCCTGAATAAGTTGGCGCGCGGACGATAGGGCTCCGACCTGAATGTCGTTGAGCCCCAAACCTGCCTTGATCGTTGGGAGGATCACAGGAAAAAACTGCTGAAACCAGTGGACAACGAAATGGCCGCCGGTCACCATCGCGAGGAATTTCACGCGCTCTGCACCAAGAGCGCGAACGGAGGCGATAAAACGATCCAGTTTTGACATCAGCGAAATGGGGGCGGTGAAAAAGTCAGGAGCGGACTTTGGGAATCACCTCTCCGGCGAGAATTTCGAGTTGGTCCCGCATGTCAAACATCGGGTTCAACACCAGCAGCCGCGCTCCCGCGGCAACGACTTCTTGAAGCTTCTCTGCGCACTCCTCGGCGCTTCCCCAAACAGCCACGCGCTCCGCCATCTCCGAGCGGCCGTAGTATAGCCCGAACCACTCGCGAGTAACTTTGCCGGCCTTGTCGCGGTCTCGGTTCACCGCGATATAAACCCTCTTTGCGACGGAGAAGCTTGCAGGATCCCTCCTTTGCTCCTCAAGGGCCGCTATGAGCGTTTTGACTTGGACTCGAAAATCTTCCGTGGAAGAGGAGCCGGCGCCGATAAATCCACTGCCGTATTTGGCCGCACGCTTGATCGCCGGCGCTGCGTTAGCCCCGAACCATATCGGCGGGTGGGGCTTTTGAAAAGGCTTCGGAACCAGAGTCGCCTTTTGCAGTTTCCAAAATTTTCCGTCGAAATTCACGTCGTTCTCCGTCCAAAGCTTTTGCATCACCACCAGTGCCTCCATAAAGCGAGCAACTTTCTTTTCCGGAGACAACCCGTAGGCTTGATAGAGCCGCGTCACTGCTCCGAGGCCGACTCCGACGATCAACCGCCCCTGGCTCAACTGATCGAGACTCGCCACGCTCTTCGCCAAATGAATCGGATTGCGAAGGGTGATCAAGAAGACCGCCGTGCCAAGCTGGATCTTACGGGTGAGCGCCGCCGCGTAGCCAAGAAGGCTCACGCCTTCGAGCGCGCTCGCCGCCTGCCTCAAGACCGCCTGTTCCTGCACCCAGAGGCTGTGAAAATCCAACGCCTCAGCGCGCTGAATGTACCCTTGTATCTCGGCAGGATTGACCGGCAAATCACGATGGATCTGAGGAGCCGCGATCCCGAATTGAATCCGATTAGCGCCCGGTACAGACGGAGAAAGCATTCTCTACTCCCGCAACACAAAGTTCTGCAAACGAAAGAGAATGTACCTTTCTTAGAGGTTCTCTGTAAAGGGACGAGTAGGCCGCTGGCGCGACTTTTTTTCCTAGAAAGCTATCCTGGTAGGTTCAAAGGAGAGGCCGTTGTTAAGGTAGGAGTTCATTTAGAATCGTTACATGAGCACCAGCTATTGAGCACCGCCTTAGCGGGAGCCTTATCGCTGGAGTCCCTGTCAAAGCTCATGCGCCCTATCTTACTTTGTTTCTTCACCGTGTTCCCATGGATTGATGTCTTTCAGGCTGATGGACAGTGCTTGCCCACGAAGGGAGAAAACATTGTGATCCGCGCTAACGCCTCAACCAAAAGAGTGTTATTTGATTTTCGATCCCAGACGCCGCCCAAGGACAGTGTTGCCTTGCGGTTTCTAGAAGTACATGGAGCTGATCCTCTTCACAGGGAACAACGAAGACCGCGGGAAGTATGGAACCGGCAATCTTTACTGAATTTTTGAGTCCGAGATAGGCGGGCGAACTCTCGGGAATATGATTACGCAGGCTCTTGTATGCTTCAGCATCCAAGTGGATTTCGATTTTCACGGAAATATATAAGCACAGAACCTAGCCTGCGGTTGGAGTGCCGCAGCGCAGGCCAAAGAGACTCTTATGCCGACGCCATAAGCCGGAGCTAGATTCGCAGCGATTCGTCGCCTACACGACAATTCGTAGCATGCAATGCAAACGAGTCAAGGGGGTTTGGAAAAAAATTTAGATGAGCGGGAAGGTAGAGGCGATCTTTGCCGGTAGGTTTTGTTTACTGCGACAGGCCTAGTTTAGGTTTGCCGTGGTCTATCCATACCTTGACCACGGGAATTGCGGCGGTTTCCGCATCTTCCTGGGTGGGATGCTTCTCACCTGCGCCATCCAGCTGGTGTACTAAAGTTGGCTCGTTCTCATGAGAGACAAGTGCTTTCCAGGTCCAATGATGGTTCTCGGGACTCCGATAAGCAGTCGAACGGATGCGGTGCTTTTTATAATAAGTTTCCATGCGACTAGTGCTACCCATATCACAGGTCGCTTCCTTGTCAAAGAAAAAAATGATGCGTGGAAACCCGCAGACGAGGGAATGGATATCACAGGAATTACCCAGCCTTACTCCGCTTAGACCAGATCCGCTTCAGGGCGTCGCGATAGGGAATTGGCTCCTTCTTGACGGTCACAAGCAGTCCGCCCGTAATATCCTCAATTAAAATTTGCTCAGGGTACCAGGCTTCAACATTCGGTATCCAGACTTCGTTCCAGGCTTGTTCGGAGCGTGCTCTCGTCCACGATATCAACTCTGGGGAGAGTCTCTCAGAGATGAAGAGAAAAACTGGATTGCAGTTGGCGAATGTAGGATTCAGAAAGTCGTATCTAACAAGCGCATCATCGATGAGTTCGTCCGAAACGTCGCGGAGGTCGATTAGGCAGACGTATCTCCTGTGGTTTCCATAACTGTTGTCTGACTGTCCAAAAGTAAACGGGAAGGCCCCGCCCTTATTATTCTGGATGGCTCCATCCCGCTTGATGCCTTCCAAACCGGTTTGAGTAGTCACGTGAAACACGGAACCACGAAGAATAGGAAGCAAAACGGAACGAAGAGCTGCTTCGTGACACTCGATTGTCTCTAGAGCAAAGACGGCCAAAGTAACACGTATTATACTGTAATATTGCTAAAATTTTCCACTTTGGCCGCGCCATCAATGCTGTTCATAAGAGTGTGCATGGCGTCAGGCTTAACTCCCATTGCTAGCGCGTCAGAGGCTTTCATTATCCCACAGATGATCAACTTGCCGTCCGTGCGCAACTCACATCCGGCCTTTGTACTCTCGGAGAATCCTGGTCGGTGTTCAGGTAGCTTCGCATACCGATCAGCTAACCAATCGCTTCAGGCCGATCGCTTGTCGGTAGACGTGTGTACCGAAAGATTGACTCCACATCGGAAAATTTTTATAGTCAATTTATTCAGCTTTGATTCAGTTTTTCTTAACCGCTCGTACTCCAGTCACGATCATCGATGCCAAACACACCTCCGCACAGACTCCCCGACACTGTCGTCCCGAATCGCTATGAGATCAGACTTACTCCTGACCTAACAGCTTATACTTTCGCCGGCGAAGAGACCGTGTGGGTCGACGTGTGTGAGCCGGTCCGTGAGATTGTACTCAACGCGTGCGAACTCAAAATACATGCCGTGTCAGTTCTGGATACGACTGGCCCCTCCATAGAAGGAGCAGCAACGTTGGATGAAGCTAACGAACGAGCGATAGTGACTTTCCCCCAAGTCCTACGCCCCGGTGCGTGGAAGCTGCGCCTTACTTTTTCCGGCATTCTCAACGACAAGCTGCACGGTTTCTACCGGAGTACCTACAGGGATGCGACCGGCAAGATGAAGGTACTCGCGTCGACCCAATTCGAATCGACGGATGCCCGGCGGGCTTTTCCCTGCTGGGACGAGCCGGCCTTCAAAGCGGTTTTTCAGGTCACCCTCCTTATCGACGAAGAACTTATAGCCATTTCCAACACGGCCGTTGCACGCGAGAACAGAGTTCCCGGCACACGCAAGAAGGAAGTTGTCTTTGGTGACACGATCAAGATGTCGACCTATCTAGTCGCCTTCATCGTCGGTGAATTCGAAGCTACAAAACCCGTCTGGGTCGACGACGTTCCTCTCAGGGTCTGGGCGATCCCCGGCAAGCGCCATCTGGCGAAATTCGCCCAGGAGATCGGCCGCTTCTCTCTCTCTTTTTTCACCCGCTACTACGACAGGAGATATCCGGGGGACAAGCTCGACTTCATTGCGATCCCGGATTTCGCCTCGGGCGCGATGGAAAACCTGGGCGCGATCACGTTCCGGGAGACTGCGCTGCTGGTCGATGAAAAGAGCGCGAGCCGGAGCGAGCTCGAGCGGGTGGCGGATGTGGTCTCGCATGAAAACGCCCACATGTGGTTCGGTGACCTGGTCACGATGCGCTGGTGGAACGGGCTCTGGCTCAATGAGGCATTCGCCACATTCATGGAGATGCTGGCTGTCGATGCCTGGAAGCCGGAATGGCGTCGCTGGGACAGCTTCGCCTTATCGCGGGCCGCGGCGCTTCTGGTCGACGGCTTGAAGAGCACGCGGCCGATCGAGTTTCCGGTCGAAAAGCCGGAAGATGCTGCCGGCATGTTCGACATCCTCACCTATGAGAAGGGCGCATCGGTCTTGCGCATGTTGGAACAGTATCTCGGTCCGGAGCTTTTCCGCGAGGGGATCAGCCTCTATCTTCGGAAGCACGAGTACGGTAATGCCGAAACCACGGATCTGTGGGACGCGCTGGAGCAGTCTTCGCGACAGCCAGCGCGCGCGCTCATGGACTCCTGGATCTTCCAGGCAGGTTATCCGTTAATTGAGGTGAAAGAAGAGCGCCAGGGCCTCGTTCTCTCGCAGCGCATCTTCCGCTATCTTCCAGACGACGAACCCCGTGAGAGAACATGGCAAGTGCCCATCCTGCTCAAGCTGCAAACTAAAGACGGTCTGCAGGAGCGAAAAGTCCTTTTGGTCGAAAGGCAAGCTCGGATCGAACTGACCGAGCGACTCGAACGGGTTGTCGTAAATGCAGGAGGGCATGGGTTTTACCGCGTGCACTACGCACCTAGTTTGCTCAATCGTTTGAAGGACAATCTCCGGGAAAACCTCACGGCGGTGGAACGGTTCAATCTCGTCAGCGATCTGTGGAGCACGGCTCTTTCCGGTCTGACCCCGCTCACGGACTACCTCGACTTCGTCAAGCTATTCCGCGATGAGTCCAATCATACCGTGTGGACCGCTATTCTCGGCTCCGTTCACTATCTCTATAGAATGGTTGAGCCTGCTCAGCGGCCTTCTCTGCAAGCCTTCATTCGGGATCTCTTAGCTCCATTGAAACGAAGGTTGGGATGGTCCCCAGGACCGGAAGAAGACGAGCTGACCGGTCAACTGCGCGGTGAAATCCTTGCGGCGTTGGGGACACTGGGTGACGACATTGAAACTCAAGTTGAAGCCCAGCGACTCTATAAAAGCTATAGAAAGGACAAAACCTCCGTGGACCGTAATGTGGTGCCAGCCCTTTTTACCATCGTAGCGCACAGCGGCGGTCCGGATGAATACGAAGAGTTCCGCTCCAATTTTAAAAAGGCTGAGACTCCTCAGGAGGAGCAACGCTATCTCTTCGCTTTGGCCGCTTTTCGGCAAAAGGACCTTTTGGAAAGAACGCTCAGTTTAACGATCAACGGCGAGGTCAGGACTCAAAACGCGCCCTACCTGATGCGGGCATTGCTGTTCAATAGCGACGGAAGAGAGCGGGCCTGGAGTTTTTTGAAGGAGCATTGGGACGAGATGCTACGTCAGTATCCGGACAACTCCATCGTCCGCATGTGTGAGGGAATAACGGCTTTGGTGACTTCAGATCTCGAAGCAGATGTCAAAGAGTTCTTCGCCAACCATCCGGTCAAGCAAGGCGAAAGGACTTTGCAACAACACTTAGAAAGGCTGCGACTTGCTGTAGCTTGTAAGGAAAGGTGGAATTCTGTTTTGAGTAGCCTGTAAGACAAAAAGGAGGGTTAAGACTGCCCGCCCCGCACGACCGTCCTCAATCCGTTCAAAAGGTCCGTCGCTCGACGCTCCGTATCGCGAAGCTTATCCTGCACGTCCTCCAACCACCGGATCTTTTCCTGCCTAATCGCCGCCTCCCTCTTCAATTCGGCGAGTTCAGCCGCCAGTCGGGTTTTCTCGTCCTCTAAGTCCCCAATCCGCTTCCCCATTTCGGAAAATCGCCGTTGAGCGGATTCGAATCCTTGCATTTTTTCCTCGCTCGCCTGAACCGCTCTCTTGAGCTCAATGACCTGTGCTAAAAGCTGCGACTTTTCTTTCTCCAGCCCGGCTACCTTCTTTTCCATTTCAGGATGCCGGTCGTTCATGATTTCATGCCGCTGTCCCTGGGCCGCGTTCAATTGAATAATTCTGTCCTGCTTCGCCTTGTTTTCGTCTTTTAGCTCTGCGATTTGCGCCAGCAATTGTGACTTCTCTCTTTCCAGATCAGCGACGCGACCGTCACGCTCGGAGGGCTTGCTTTCGCGGTTGGAAGGGCCGACTATTACGGTGGAGCCGTTGGCGGCGGCCGCTATTTCTTTGAACCGCCGGAGCTCGCGCTCGGCTGCAATTAGCAGCGCGATCAGCACTCCGAATGCGCCACCTGCAAAGATCGCCGCCCAAATCAGCCAGACCTCCATACTCACTCCTCATCCATCCCGCATCTAATGATCCCGGAGACCCGACCTCTCATTCTTAATCCACAGATCCAGGGCATCCCGGTGGAAGCGCCAACTGCCACCCACTTTGCGCCCTGGAATTTTTCCGTCTCTCGCAAGGCGGTAAATGCTTTTTACATGAAGCCGGAGGTATTTCGCGGCCTCTTCAGCTGTGAATAACAGTGATGTACTTTCGGAATCCATGCCTCTCCTTTCAAAACCTCACCCACTTCATGGTCGAGGTTCCACCTTCCGGGAATGCAAGCCTGGGGCCAATTGGGAAAAATTGCTCCCTGTTGTTACTTTTCGGGTTGGAAACATTTGTTTTCCAATGGGTTACCAAAAGGGATGTTTGGAATGTTTAGGACGCCGCAGACCACCGCTGGGACAAAGATGGCCAGGAGTTGTGACATTGCCGGGAGAGGTAAAAAAGCAAGATTAGGCAATCACCCCCGAGGGGCTAGGGCTTTCCAATGTCGCGATAAATAGCTTCATATCCTTCCACCATCCGCGCCACAGAAAACTGCTTCTCTACCCATTGGCGGCAGAGCTTCCGGTCCAGCTTGTCGAAAGATAACAAGGCTTCAACCATCTCGCTTTCATGGTCCAAAAGATAACCGGTCTCTCCGTCTTTGATCAATTCCGGCATCGCGCCGCGGCGATAGGCTAAGACGGGCGTCCCCGCGGCCATGGCTTCGACAACGACCATGCCGAACGGCTCGTCCCATTGGAGCGGAAAAAGAAACCCTCTCGCGCGGCCCATCCACTGCACGAGTTGGGAAAAAGGCAGCCGCTCAAAGTGACGGATCCGCTTTCCATCGATGTAGGGCTTTACCTCTTTGGAGAAATAATCTTCACTCCAAGGCAGATGAGTTGTGACATGGCCAACGATGACGAGCCGTATGCTTGCCTTTTCCGCAATCCGGATCGCCTCAGCGATCCCTTTTCCGGGCGTCATGCGACCGACGATAATGAAAAAGTCTTCAGGGTTATCATTAAAAGGAATCTCGTCGACATCGACGCCGTTATAAATCACCGGCAAAGCCTCATCGCCCAACATTCGGGCCTGAGATTGACTAATGCAAACCGGGAAGCAATTGGGAAAATGATCCCGATAATATTGGTGCAGTTCCTTTTCGATATAAGCATAGGTGAGCAGCGTGGGCGTCTTTGTGAAAGCAGAGAAATAGGGAGCGAGGGTGGGCCAGTGAGCATGAATGAGATCAAAACGCTCCGCCTGGCGGTAAAGATTATAGGTGTTGCGCGTCTCGAACTCCTTTTCGAGATAAAATGTGGCCTGAGGATTATCCAGGGTGGCCACCGGCAGGACCGATTGAAGGCGACAGTCGACTTCTGAGTCGCCTGAAGCGAAGAGTTCCACCTGATGCCCACGCCGATTGAGATGCTGGCAGAGATAGTAAACGATCCTCTCCGTCCCGCCGTGCGTCTTAGGTGGTACTGAGAGATAGACGCTGGTGATCTGTGCGATCTTCATGAGGACAACCGTGCGTTGATTATAGGGCTAATATATCCCGCCCCGCGTAGCAATCAGTTTTCGTAACGCTTGTCAAAACGCCGCTAGCTGCGTAGAATCAGCGCCATTCAACGAGATGTGAGCCGATGGCCAGGACAAGAATTCCAACGAGAAAAAGAGCAAAACGGCGGAAGCGGTACTGACAGCACTCGCGGCATGGAGATCATCCGGCTCAACCCAGGTGACCCACCTTATCCCAACGCTCTCGATAAGTATTTAGGAGACGCCGCTCCTTCCTCCCTCTCCACGTTGGGGAATCTAGAACTTCTAAAACAACACAAACTGGCACTTTTCTGTTCAGCGACATGTCCTGCACCGGTGACTGTCCAAACCCATGACTTGGCCTACCAACTCACACATGATCGTGTGGTTGTTATCAGCGGCTTTCACTCACCGGTGGAGCGAGAATGCCTGGCGATTCTACTACGAGGCAGTCAGCCGATCATTGTCTGTCCGGCTCGCAGTCTCAAGAAGATGCGGATTCGAAGGGAATGGAAAAAGCCCCTTGATGATGGAAGACTGCTTTTCCTTTCGCCATTTGCTGACCACAGGCACCGAGGTGACACGGCAATGGCCCTTTACCGAAACCGGTGTGTCGCTGCCCTAGCGAACAAGATCTTTGTCGCCTACGCCGCACCGTCAAGCAAGACAGAGCAATTCTGCCGGGAGATCCGCGCCTGGGAAACACCGCTTTACACGCTAGAGAGCCAATGCAATGTCAATATCATACAGATGAAAGCTAAAGCGCTGAAGCCGAACCAAACGATAGAGCTCACGGGATAAGGCACCGCTCGCATGTTGGGCTGTCAGAAATCTCTTCCCAGACAACCCGAACTATCCCCAGCCTCTACGATCCCGTTGAAGGCCGCGCGTCGACCAACCGGAGCTCCACCGCATAGGTACCGCTCCACTCATCGGCACCCAAACGATAAACGATGTCGATTTTCGCCTCGCGAGAGAGCATGGAGCTCAAAGTTTCGAGCCCCGGCGCAGTCGCCGTGCGCGAATCATTGCCCGAAACTCCAAACTGCGATCCGAATACCACCGCGCTCAACGCACGGCCCCCATGACGAAGTCGGAGCCGAGCCCCGCCGCTGAAATCTCTTCGCTCCGACACCTGAACTTCTCTCGTCATAAAAAGAGGCTCAGGATTTCCGATCCCGAAGGGCTGGAGACCTTCAATTTCCCGCACCAAAGCGAAACCGATTTGAGAAAAGTCCAGCCGATCGTCCACATCGATAACAGGAACGAGATGCTCCGAGGTCAAACAACCCCTGGCCATCTCTTCAAAGCGCTCAATAAAAGATGAAAATTTGTCTGCCCGGATGCTTAGACCTCCAGCGTACTCGTGGCCGCCGAACTTTTCCAAACAGTCCGCACAGCCCCTCAGTCCCTCCACCATGTGAAAGCCACGGATGCTCCGCGCCGAACCTTTGCCATTTCCCTGATCAAAGCCGACCACGACGGTAGGCCGATGAAAACGATCTACGATCCGCGAGGCCACAATCCCCAGGACTCCTGGATGCCATCCCTCCTGCCCCAAAACAATAGAGTAACGATCTTGAGAATCCTCGCTCAAACGGGCTAGGGCCTCTCCCAAGACTTTGGCTTCTGTAGCTTGCCTCTCCCGATTATGGTCATCGAGCTCCTGGGCGATCCGAACAGCTTCCTCAGTGGAATCGGTCGTGAGCATCTCCACCACTTTGAGACCGGCGTCCATTCTTCCTGCGGCATTGATCCTTGGGCCCAGCCGGAACGCAACGTGTGCAACGCCGACTTCCGGCCCGGATATGCCTGCAACCTGCTTGAGCGCAATGATTCCAGGGCGCGTCGATCCCCCCAGCTCTACGAGTCCGCGCCGGGATAAGACCCGGTTGACACCCCTTAGAGGGACCATGTCCGCAATCGTTCCGAGAGTTACAATGTCGAGATAACGGCGAATATCAGGAGTTTCAGAATTGTCGAACCAGCCGATCTCACGCAACTTCGCTCGTAGGCCGATGATAAGATAGAAAGCTAGCCCGGCCCCCGACAGACCCTTGTCGGGAAAGAAACAATCGGGGCGGTGCGGGTTCAGTATCGCAACCGCAGGAGGAAGCAGCTCCGGCAGCTCGTGATGATCGACGATAATGACATCGATCCCCAAATCCCTAGCGATTTCCACCTCTCTATAATTGGAAACTCCGCAATCGACGCTGACGACAACTTTGATTCCCCTTTCACTCAATTGGCGCAGAGCTTCGGCGTTCAGGCCGTAACCTTCATCGATTCTATGCGGGATGTAGTAAATAGGCTGGCAGCCGACCTCCTTTAAGAATGTGACCAGAGCCGAGGTCCCGGTAGTGCCATCGACGTCATAATCGCCCCAAATGCAGATCGGCTCCTTGCGACCGATAGCTTCTGCAAGCCTTTCCACGGCGCGGCTCATGCCCGCCATAAGAAAGGGCGAAGGAAGATCGGAACGCAAGCTGCAAGAGAGGAACCGTCTAGCAGCATCCGGAGCTGTGAGACTTCGTTGGGCCAAAATCCGAGCTAAAACCGGCGAAACTTTAAGCGCCTCGGAGAGAAGAGAGACACAACTCTCGTCAGCCTGCTTCAAAACCCAACGCTTCTGCATAATTTTTAGTTTTGAGTTTTTAGTTTTGAGTCTAAAAGGTCCATCAATTCAAATTCAACATTAAGAACTCAAAACTACCTTTTTCTTCCTCTTTCCCACAAAAGAATGACAGGGCTGGCGATAAAGATAGTGGAATAAACGCCTGAGAAAAAACCCACCAGGAGAGCGAAAGCGAATGGCCGGATGACTGCGCCTCCAAGAAAAAACAGCGCAAGGAGAACTAGGATGGCCGTGCCTGTGGTGATAATCGTGCGGCTCAGAGTCTCGTTGATGCTGAGATTGATGATGGCTTCCAAGCTC
>DASYRN010000026.1:0-3581 GCA_036004365.1 Binatia bacterium
ATCCTGCTGGATAAAATCGAGGCGAAACTCACAGGAGTCCATGCCGCGGAAGAGCAAAGGATCGCGAAGATCCGCCGGCAGAAAAGAAAGCGCTCACGGCGCGCCAAGCTCCGCCTGCTTGCCGAGAAGCGCCGCCAGGCCGAGAAGAAATCTTTCCGGGCTTCCATCCGGCCTGAAAGCTACGATGATTGAAACATGAAAAAACTTCTCGTCGTTCAGCATGTCCCGCATGAAATTTTGGGGACTTTGAATCCTTTGCTGAAACGCGCCGGCTTCAGGATTCGGTACGTGAATTTTGCCCGTCATCCCGACGCGGATCCCAGCCTGGAAGGTTACCACGGCCTGGTGGTATTGGGAGGACCTATGAGTGCCAATGCCACGGATCAATTCTCGCACCTGACCACCGAGTTAAAGCTGATCGAACAAGCCATGAAAAAGAGCCTCCCCGTGTTGGGTGTCTGCCTCGGCGCTCAATTGATCGCGAAAACACTCGGAGCCCGCGTGTACCCGAACGAAGAAAAGGAAATCGGATGGTACGAGGTGACACCGACCCAAGACGCGGAAGGTGACCCGCTACTAGCGGAGTTTCGCGGCACGGAGACGATCTTCCAGTGGCATGGGGACACGTTCGAGATCCCCAAAAGTGCCGTTCACTTGGCCTTCTCGCCTCTTTGTGCCAACCAAGCGTTTCGTTATGGCACCAACGTTTACGGCCTTCAGTTCCACCTCGAGGTCGATGAGCCTATGATCAACCGTTGGCTTAGAGTCCCCGAGAACCGGACGGAAATCGCAGGCGTGCTTGGAAAAATCGATCCGGATCGAATACAAAGGGAAACGCCGGGATACATTCAAAGGCTTCATGAGCTGAGCGATCAGGTGTTTGGTGAACTGATCAAACTGTTCGGGTTTCAAAAGAAGCTGGTGAGACTCCCCTCACGGTAAATGTACGGGAAATTGGTGAGGCGCTAGGCGTGAGGCGAGAGGGAAAAAAGCAAGGATGAAATCGGAAAACTGAAAACGGAAAAGTGAGAAAAAGGAACGTTGCGAGCTTGCAGTCGGCGTCAGCGACGGTCCACCATAAGTCTCCTGGCATCATTTCGATGTTTCGGGAATTCTCGAAACGTCGAAAGGTCGAAATGTCCTTGGGTTGACATCCGAACCCCGAAACTTATCTCCACCGGCCCTTGACATGAAGCCTCCGATTTTATCTAGTCGCCTTCTATAAACAGTTTCTAGTTTCGGGTTTCACGAGTGGCTCTCAGGGTTCAGCACTCAGCCGTCAGCGGTCAGCTCTTAGCTCTTCTGTAATGGCTGAAAGCGGATCGCTGAAGGCCACCTCGAAACTCAAAACTCGCAACTCGAAATTATCTAAGCAGGAGCTTTTATCATGGCATTGCCACAAAGTTTCAAAGCGATGGTCGTTACAGAGACGGCAGACAAGAAATTCATAAGAGAAGTGAAAGAGAAGAAAATGAGCGATCTGCCCGCTGGCGAGCTTCTGATCGAGGTCAAATACTCGTCTCTGAACTATAAAGACGCCCTTTCGGCGAGCGGGAACAAAGGCGTGACCCGGAATTATCCCCACACGCCCGGCATCGACGCGGCCGGAATCGTCGTGGAGAGTGGAAGCCCAAGACTCAAGCCAGGAGATGAGGTCATAGTCACCGGCTTCGACCTGGGGATGAACACCTCCGGCGGCTTCGGCCGGTACATCCGCGTGCCGTCCTCTTGGGCGGTGAAGCTTCCGGAGAATCTCTCCCCCAAGGAAAGCATGGCCTACGGCACGGCTGGTTTCACCGCGGCTCTTTCCCTCTTTAGAATGCACCAGTATGGGCTCACCAAAGACCAAGGAGAGATCCTCGTCACGGGCGCGACCGGAGGCGTAGGCAGCGTGGCTGTGGGTCTGCTCACAAAGCTCGGATTTCATGTCGTGGCAGCCACGGGAAAAACAGACGAAAAGGATTTTCTTCTTGGACTGGGAGCCAACGAGATTATATCCCGAGAAGAGGCGAGCGACGCCTCGGGAAGAGCGCTTCTGAAGGGGCGCTGGGCGGGCGTGGTGGATACCGTCGGCGGCAACATCCTCGCCACCGCGATCAAATCCGCGAAGCCGCACGGAATTGTGGCTTGCTGCGGCAACGTGGCGTCGCCCGAACTATCGGTAACCGTCTACCCTTTCATTCTTCGCGGCGTGAGCCTCTTAGGCATCGATTCCGCTGAATCTCCGATGGCAATCAGGTCGCTCATCTGGAATAAAATCGCTGGAGAGTGGAAGCTGGATCGTCTTGATAGCTTGGTCTCGGAATGCTCCCTCGAAGAGCTGGATTCGAAGATTGATCTGATACTCAAGGGGAAGATCAAAGGAAGAGTGGTTGTGAATCTAGCATCATAAAACGCAAGGGAGAGCCTCGCCCTCACCCTGACCCTCTCCCAGTGGGAGAGGGAACGAGCAAGGTGAAGGGCGAGAAGGTAAAGATCGAGCGTGTCTGATCAACAAAACGCCGACGCAACATCCGCCCTCGGTCACATCCGCGTCGTCGAACTGGGCGATATCCCAGCCTCCTACGCAACGCGACTGCTCGCCGATTTGGGCGCGGATGTCATCAAGGTCGAGCCTCCGGGCGGCGATCCGAACCGTTGGCTCCCTCCATTTGCCGGAAACATCGAGGACCCCGAGCGCAGCCTCACCTTTATTAATGCGAACACCAACAAGCGGAGCATCCTCTTGGATCTCAGTGCGCCTGCTGACAACAAGACTTTCGCCGCATTGCTGGCCTCAGCCGATCTCTTCATCGAAGCCACCCCGCTTGGTTATCTGGAGTCGTTGGGATTCACGGACGACCGGCTGCGCGAGATTCATCCGGGCCTGGTGATTGTATCCCTCACGCCTTTTGGCCGGACCGGACCGTACCGCAACTATAGAGGAAGCGACGCCATCGCCAATGCCTCCGGCGGATTTCTTTTCCCTCAGGGTGACGATACCCGCGGTCCATGCACTGCCCCCAGTCACATCGCCTACCAGCTCGCCGGTTCCTTAGCCGCGGTGCTCGGTCTTGCGGGAGTGCGGCATTCTCGCCGCACCGGCGCGGGCCAGCGCATCGACGTCTCTCTCCAGGAAGCGCTCACATTCACCAACAGCAGCACGATCGCTCGCTACAGCCTGGAGAACAGGATGGAGAGAAGGCCGGGCACCAAACATTACGGCGGCGCCGGCACCAACATCTATCGCTGCAAAGACGGCCGTTACGTTCACTTCACCGCGAATCTGCCGCACATGTGGCGCGAGCTCACGCGGAACTGGATGGCTGAAACCGTGCTCGCGCGTCCGGAATGGGAAGATCTCAAATACCGCGAGGCGCACAGCGAAGAAGTAGCCAAGATCTTTTCCGAGTTCATTTCTAAGTTCAGCGCCGATGAATTTTCTAACGAGGCGCAGCGGCGCCACCTCGCCGCGGCGCCTCTTAACACCCCGGGTCAATTCGTCGATTGCGATCAGGTGCGGGAGCGACAATGGCTGCAGGAGCTCCAACACCCGGTCATCGGAAGCTACAACGCGCCGGGTTTTCCCATGCGACTCTCCG
>DASYRN010000027.1:0-12862 GCA_036004365.1 Binatia bacterium
GTCTGGTGAACTTGGGCAACATCAATCTCAAACATTACAGGGTGAACGAGGATAACGTTACCATCCAAGCTTCGACGATGGCGACTACCTTCCGCTTCTTGAATGAGGGAGAGAGGAAGAAAGTTGCCGACGAAAAGGCCAGGGCTAAAGCGAAAAAGTGAGACGGACCAAGATATCGATAACGGCCACGCTTTCGGGTGCCTTGTTGGCGACGTTTGTCCTGGGTCTGGTTTTCTCGGCGGAGGCGCAGGAGGAGAAGGATACTCCATCGCAGAAAATGAAGGAAGCTATTGATCAATTGGGAAAGGCGCCCGCGGCTGCCGAGAAGACATTGAAGGGCGTGATCGAGGCTGGAAAAGCAAAGCTTCAAGAAACTTTTGGCGAGAAACCTCCCCACAAGAAGGCCGAGGCCGATGCGCTTGAAATGCCGACTAAGAAGGCTGAACCGAAGGAGCTTCCCCGATATTCCGGTGCGGGTAAGCGGGATCCCTTTCGCCCGTTGGCGGCCAAGGGCAGAGGACCTTCCCGTGTTCGTGAAGGCGCCTCCCCGCTTGAGCGAAAAGATGTGGGGCAATTCAAGCTGGTCGGAATCATCTGGGACATCAAAGAGCCGAGAGCCATGGTGGAGGACACAGATGGCCTTGGCTATACCATAAAGGTCGGGACCCCGATTGGCGACAAGGATGGAAAAGTGAAGGCGATCAAACAGACTGAGGTCGTGGTTCAAGAGGTCGATATCGATTTTTACGGCGCGAGGAAAATTTACGAGCGTACCATCAGACTATCCCAAGACTAGCTTGGCCGTCGATCAAGGAGCGTTCTGATATGAATAGGAGCCTATTCCATGTAATGCGGAGGCATCTCTTGCGCAGAGTCCTTCTTTGCCTGGGGGCGGGGATGCTCGCTTCCCTCTTTGGCTGCAGCAGCGCCGTCGAGCCCCAGATCCCACCGGTAAGCCGTGGGCCATCCCCAGTGACAGAACCGCAAAAGGCCTCACCGCCTGAGAAGGAGCAGGCTCTGCATGAGCAGTCCTTCAGACTTGAGGAGCTTTCCGTGTCGGAGGAGCGCGGCCAGACTATCCTATCGATGAAATTCTCCGGTCCGGTAAAGCAATACCGTCATTTTACCCTCGGCCAGCCTTCGCGCATTGTTTTGGATGTCTTTGGGGAGAGCAAGCAACTGACCCAGGTGGAGAATTATCGCGTCGATACCAGTTGGGTCAGCACTCTTAGGCTTAGTTCTGCCGAAGGCTATCTGCGCCTGGTAATGGAGATCTCCGCCGGCACCGTGCCCGCTTATGAGATCAATCCGGAAAACGGCAGACTTAAGGTGGTTATCGGAGCTGTCAATCCCCAGGTTATGATAAAGAGAGAGTTGCAGCTAGTTCAGGGCGGAAGGCGGGTAGGGGGGAGATTGGAAGAGGCCAAGCCGGCCGCCTCTGATACGGCGGCTCAGGCCCCAGCGTCTCCGGTTACCCCAACCTCAGAAAAGCCATACACCGGCCAAAGGGTCTCCCTTGATTTCAAAGATGCAGACATTAAGAACGTTTTTCGCTTGCTAGCCGAGGTGAGCGGTCTGAACATCGTGGTCACTCAGGACGTGCAGAGAAGGGTTACGGTCCGTTTAATCGATGTGCCCTGGAATCAGGCTCTGGATTTACTCATCGATACGAATGGCCTGGGCAAGGAACAGATCGGTAATGTGGTCCGTATCTCCACGGCAACCCAACTTAAAACTGAAAGCGATAACCGAGCCGCGGCTATTAAAGCCAAGGAGAATGAGGAGATTCTGCAGACTGCTTACATAAATGTCAATTATGCAAAGGCCAAGGAGTTGGTCGACAAGATCAAGCCATGGCTAAGCGGTCGCGGACAGATTACTATGGACGAGAGGAGCAACACCATTGTTGTGCGCGATATCAAGAAGAATATAGATGACGCCAACACGATGGTCAGCAAACTCGATACGCGCACCCCTCAGGTCTTGATTGAGTCGAATTTAATCGAAACCACCCCGACCTTCGCGCGAGCGCTAGGACTTCGTTTTCAGTTGAACAAAGACAGTACAACTTTTAGTAGCGCCGCGGGCGCTGGGACGCCTTTTACCAATGTCACGGGCGGTTTTCCGTCTCTTCCCACGGGCCTGGGAGGCATTCTTTCTATCATCAAGAACGACTTTGGAGGAATCGGGCTCGATCTCGCCGCAGCCTTGGAGGCTGCGGAGACGGAAGGAAACATCAAAATCATTTCGCGGCCCTCAGTGGTGACTCTCAACAATGTGGCTTCTACGATCCAGAGCCTGCGAATTCTAAGGGTAACTCTCCCAACTTCCACCAACATTGCCAGCGGGACCGGAGCGGCGGCCGGCTCAGCAGTGGCCACAGAGAAGATTCCCGTCGGTATTATCCTTACAGCTACGCCTCAAGTCTCCAGTGACGGCTTCATCCTGATGAACATTAGTGTAAAGTCCAGCTCCCTCGGAACCCAATCGCCCGGTTCGGTTATCCCCGACGAACTCAGCCGTGAGGCGATTGCCAATGTCCTCGTTAGGGATGGAGAGACGATTGTTATTGGCGGCATTATGAAAGATACCCGACAGGAATCCGAATCCGGTATCCCTTATCTTAAGGATATTCCGGTTCTTGGCTGGCTGTTTAAAAACATTCGCTGGCAGAAGGATTTCGAAGAGCTCATGGTCTTCATTACTCCACGGGTCGTTGCCGCAGGTTCCGAAAATCTTCCTAACGCTGAACAGCTCTGGCGTGAACAGATGAAGAAAACTGAAGGGGGATAACTCTTCAACTCCACCCTCCCCGCTGAAAAAAATGAAAGCTCAGGGCGTCTTCTGTGGTTGGGTGCTTGGGCTCCTGCTGATTACCTTTCCCATATCTTCGAACCTGCCTGCGAGCCAGGTTCCGCCGCAAAAAGGCACCGACATAATTCAGCTGACTCAGTTTGACGCGTGGCGACCCTACAGAAATCCGAACCAAATCGTCAGAGTCGGCATGAACAAAGGTGAGGTTCTGACCATTGCTGGTCAGCCGGATCATGAGGAGTCTTATTATCAATCGGGCCAGGGCCGTCTGACACGGATTTCCGACTGGTACTATACAAAAGGCGGCGAAAACGCAGAAACGACGCTGCTAAAGTTTGTTGATGACTCCCTAGTCAGTATCACGTCCACGCCGATACGCTAGGCGTCCGTCCAATCGCGGCTACCGTCTCTATTTGAAAGAGCACTCTAACCCCTGTAATCTATGAGGCTATCGTTATAAGGGTTTGGCGATGTTGCGTTATTTTACAGCAGGCGAATCTCACGGGCCTTGTCTCACCACGATCCTTGACGGTGTGCCCGCCGGATTCCCCATTGATGTTCAGAAGATCAATCACGATCTGTGGCGGCGGCAGCAGGGCTATGGCCGCGGCGGGCGGATGTTGATTGAAAAGGACGAAGTCCAGATCCGTTCTGGCATCCGCTGGGGGAAGACTTTAGGCTCTCCGGTTGCTTTTGGGATCGAAAACCGAGACTGGAAAAACTGGACCAAAAAAATGTCACCGGCGCCCGAGGATCGGGACGAATCGATCGCAGTGACAAAACCTCGGCCCGGACACGCCGATCTTGCTGGGGTTCTAAAGTATGATCAATCGGACATCCGGAATATTCTTGAGCGGGCCAGCGCGCGCGACACGGTCTCGCGCACCGCGGTGGGCTCTTTTTGCAAGCAGCTGCTCGCGCCATTCGGCATAAGAATTCTGGCCTATGTGCGCTCGCTGGGGGGGATTGAAGCTAAAACAGAGGGACTTACTTGCGAGGAAATTTACGAGCGCGCCGAGCAATCCCCGGTGCGGGTTGCGGACAAAGAGGCCGAGGAAAGAATGATCGCACTGATCGACGATTGCAAAAAGAAAGGCGACACGCTGGGAGGGATCTTTGAAGTTGTGGCCTTGGGAATTCCGCCGGGGCTAGGCAGCCACGCCCAATGGGATCGCAAGCTGGATGCTCGTTTGGCCAAAGGCCTCATGAGCATACAGGCGATCAAAGGCGTTGAGGTCGGCCTCGGATTCGAGATGGCCCGGCGGCGCGGCTCTGAAGTGCACGATGAGATCTTTTTCGATCCGCACAAGATGGTTTCCGAAGGGACGCCGAGGGTGATTCCCACGGGTTTTTACCGAGGCAGCAATAACTCGGGAGGGACCGAAGGCGGCATGTCCAACGGCGCTCCTATGGTTGTTCGCGCGGCCATGAAGCCGATATCGACCCTGATGAGCCCACTCCAGTCCGTAGATCTAAAGTCCAAGCAGTCTGTGGATGCTTCGGTGGAGCGGTCGGATGTCTGTTCGGCGCCGGCTGCAGCCGTGGTGGGAGAAGCCGTAGTGGCCTTCGAGATCGCCGCGGCTTTCTTTGAAAAGTTCGGCGGCGACTCCCTCCGCGAGATCACACGCAATTACGAAGGCTACCTGGCACAGATCAAAGACTTTTGAATTTGCCTGGACTCTCCGAAAGAAACATCGCCCTCACCGGCTTTATGGCAGTAGGTAAGAGCGCCGTGGGGCAAAGGCTAAGCCGAAGACTTGGGATGAAATTTGTCGATCTCGATCGCGCTGTCGAAAAGAAAGAGGGGATGAAGGTAGGGGCGATTTTTGAGCAGAAGGGCGAGGACTATTTCCGCAGCGTAGAAAAGCAGGTGTTGAAAGAAGTGCTGAGACGCGATGGGCAGGTCATTGCTACCGGAGGCGGGGTGGTCATGGATGAAGAGAATCTCAGCCTTCTGAAGGAGAGGAGTTTTCTCGTTTGGCTAACAGCGCCTGTCAGGATTCTGCTTAGAAGAGCGGGCGCAGCGAAGGGGCGTCCGCTCTTGGAGGGTCAGGATCGACGCAAGCGAGTCGAAGAGCTCTTGGAGCGGCGACAGCCAAGATATGCGCGGGCCGACGTTAGCATCGACACAGGCTTTCTCAGTGTCGATGAGGTGGTAGAGGAAATCATAAAGTCAGTTAAAATTGAAAAAGGCAAACTGCAAAATGGATAATGCAACATTTTGCATTTTTCAGTTTGCAATTTGCATTTTGCGTTGAGAATGCGATGCGCACCCTTACGGTAAATCTTGGCGACCGATCCTATCCCATCCACGTGGGGGAGAAACTGTTGCCTCATATCGGCGAGTTTCTCCAGCAAGTGGGCTGTCGGGGGAAGGTCGGCATCGTGACTAATCCGACAGTGGCGGCGCTTTATCTCGGACCCGTGCAAGAGGGACTGAGCCACTCGGGATTTAAGGTTACGTCGATCCTACTGCCAGACGGCGAAGAGCACAAAAATCTGAGCGCGCTCTCGACTATATATGACCGACTCATCGCCGATCGGTTTGAGCGAGATGCTTTCATTATAGCGCTTGGAGGGGGAGTCATTGGCGACATGGCTGGCTTTGCAGCAGCCACTCTCCTCAGAGGGATTTCTTACGTTCAGGTTCCCACCACGCTCCTTGCTCAAGTCGACTCGAGCATCGGCGGAAAAACCGGGGTCAATCATCAGGGAGGAAAAAATCTCATCGGCGCTTTCTACCAACCCCGCCTCGTCGTCGTTGATCTGGAAGCGCTGCGCACTCTTCCTCGAAGGGAGTTTGTCTCGGGTTTGGCCGAGGTCATTAAATGCGGGATCATCGCCGATCCCGAGCTCTTTGCTCTGTTGGAGCGAGAGATGGAGCGCCTTCTGACTCTGGAGGGAAAGCTTTTGGAGCAGATTGTGGCTGCTTCCTGTGCGATCAAGGCCAGGATTGTCGAGAAGGATGAGCACGAAGCGGACCTCCGTTCGGTCCTAAACTTCGGTCATACGGTGGGGCATGCTCTTGAGGCCGCGACCCGGTATGGAAGATTCCTCCATGGAGAAGCGGTGGCGATTGGGATGGTTTGTGCTGCCTCCATTTCGGTCAATCAGGGTGCATGCGCCAAAGAGAGCTTTAAGCGCATTCGTCAACTTATTGCTGCTGCGGAGCTGCCTGTCCGGCTGCCATCGGATATCAGGCTTCCAGATATCATCAAAAATATGGAAGTGGACAAAAAATCGGCGGGCGGAAGAATTAAGTTCGTTCTCTGTGAAGGGATAGGGAAGACGCGTTTTCACTGGCTCTCTCCAGAGGACGTTGGCGGTGAACTCACAGGTTGTGTCAATAGTGCGCGACCATGAAGGGCGAATCACCTAGTCCATCGGAGCTCGTTGATTTGGCTGAGAGCTTGCGTCAGGAGGGACGCATCGAGGAGGCTTTGCACACGGTCAAGCGCTCACTCGAAATGGAGCCGCAACATCCGCGCGCCGTTCTGCTCTTGGGACGGCTCCTGTATCAAAAGGGGAATGTCTCTCAAGCCCTCAGCGAGCTTCGTTCTCTGAACGCTGTGCTCGGTGAGGATAATGGGTTCAGGACCCTCAATCGCGGCTTGCAAGAGATGTTGGAGGCAAAGCACGCACGGATCGAAAATCATGACTTTGAATCTTTTTTCACGACAGAAAGTATGGCCCAGCTTCTCACTCAGCAGGGCTATCATTTGGAAGCGTTGAAAGTCTATCGTCAGCTCTATCTTGCCTCAGGAGGGCAGCCCAATTTCTGGAGAGCCATCTTGGAGATCAGAGATCGGCTGGAGCGGGAAGGTTCACGGGGAACAAGAAAGGAAGCCGTGGCAGAAGAACTGGCGCACTTGAACAGCTGGATAGAAGCACGGCAAAGGGAATCCTAGATGGCGAAAAAGAGAAGAGTCTTGGTGCTTCACGGACCCAACCTGAATCTCCTAGGCAAGCGCCAGCCGGAGTTTTACGGTCGAGTGAGCTTAGAACAGATCAATCGCAAGATCCGGGCGCTTGCCGCAGAGCTTGGAGTTGACGTGGAGATTCGCCAGTCCAACAGTGAAGGAGAGTTAGTCACATGGATTCAGGAAGCTCCGAAACAGTTCGGCGCCATCGTCATTAATGCCGCCGGTTATACCCACTCCAGCGTGGCCCTTAGGGATGCTCTGGCAGCCGTGGAGTTACCGGCCGTAGAAGTTCACATCTCCAACATCCACAAGCGAGAGGATTTTCGGAAGCGTTCCCTCATTGCCGAAGTCGTGGTGGGACAGATCGCTGGATTCGGAGTCGATAGCTATCTTCTGGGGTTGCGGGCCGCAGTGGAGTATCTGCGATAGGGTGACCTTCACTGGATGAAAAGGGAGCCAGTATTAAAGTTCTTTTGCCTCATCTCTTCGATCAGTTTTTCCCTCTCCTTGGTTAATTGATTGATGCGGTTTCTCAGTTCGCTCAGTTCTCTTTCCCTCTCGGAATAAGCTGGAGGCGGGCTATCCACGCGGGGAATGACTCCGCCAGGTTGGAGTTCTGTGGTCGTAGGAGGGGCACCTGTAAAAGGAGACGGTGTAGAGAGCCTGACTGCACCAGCATCGCTGGGTCCCGCTGGATTGTACTGGGCATCGCGTAGACGTGAGTTAAGATCTTCGGTGCGCGCTCGGATCGCCTCCTCAGTGTCGAGCAAAGAAGGGTCACGGCTACTGGCCCCTCTCGTGAGGGAGTAGCGCTCCATGGCTGCTCTAAGCTCCTCAGTGATCTTTAAGACTTTGTTCCTGTATTCGTTTTCCTCCCTGGCCCTTTGTTCTTCAGAACTGAGCGTCTTCTCCCCGAGATTGGTCCCGGGTCCCGGGCTGGCGGCAGTCTTCTCTTCTTGGCTTGTTCTCGCGGGCTGTGACAAAGGTTCCGCGGCGCTCGGCAGTCGTAGCCCCTGGGTCTCGTTGACCCCTCCTTTTACGATGGTTTGAATCTGATCTCGGGAGATGCCGATCTCGCCACCCAGCCCTTGGAACTTGATCATCCCTCCCTCTTCGCGGTAGCTCTCCACTGCGATTCGCCGGCCATTCTTTAGGACCAAGGTATAGTCAGCAAATAGGTAGCCCGGCCAAACGAGAAGGACTAGAAGACCAAGTGGAATCGGTATATGTAAACGACTCATAGGCTAAATATACCACTTCGGACTTCTCACGGGCAAATGAGGAAGAGATGATTTACAGCCTTTCGAATCCATGTTATTTTCCCTTTGCCGCCACCATCTCTTTATGAGCCGTTCTCTCTGTCGAACTTTTTCGCTTTTGCTGCTCGGACTTTTCCTAGTGCCTTGTGCAGCATGGGGCGCGGAGCCCAAGGTCCAGATCCAATCGCCTAAAGATGGCTCCAGAATTGTTCAAGATCAGGAGCAGGTCTTGGTAACCGGCAAGGTTTCTAGGCAGGGCGATCGCACACCTAATGTGGATATTATGTTTGTTCTCGACGTGTCGGGTAGCACCGTCAATTATGCGGGAGTCAATCTAGACGATTCGAATCTACCACCTTCCAATTCTCCAGGATCGGGATGGCCGCGGATCGGCATTTTCGGCGGCGGCTTCGGTATAGGTGGCCCGCCGGCGAGAGATTTAAGAAATTCCATCCTGGCTGCCGAAGTAGCGGCATCTCGGCGGCTTCTGTCCCAACTCAACCCGGAGACGACCCGGGCGGGGTTGGTCACGTTTAGCCAGGACGCCAGGCTCGTTCAGCCGCTCACCCGTGATTTTGAGAAAGTGAAGCAGTCGCTAGATGAAGTGCTGGTCGCTGGCCCTTCCGGTGGGACCCATATGGCCGCCGGCATCCGCCTGGCAATCAAGGAGTTGGCCGGACTGGGGTTGAGTGAGCGGAGAGCGGATGCGGTCAAGGTTCAGTTTCTTATGACCGACGGCTATCCCACAATGCCCATTGGCGGGGGAAGGAGGCTTACGACTGAAGATACCGATTTGGCCATTAATGCTGCCCGTATCTCAGGCAAAGCAGGCATCAAAATTCATGTGTTCGCCCTGGGCGAGGAGGCCCTCTCCTATCCTGGAGCAGCCGTTGGGATCGCAAAGGAGAGCGGCGGGATCTTTACTCCTTTGGCTAGGGCTGCAGATATCCTAGCAATTTTAGAGAATGTCTCCGTGGTAGGGGTAGACTACGTGCAGGTGTTGAATGAGACTATCGGACAAAGGGCGTCGCATCTCCGCTTAGGGGCCGATGGTTTTTTCTCGTCTTCGATCCCCGTGGTCGAGGGGATCAATCGGATCCAAGTTGTCGCCCGTGCCAGTGACGGGGCAATCGGCCGGGACTCGATATCCATTTACTATCAGCGCGGGCAGCAGCGCTCGCTCGATTTAGAGGTTTTTCTTGAGAGAGAGAAAAGCCTCAAGCTCGAAGTCGAGAGGCTAGGCAGAAGCAAAGAAGATATCCAAAGGGAGATCGATCGCAGCAGGGAAGAGGGCCTAAGGCGCTCTCAGCAGCCGCCTCCCGCAACCGAGGGGCCACCTCGATAAGTTTTTACACTCAGCGGAACAGAAGACTGACTCCGCGGGCTAAAACGCTACGGAGTTTTCTTCTCCGCTTCAGCCGCTATCGCGATCTCCGATGCGCCAGCCCTCTTGACGATCGACAAGACCTTGACCGCCTCACCCAAGAGCACATCTTTATCACCCCTCAAAATCACGATCTTGTCAGGACTAGCGTCAAGGGTCTCCTTGAGCGTGGATTCTAGATTCGCCTCGGTCACCTTTTTCTGATTGACAAAGATTTCACGCTTGGGAGCCAGCGTCACCGTGGTCCCTCTGGGTTCAGACTGTGTGGTTACTGCCTTGGGGAGATTGACTTTACCTCCCGATTCGATGATCGCCGAGCTCGTGATCATGAAGATAATGAGCAGCACCAAAAAGATGTCGGTAAGCGGTGTGATATTGATCTCCGACATAATGTCGGAGTCGTTTTCCCTGTTCATTGGAGCCATGGCCATAAACTTTTCCTCGCTAGCTTGTGTTCTGAAGAATTTTTCCAACCTGGATGCGGAACAGCCCATGGATGTTGGCGATCCGAGTCTGAAAGTAGTTGTAAAAGATGAGGGCAATGATGGCTACGCCTAGGCCGAGCGCTGTAGCGACCAGCGCTTCGGAGATACCTGCGGCTACTACGGTGAATCCTCCCGTGCCCACGATCGCCATGTTCTCAAAGGATTTGATGATGCCCACCACGGTGCCGAGCAACCCTATGAAAGGCGCGCTGCTGGCTACCGTTCCCAGGATCCAGAGGTGTTTCCTCAGCTTTTGTGTTTCCTCAAACATCGCTTCGGTCGCGAAAGCGCTCGCCGATTCAAAGTTTTGATTGCCCTCTCTCGAAATGACGTTGAAAAATATCCTGCCTGCCGGGGAGTGGGAGTTCTGTCTGCAGATGGCGATCGCCAAATCTCTTTGGCCTTTCTTTATAGGCTCTAAGATGGAATCGGCGATTCTTAGAGTTACGGAGCCGATATTTCTGAGCGACCAGAGCCGCTCCAACACAACCGCTACGCTGATCACGGACAACAAAATCAACGGATAAGTGGCAAGCGCTCCTTGGTGGATGATCTGGACTAGGTTCAAGCCTTGTTGCATAAGAGAATCCTTTGAGGAATTTGCCAGAAGATTACCTAAAAACAATATTAAATCAAGAAAGCTTAGTGGAGGAATAGAGAAAGGGGACCTTGGACTTCTATCCTCTGAGGCGTATGGAGACGGTAAATCGAATGATCAGAGGTTCCCCGGCAAGTTCTTTCAAAGTTTCGGGTATGGGAGGAAATGGGGAGGCTTTTTTCATTGCCTCGAGGGCGCTCTCATTGAGTCTTGAGTCGCTCGACTCCAAGACCTCCGCTTGGGTGAGCTTCCCGGCTCGATCCAGAGCAAAGCGGACAGTTACTTTTTGAACCCCCGAGACTCCGTCGGGATATCGCCATACCGAATTGACCCTCTTTTCCAACAGCTTGAGATATTGGTTAAAGTCCGCGCTTGGTGCTCCTCTAAGTCCGGCGTAGCTTCCGCCTCCAGTCCCAACACCGGTTCCGCCTCCAGTTGTTCCCATCCCTGTTCTACTACCTCCGGGGACACCGTAGGCTCCAGGAGCGGTTCCTGTTCCTTTGAGTGCACCTGAAAGCTGTGGTCCTTCTTTAAGGGCTTTGATACCGGCCGTATCACCGACGCCCTTGAGGGAGGCAAGATTTTTCTGGCTCATGTCTGGCTTCACGGCCGAAGGAAGGTTTCCTGAAGGTTCCTTCATTGGAAGCTGGACCAAAGAGTCCGAGGAAGACTCTTTTGATGGCGGCTCCGGAGGACGGCTTGCTCCAACCAAGACCTTCGGTCCAGGAAGCACGGGAGTCTGCGGAGCTGGGGCAGATTCTTCGCTCGGTGTGCTGGCATCTGGTGAGCCCACCTCGAGTCTTCCTGTCCTTTGTCGTGGAGGCGCAGGATTGCCATACTTGGGAGAGGTGCGCGGGCCACCAGGGCCTCGGTCAGGCCCTACGCTCTTATCTGGAGAGTTCCCATCCCTCATCTCCAGGAGTTGGATCGGAATGGAGATGTTGCTTTCTTTTGCCGGGAAGTTTCCCACACTTAGGGCTAAGTAGAGAGCCATAAGGTGAATGGCCAAGGAAGGAAATAGGAAAGGACTCCTAAACAGTGAGTGGAGTCCCAGTTCCCCCCAACTCTCGAAAATCTCTTTTGTCATCTCTACTTACCCGGGATGGACATCTCTTGGGGGTCGAGCCGGGAAGATGGGATCTGATCCTGCTTAGACAGAATTTCTAGTCCCACGGCGCTTACGTCCCGCCGTACGAGTCGGCCCTCTTCGTAGTAAGACCAGAGATCGATCAATCCGTCCCCGTTGAGATCTTTTTCCTCCTTGAAGACGACGTCGCCCTCCTTTGTAGTATCGTAATAAACCCTAAGGTCGATTTTACCCTCTCCGTGGGTATCTCTTTCCAGTTTCGCAATACGGCCATCTTGATAGATGGCGCGGAAACTCACATGCCCAGTGCCATTTTCGTCCCGCTCCTCTCGGGCGATCTTGTCGTTCTCGTAATAGTAAGCAGTGTCGGGTCTTCCATTCCCCTTAGTATCGGTTTCACGACGCACTAGCTTCCCATCATTGAAATAACTCCAGGTGTCAACTTTTCCATCTCCATTGGTGTCCTCCTCTTGCCGTATGATTTCGCCTGGCTTGAGAGGGTTGTAATAGATCCAAAGGTCCGGAACGCCGTCTCCGTTGGCGTCTCTGATCTCTACATTTTTAAACGGGCTGGTCGGCAAGTTAGGCAAACTCTCTTTCTTGCCTAGAGAAGCCACGGCCTGGGGTTCGTCCTTCTTGACGACCGGAGGTTCTTTTTGTGTTACGGGGATTGGTTTTTGGGGTATTTGAGGCAACTCCCCCCCTTTTTGCTGTGGGGAGTTTGCACCGGTGGCTTCCAGCTGAGCTTCCAGATTTCTTTGCCGCTCGATCTCCTGCTCGATCTGGGTTTCGAGTTCTCTGTCTTTTGCTTGTTCCGACTGGATCCTCGAGTTGAGCTGAGCATAGTGTGCGTCGGCGGTGAAGATTCCGGCGAGCAGTCCGATAACCAAGCCTCCTCCTGCCCCATAGGGGCCTCCGATAGAGCCGCCCATGGCCAGCCCTTCCATCATCTTCTCCCAGATGTATTGGCTCCGTTGTGATCCTGTGGGTTGGGATTGGGTAGCCGGCTGCGAGAGGTTGGGTGGGGTCGAGGACGGTGGCATATTAGGATAACCGGCGGGGTGCGAAGTCGAGCCGGGGGGATACTGCACGGGTACAGGATCACAACCTGCCAGAAGAAGAAGGACTAGCGATGCCAATCCGACCTTAGCCATGCCTATCGACTCCCTGTTACTTGCGTTCCTTTTGTCGCGATCTTTCCTGTCTCGGATTCCTTAGGACCAATGGGGGTAGTCATGCTGGCAAGCTCGTCCTGAATAGAACCAAAGAGTGAAGGGGCCGTACTGGGCTCCAACTCCAGAACCTGCTCCTG
>DASYRN010000028.1:0-53202 GCA_036004365.1 Binatia bacterium
CGCACGCAGCAATATATTATTGTACATCCTCTCCACAAACTGCTCGTTCGTCAGGCTGCTGCCAAAATTAGCCTGAAATTCACCCGAGTTTAAAAAGCTCTGCACTATCTGCTCCCGCGACATTCCACCCAGTAAAGCCCCTAACCACGCCCGAAATCCACCATGATCACCATCCCGGGCCAGAATCCCCAAGTAAGCCTGGGCAATGAATTTCCCCTTAAGCCGAAACTCCAATGAATCCATGATCGCTTCAATCATGCTAGCCCTAGGCATCCCACTGTCTAGGGCATTCACCCACGCTGAATGCCCCCCAGAATCAGGCTCACGATCCAAAAAATCCAAATACTGCTGACGGACAAAGGTTGGACTATCAGTTAGAGCGGCCGTCACTGCCGCGTCCGCCCGAATGAGGCCGAACCCGCTGTCGTTATCGAAGCCCGATGTGCCCATATCGATCGCAGTCGTTTCCAGGCTCAGATATACCGTGGCCGGGATCAGGGTTGGCTTGGACTGTAAGAGCAAGGCCGCCACAGCCGCCGCATGGGGCGCCGCGGCGGATGTGCCGAAGAAGTTCGGAAACCCGTTTCCTTCGCTGTCACTGGAGCCGAAGAATGTCGTGTCAACGCCGTCCGGGGCCACAATCTCAGGTTTACCTGCACGGAGGTCTGATACCGGGTTGCCTGCCAGATCAAATAGAATGGGAGTCGCGCCAGAGGAAGAGAAAGGCTCCAAGCCCGGCGGGGATGCACCAAACTCGGGTGTGCTGGAGTATCGAGCGGCCCCCACGGCTTCCGCGCCCACAGCATTTGCGTGACCAAACACCGTGCTGCTCTGGGTATCGAACTCATTGACAGTTACAGTGGCTGGTCCTAGCCGGATGTATTTTATCAATCCGGGGTCCGCACCCGAGTGCTTCACGATCATCAGATTCACAGTAGCCGACGCCGTCCCATTGTTTCTGACTCCGAGGATCTCTACCGCATCACCCCCAACATTGTTAAACGCACTGCCGACAAGAACTTGACTCGCAGAGGCATCGAGAAGGTATATGTCCAGATCATTTTGTGATCCTGGAGAACCGCTTACAGAGAAGAACGGGGAGTCCCACTGAAGGATGAAAACCACCGTAGTAAGCCCAGGAATCGTGATGCTTTGGAAATGATCATTGCCGCCGCTCGAGTTGAAATTGTGCGCTGTGCCACCGAGGAAGGGGGGCGCGCCCGGAGCCGATGGGAGAGCGCCCTCCGCGAACAAGTCGCCAGGTCTAAAGGCGCTTTGATAGCTTTGTCGATCTTGATTGCCTGCTGAGGAGAAATAAGCGGCGCCCCCGGCGACGACGTTATCGACAGCCTGGGCGATAATTCCGTCTTGGAACATCGGTTCGGCAAAGTAAATTACATCGTCAACAATGACTTTTGCCCCGGCCGCTGCAAGGGCCCCGATGTTCGCAGCAAAAGAGGCCATTCCGTTGAACGCTGTTGCAAAAGAAAGATTGGCACCAGGGGCAACGTCATGGACGATTTGCAGCATGGCCCGACCTTCATCGGTGGCACCGATGCAGCTTGAGATTTCGCTGATCACGTTAACCGGCGATAGATCACCGCTGGCAACATCAGCCGCAGCGCCGCCTAAACAGTCAAAGCTGTCTGAAAGTACCCCTACAGTAATTCCGCTTCCATCTATTCCAAACATGGTCCGCGCGACATCAGAGCGCATGGCTTGATCTCCCTGGCTTGTTACGTTTCCTACGTTCGTCATCGCCGCGGCAGATTGCGCGAATCTCAGGCTTGGCAGCGCCGCCACGGCGGGAATGATAGAGATCGGCAACTCGCCTGAGACAATGCGGCCAAAGGCGACGGCCTCTTGCATGCCCAAGAACAGCAAATCGGCCTTGAGAATCTCCACGTCGCCAGAGGCGACCGCATCGATCACGACACGATCTTCAACTATTCTGACCAAAGGTTCATCGGAGCTGAATGGCAACACGCTACGCTGTGCGAGGTGGGCATTATACTGATCGTGGAGCGCTATCAGGCTGTGAGTCAGTTTAGCCATCGGCCCATCCTTGGTCGTCTGCGCCTTGGCGGAGCTACCCGCTAGAACGAAGACCGCAGCCAAAATAAAAAGCCATCGCTTCATCCTAATTCTCTTGTCTAAGAAGCACCTACCGATGGGGCGTCCCCGGGGATAGAGACGCAGAGGCCGCTCTGGCGAACTGCAGGCTGGGCAAGGCCGCCATGGCGGGGATAGCAGAAATGGGCAATTGGCCTGAAACAATGCGGCCGAAGGCGCTGGCCTCCCGCATTCCCAACGACAACAAATCTGATTTGAGAACCTCTACGTCGCCAGACGCGACCGCGTCGATCACAACACGATCATCAACGACCCGCACTATTGGATTCTTGGACTTGAATACTCCGGCCCTACTTGACGCCAAGTAGGCAGAATATTCGTCATATAGAGCAGCCAATTCCGGCGCGACCTTCGACATTCGCCCGGCCTTATCTCCAACGGCTTGAGCGCCCCTCAGCGTACAGCCGCCGGTGAAGACAAGCAACGCTGTGAGCATTACGTCCAGCCATGGTTTCATGCCGAACCCCTCATCGCCAGCCCAGAAGTCCTACCGCAAGGCTCAGCCGAAACCCCTTACAGTTTTGTTGGTTCATACAGAAATATACTTAATTGCTCCTACTTTTCCCTCAAAGCACCCATTCAAGGACTACAGTTCTAGTCCTCGCCTTTGCCTCATGTTCATGAGACCCAGCGTCACACTCTTAGAGAAATGCAAGGCGCATGTCAACAATTAGAAGACCGCTTAGAGCTATTTCAGTATCGAGTTGCTGCGGAAGACATCCGACTCTCAATCGTTGGCTAGACTGGCTGCGGACCGGGCGAGCAAAGGTTTGGCGTGAAGAGCACTTCAAAAGTCTAAGAAGCCAACAGCTTGTGATATTCTTCTATCGCTTTTCCCGGATTGCCAACAAAAAGCAGTGAACCATGATCTAGCAGGCAAGCCTGATCACAAAAACTACGGATTGTCTCCGCATCATGTGAGACAAAAATAATCGTTCTGCCCTCGGCGCGGAACTGTTTCATTCGCTCGATACACTTTCGCTGAAAAGCCTCGTCACCTACCGCAAGAATTTCGTCGACAAGAAGCACCTCCGGATCCAAGTTTATGGCCAGGGCAAAACCCAACCGAGCCTGCATCCCCGATGAGTAATTCTTAACCGGCACATCCATAAATCCATTCAATTCGGAAAACTCGACAACAGCCGGATAGATCGCTTCTATCTCTTTGCGTTTAAGGCCATACATAGAGGCACTCAAAAAAACGTTTTCTCTTCCCGTCAATTCGAAATTGAACCCGACTCCCAACTCGATCATGGTCCCCACCCGAGCACCCTTGGGTACTTCTACTTTGCCGGATGTGGGTTCATAAATTCCAGCAACGATCCGAAGAAGAGTGCTCTTCCCTGACCCGTTTCTTCCGATCAGACCGAGCGTCTCACCGCGGGCAACGCTAAAAGAGACGTTTTTCAAGGCCCACAGTGTCTCTTTGGTTTCGCGAAAGCGCTTATGGAAAATCCCGACGAAGCTGGACTTTAACGACTCGCTCCTGTTATGGCGAATGGTGAAGACCTTGGACACGTCGGCGATTTCGATCAGCGCAGACACAAACTTCTACACCTCCTCGGCAAATCGAGCTTTACAGGTCGAAAACACGATGTACCCCAGCGCCAGGGATAAGAAGCTAACAGCAAAAAGCATCAAGAAACTTATAGGCCCGGGAAGTGTCTGGCGGTAAAAGATGTCTTGGTAGCTGGCGATGAAAAAAGAGAGGGGGTTCAAATAAACGGTGCGCCTCAATGCCTCAGGTAACGCTCGCACGTCGTAGACAATCGGGGTGAGCCAGAACAAGAGCATTAAAAAGATCTCGGTAAAGTGCCTCACATCCCGATAGAAAACCGTGACCGCGGCAACAAAAAAACTTAAGCCCAGAGTAAAGAGCACGTGGAGGGTCAGGACTGCGAAGAAAGCAAGCATAGACCAGGATAAAGAGACTCGAAAGAAGAGAAGCGCCGTAGGTAGGAGTACGGCCAAGGCCAAAAGATACTGGACTAGATTGAAGAAAACCGTTGCGATCGGGAAAACCTCGATAGGAAGCCAGACCTTTCGAATCAGATTCGCGTTATCCAATATGGAACCAGTGGACATCATTAAGGATTGTGCGAAGAAATTCCACGGAAGAATGCCAACCAACAAGAAAAAGGGAAAGTTCGGAATATCGACGCGCAGCATTTGAGTGAAAACGAAGCTGTACACGAGAATAAGCAAGAGTGGATTGGCAAGGGACCAGAGAAAGCCCAGGGTTGAGTCGCGATACTTAAGCTTGAGATCCTTCAGGACAAGGTTCTTGATCAGTTCGTGGTAGGAGAAAATCAGTTTCATGACGCCTTGGGCTGAAGGATTACGGTTTGTTTTAGCTGGTCTTAGCCGCGTGTGGTAATGGGCTTAAAATGGATCTTTTGCAGTCGCCGTCATGAGCTTTTATCCCTGTTTTGATAAAGGATACTGCCGTTTTGCTCTGATTCGGGTGGCCACGCTGCTGTCTTAAAGGGATTTTCAAAAAAGATTCTATAACAAGCACAGGTCTTCTCTTCGCGTAAGCAAACGCCCAATCATTTGGGCCGCTTCCTGTAAATCTTCCACTACATGGTCAGGCTGAACTCCTTGATCCTCAGCGACCTGTGCACCGTAGCCCGTGCGAACGAGTAAGGTCGTCGCACCAACGGTTCGCCCCATCTCAATATCGCAAGCCTTATCTCCAATCACGAAGCTGAGTCCTGGATCAAAGTTCAATTCTGCCGAGGCCTTCTCGACCAAACCAGTCCTGGGTTTGCGGCAGGAGCAATCGTCCTCCGGCTTGTGAGGACAAAAATAAATACCGTCCAGCTGAATTCCCTCAGCTTCAAGCAGCTCGTATAGGCGCCTGTGAATCAAATGAAGGCGGGCTTCATCAAAAAACCCTCGCCCCACAGCGGACTGATTAGTGACGATAACCAACCCTAGTCCCATTTCCTTAAACTGTCGCAAAGCACTCGCAGCACCAAGGATTAATCTGACCTGTCCTGGCTCCGAGAGGTAGCCGCACTCCTCACTAATCGTCCCGTCGCGATCCAACAATACGACAGCTCTTTGTTTCATTCCGCTGTTTTGTGAAAAAACCTGCTATACGCTTTTGATGAGCTCGCGATCCAAGACGACTGATACTATCATGACTTTGAGCTTTTCATGTCATGTGCCCCAGCAAGCCGCGAGGCGTACCAAGCCGAAAAGTAATTTTGATACTCTTCGCTCATGACCCGCTCAACCCAGTTTTGTTGTTCTAGATACCAGTCGATGGTTTTCGCAATGCCTGTCTGGATGGTTTCTGCCGGCCTCCAGCCGAGTTCGCGCGTTATCTTGGAAATATCCATAGCGTAGCGAAGATCGTGCCCCGGCCGATCTTGGACGAACCGAATAAGAGAACGTCGAGGAGCCCCAACGCTTACTTTTTCATCAAGCAGATCGCAGATCCTCTCGACTAAATCGACATTTCTCCACTGATTGCCACCGCCGATATTATAGGTCTCGCCAACCCTGCCATGCTCCAAGGCAGCCTCCAAAGCGCGACAATGATCTTCCACATGGATCCAGTCGCGGATGTTCGCGCCTACCCCGTAGATGGGTATCGGATGACCCTTCATCGCCTGTTGTATCGTCAAGGGAATAAGCTTTTCAGGAAATTGATATGGCCCATAATTATTGGAACAGTTGGTGATGATAGCGGGCAAGCCGTAAGTATGATGATAAGCGCGAACCAGGTGATCGGCCGCCACCTTGCTGGCGGCATAGGGACTGTTGGGCCTATAGGGAGCGTTTTCACTAAAAGAAGGCGCATCCAGAACCAGGGAGCCATAGACTTCGTCCGTGGAGACATGGAGAAAGCGAGGATTTCTGACTGTAGGCGGAGCTTGGGCGAGCCAGCAAATGCGTGCGGCTTCAAGTAGGGTAAAGGTTCCATGAACATTGGTTCGGATGAAATCCTCTGGATCAAGAATCGAGCGGTCCACATGAGACTCCGCCGCAAAGTGGACGACGGTGTCGATTTTTTCGGCTTGAAGGGAAGTCTGCACCAAGTCACGGTCGCATATATCTCCTCGAACAAATTTGTATTGGAGGAACCGCTCCATATCTTTTAGGTTCTCAAGATTGCCGGCATAGGTGAGTTTGTCGAGATTCGTTATGCGATCTTCGGGGTGGCGCGCGATCCAAAAGCGGATGAAATTGGAACCGATGAACCCCGCTCCGCCTGTGACTAATATCCGGCGCATAATGGGAATCAAAGTTCGACTTTTGAATCATCGCCGAGCAACAAGCGGAGCGCTCTGTGAGATCCGGAGTTCGTTTTGACCTCGACGCTTTTTCCCAGCACACTGTCCTCCAGACGGTCGATGTTGGAGATGCGACAGTTCTCCATCACCACGCAATGCTCGACGACGGATTGGCTGATCTCCGTTCTGTTTCCGATGCTGCTGTAAGGTCCCACGAAGGAGTCCCGGATGACCACGTCTTCTCCAATGACGGCCGGGCCGCGGACCTTGCTGCGGATCAATGTCGCGCCGCGTTCCACTTTGACGCGGCCGATGACTTGACTTGTTTCATCGACCTCGCCCTGAATATCCCTCGTAATCCACTCATCCAGGACCACAGTATTAGCCGCGAGAAGGTCGTCTTTCTTTCCGGTATCGAGCCACCATGCGTCGATCACATGGCTTTGAACCGGAAAATTCCAATCGATCAGCCGTTGAATCGCATCCGTGATTTCCAATTCCCCACGGGGCGACGGATGAATGGCGTCGATGGCGGTATGAATCTTCGGGGAAAAAACGTAGACTCCCACCAGCGCGAGATTTGAAGGCGGCTCCTTGGGTTTTTCGATGAGCCGGATGACGCGACCGTCCGGACCAGTCTCTGCCACACCAAAATGGCTCGGCTCCTGGACCGCCTTTAGCAGGATGACCGCATCTGAGTTTGTTTTTGAGAAGGTCTGGATAAATCCATCAATTCTCGAACCGATCAGATTGTCCCCGAGGTACATAACAAAATCCGAGTCATCCAAAAAAGGTCGGGCTGTCTTCACGGCGTGGGCTAAGCCTCCAGGCCGGTCTTGAGCGATGTAATGGACTTTTATCCCCCAAGGGTCGCCACGGCCCACAGCCTCACGAATCCCCTGCCCGGTTTCGGGCGAGACGATCATCCCCACCTCGGCAATGCCCGCCTGGGCGATATTATCAAGAACGTAGAAAAGGATAGGCCGATTGGCAACCGGGACCAGCTGCTTAGCGCCGGTATAGGTGATAGGCCGAAGGCGATTTCCTCGCCCCCCGCTCAGGACTAACGCCCTCATGCTTTAGGCCATTTCCAGTCGCGGTTGAAAGCAGTGCGAGATCGATTTCTAATAACAGATTCCCTCTGTTTTGTCACCTCAGGAATGGCTGTTCCAAGCGGCAGCAATTGAGCACAGAGCTATTTTGCTGTAAGGGGACTATAATAAAGATTACGGACCATGCGGATTCTCCGATTGGAAAATTCTTTAAAAGAGATTCGAGCCTCCGCACTGCTGACTTCAGCGCTTGTTCTTGCCGTTGTTCTGCGTATTCTTACGCTTCTTCGCAATGATCCGGTAGCTTTCGACAGCGCGGCCTACTTCGAAATGGCCGAATTCCTGCGCGTAGGTCGCTGGTCCAATGCGCTCGCCTATGATTATCCGCCTCTTTTCCCGATCCTAGTCGCCGGCCTACAAGAGATCGGGCTAAGCGCCGAAAGCGCCGGCTTGCTGCTGGCGCTCGCTTCCAACCTCCTCGTGCTGTTCCCCCTCATCGTTATCACGCGAAAGATCGCAGGAAAGCATGCGGCCTGTGGCGCGGCGTTTTTATGGGCCGTCCATCCCTACGCCGTGCGACTTGGCAGCCGGGCGTTAACCGATGCCCCGACAGCGCTCTTTGTGGCTTTGAGCCTGTGGTTTGGGCTTCGGGCTTTGGAGAAAGGAAAAATACAGTGGGGCATCGGAGCGGGATTAGCAAGCGGTTTGGCCTATCTCATGCGACCTGAGGGAATGGAGCCGGCTCTCGCCCTCGCGGCGCTATGCCTTTTCACAAGTTCCGGCCGAATGCATCAGCGGATCGCGTGGGCGGCGGCACCGTTATTGGGATGGGCTATCCTAGCATCGCCTTATGTTGCCTACTTGAGTCTAGAGTCCGGCTCTCTTACTCTCTCGAAAAAAAAGAGTTCAGCGGTGATGATCGGCTCTCTTATACCGAACGATGCTGCTAGAGAAAAATCACAACCGCCCGCCGTTTCTTCCCCAGAGCAAAGAACTCCTGAATCGTCCACACAAGCAGATTCCAAGGCTCCGGCTTCTCCCGTCCATCGGCTGCTTCGAAATGTATACATATTCCAGCAGCCTCTCGTTAATGGAATCCATCCCGTAGTCCTGATTTTTGCCGCCCTTGCCCCCTGGGGCATCCGATCCGAAAAAGAAGGCAAGAGATTTCACGCACTGGCGCTCCTCATCGCTCTCTTCCTCCTTCACCTGGTTGTCCTTGTCGGCGTCGCGTCAACCATAGGGCCGGACTACCTTGGCGGCCATCACTTTTTTCTCATGATGCTCTACCTTCTTCCCTTCTCGGGGGCGGGGCTTGCAGGGGTTCTCGTTTGGCTTCGAGAGCGGTTACCGAATTTCCGTTGGCTGCCGGCGATCGTACTGACCATCACAACCGTTGCGACGATCCCCAGTTCCGTGCTGCGGTCCCCAGAGCGGGGAGCGATCATGCGCGAGGGCGGGGCGTGGATTCGGAACCACTCTTCTAGATCTCCGGTTGTCGTTACGGACTCGGCAAAGCTCTCTTATCATGCTGGTGCGGAACGTGTGCCCTTCCCTGGAGACTATAGCCAAGCCGAGCGCCAGGCGCGTGCCCAGGAAGCCCAGTGGATTGCCCTCTACGCCGAGCAAGCTGATGACCGTTTTAGCCATTTACAGAAACTTGTCGACTCAGGTGAACTCGAGGCGGCCGCGGAGTTCTGGGAGCAATCGGGGAAAAGAGTCTACTATCTCCGAATCTACCGCCTGCGCAAAACGACCTGACGCGCAAGCGCCAGCGGCTTCATCCTCTACGAGACCGGAACTTCCGTGGTCCCTCTTTGAGCGCTTCGTCTTCTCTGGTGCCGCGCGTCGTGGGCGGCAATCGCTTGCGACCACTTAAGCAACCGCCCGACTCTTTTTCGTCGCACAATGCGGTTTTCTTCTTTCCAGGAATAGATGGCATAGAAACGAAGACGATCCCAATCCGTGAGCGGAACGGCAAGCGAAGAGTAATGAAGCTCCGCTAAATCCTTAATCAACCAGCGGCGCAAGGGAAATTTTCGATGACCCACCCGTTGAAGATCGATGATTCTGAGCTCAGGCTCCCCCTCCCCTTCGCGCCGGACAAAGAGATGGCAGAGATAATAATCCCGGTGATTGAATTGCTCCCAGTGCATGCGTCGAGTCAGTCGGGCTACAGCACGGATCAACGTTCTCTTCTCTTTGAGGCGAGCTTGTTCTAAAGGGATCGGGAAAGCCGCCTTGAGATAATTATCGAGCGGCATGAACTCATCGAGGCCGTAGGTCACGACAAACGATCCTTTTATTCCGCCTGAAAATATTCGTTCGCCGGCGGCCACGGGAGTCACCACCGGGAGACCGCGAGCATGAAAGCGGAGGATGTTTTCCCACTCCTTCATTCCGCCCGTCATGATTTTTTTTCCGACCAGCCAGCGATACCAGTCTAGAAGAGTCAACCGCGAGCGATGGCGTTTGGAATAAAGCGTGACGGACTTGTCCGAATCTTGAAGCTTCAACAAGAAGATCCGCTTATCCCAGTTATAAACGACAGAGGCTGTTTCGCTCTTCGCGAGCGTATCATACGAGTTCAGCCCGTTGGTCTCGAGAAGAGAAAGGTACGATCGGTTGATGACCAGATCAGGAGCCAACCGCAGGGCTTCTATTTTTTCATGTTCTCTGTGGTCGGCCGCGACTCGCTCAAGCGTCGAAACCATCTCACCTACGTGACGCTGAACTGTAAACTCGTTGGACCGCTCGGTGGCATGCGCTCCCATGAGGGCACGCTCGCGCGGATCAAGGAGGCGTCGGATGCTCCCCGTAAGCTCTTCTTCGCCAGCCCCTTGATCCAGCACGAGACCGCTTTGGCCCTGCTCGATCAGCTCCGCAGCGCCGTTCATTCGGGTCGTAACGACCGGCAGCCCGCACGCCATCGCCTCCAGACAGACCGCAGCGAATGGATCGTAGTAAGTCGGCAGGACGAAAATATCGGCCGCCGCATAATACCGCTCGATCGCTCCGGTCGCGCCCGCAAATATGACCCGACCATGGATTCCCAATAGCCTCGCTAACATCTTGTAGAGCTGGACCCTTCCGGACCCGAGAACAACGAGTCGCACTTCATGCCCCTCTCGGAGCAGTCTCCTCAACGACTTAAAAACGATCTTCAGTCCTTTTCTCGCAAAATTGTTCGACGCGAATAAAATGACGCATTCCTCTTCGCCTATTCCGAGAGCGTGGCGCGTAAACGAGCGCCACTCCTCCCGGATCCTCGCATGGAAACGCTGGGGATCGACCCCGGGATAGATTACGCTGATCTGTTCCTCCGGTACTCGATATTGGCCTACGGCCTGTCGCTTAACCAAATTCGAGTTGGCAATGAAATGGCAGGAGCCGCCCTGCATGGCCTTGCGCTCGAGCCACAGATTGGCCAGCATCACAGTGCGCCTTAAACACATGAGCCAACGAAGCGGTCTCAAGGGCCAGGAGAGCCGCGTCCAAATACGGTATAAACCGTCGCCCAGCCAATAGACCATCTGTGGCGCAAAGGGCGTCATCCCGAGGACGATATCGTAATCCGAGAAGGTGAGAAAACGACGAAGACTCCAATGAAACGTCAAGACGCGAAGCCAGGAAGGCTTGCGGACCATTCTGATCCGATGATAGACAGCTCCCGGCTCTAGAGGCTCATCCCACTGGTAGGCAAATACATGCAGGGCGTGGCCGCTAGCGATTAACGCTCTCGCCAGCTCCACCGCATAGCGCTCCGCCCCCCCTTTGGTGAGGGTAAAAAAAGGGCGTACGATCGCGATCCGCAAGACGGTTCCCCTTCGAGCTAATCTAAATGTCTTTAAATGTTACTTCTGTCCCCTGGCTTTGAGGAGAGCGAGTCTAGAGGCCGCAGACATAGGAGACGGAAATGTCACCTGTCTTAGTTAGTTTTCACTGAAAAAGTGTAAGCATGCTTCGACCGGGCTCAGCATGAACGGCAATTTTTACAACTATTTCCCTCATTCCCGTTCGCCCTGAGCTTGGTCGAAGGGCGGCCGACTCTCTTTTCTGCGCAGTTGTGATTCCACGGCGTCAAAAACCTCCTCGACGCTGACCGCTTTCAAGCAAGCTAGTCCTTTTCTACAAGAGCGCCGCGTGCAGCCTGAACAGTCGATCTCCGCCTCAACGACAATGTGACCGGAACCGTAGGGACCGGTTTCTCTGGGGTTTGTCGGTCCAAAAACAGCGACGACCGGCGTATTCACCGCCGCCGACAGGTGCATCGGACCGGAATCGTTAGTGACAAGCAGTGTCGCCCTCCTCAGCAAAGCCGTTAGTTGCTGCAAATTCGTTCCGCCGGACAAATCTATGGGCGCCCGCCTCATTTGACGTTTGACTTCGTCGATCTGTTTGACTTGAGTCGCGCCGCCGATCAATACGACCCGGCAAGCCTGCCGGTCGAGCATCCAATCCGCCAGCTGGGCGTACCTTTCAGCCGGCCATCTTTTGTTTTTCCACCTTGCCGCCGGATGAATGACACAGATGGTTTCGTGTGGTGCGATCTTTTCGCTCCGCCAAAGATTTTCCACCCAAGCTTCCGCAGAACGCCAGCGAGGCAAGAGAAAGGCTCTAGGCCCATCGGTGGCAACACCGGATGCCTCGATCAAATGAAGGTATCGTTCGACCGCATGGACCCCTCCTTCACATGCCGCGACCCGGTGAGTGTAGCACCAGGAGCTTCCCTCTCTGCCGTCGGCAAAACCGACCCTTACCGCGGCCCGCGTCATCAGGCTCAGCAACCCGCTGCGGAGAAGTCCCTGAAAATCGATGACCATGTCATAAGGGCGGCAGCTCAATTCACCAATGAATCGAGGCCATTGCTGCCAGCTCTTCGGGAGCAGCACGACCTCGTGGAGCATCGGATGGTCGCGCAACAGCTCGGCCCACTCCGACTTCACCAGCCAATCAACTAGGGTCGTCGGCCAGCTGCGGTGAAGCGCTGCCAGAGCAGGAAGGGTGTTGACGACATCGCCGAGTGAACTCGGCTTGACCAGCAAAAGCCTCCGTGGGGGCAATTTCTCTCTTTGAGCTAAGAACTCCACGGGGTTTGTTTTTGCTGCGGCCATGAGTCCATGGGGTTTTTCATGAGCGCCTTGACAACCGCTTCGTAAACCTCACGAACACTGATACTTTGCATACAACAATGGTCGATAGGACAGTCTCTCATCCGGCAGGGCGAACAAATCACAGGTTTCCTGAGCATGGTTACGGTATCTCCTATGGGACCCGTCCGATCAGGATCGGTAGGTCCAAACAGCGCAATGACCGGAGCACCAACCGCCGCGGCCAGATGAAGCAGTCCCGAATCGTTGGCAATGGCGACATCGGAAATGGCAAGCAGCGCCATCGCCTCTCGAAGCGTTGTCCGACCCATGAGATTGACGAGTCGTCCCGAGGCCTCCTTGGGAAACTCACGCCCGAGAGCCTGTTCTTCAGAACCGCCCAACAGAATAACCGTAACACCCCGATCGGCGATCAATAATTTCGTAAGTTCGGAAAAGCGATTAGCCGGCCATCTCTTGGCTGGCCCGTAACTGGCTCCCGGGCAAAGAGCAACCAAAGGCTGCTTCCGAGACCAGCCCGCTGCTGAGAGGCGCTTCGCGGCGGTTTCCTTTTCGTCGGCTGCCGGCACAAGCTGCCCGCGCGTCGCGTTACGCTTGATTCCCATCGGAAAAAGAAGGTTCAGATAGTAGTCAACTTGGTGAAGTTTTTTGGCGTGCTCGTTGTAAGGAACCGAATCCGTCAGCAACCATTTTTGTCCATCGGCTGCATAACCATAGCGGCGCGGTATGCCAGCAACGAAAAAAATCCACGCCCCTTCGAAGGAGCGTGTCAGGAGGATCCCAAGATCGAAAGCTCGAGTCCGGAGCCTAGTGCCGATGCGCCACAGAGGAAAAAAATCGCCCGGGCGGGCCGCGTAGCTGATCACTCTGTCGACCGCAGGGTAATCTTTGAGCAAGGTTCCGACCCCGCTGCGCCCGAGAACGGTTATTTCCGCGTCTTGAAAATGGACGCGCAAGGCATCCAACGCCGGAAGGCTGTGAATCACGTCGCCGACCCAATTCGGAACACGGATGACTATGCGCCTCGCCTCTGCGGGAGGAATCGAAATCATACCTCAGCAGCCTCGGTTCCTTGCCGGGTCACGGCGGCGGCCGGCCGCCTCACCTCTGCCAAGATCCTTTCGATGTGATCCAAGTTCTTCTCCACCGCGCCTTGATTCCGGTTCACGAAGGATGACGCCCTTTCGCCCATCTTGAGAAGCCTTCCGTTGTCTCCGATCAACCCATCGATCTGGGCCGCTAGCTCCTCTCCGTTTCTCACCCGGACCCCGGCGCCCTCTCTTTCAAGGATCGAAGCGATGTCCGAATAATTCTCCATGTGCGGGCCGAAAAAAATCGGCTTGCCCCACGAAGCAGGCTCCAGGACGTTGTGCCCTCCCCGGTCGACCAGGCTTCCACCGATGAAGATGAAGGTCCCCAGGGCGTAGGCATCGGACAGTTCGCCGATTGTGTCTAAAAGAAGGATCGAGTTTCCTGATGATTTTTCAGCGCGGCTGCGCCGGGCGCAAGAGAAACCTTGGGAGCGGCAAAGGCTCTCGATCTCGTCGGCCCGCCCCGGATGGCGTGGGGCTATCATAAGCAAGATATCTTGATGGGAACGGCAAAGACTTCGATAACAGCGCAGGATCTCTTCCTCCTCTCCCTCGTGCGTGCTTCCCGCAATTAGCAGTCGACTCTCTTGAGGCAGTCCCAAGGCCTCGCGAAGCCGCAAGGGATCTCCATCTCTTGCGATCGCCTGCGCAAATTTCATGTTCCCTGTAACAGCGATTTTTCGGGTATCGGTCCCGAGAACGAGGAGTCGCTCAGCATCCGCGTCGGTTTGCATACAAAAGAAGGCCACTTGACCTAGCACCCGCCGAAAAAAAGGCCTGAGGATCAGGCGCCGCGGAGAGATCCGGCCATTGACGACAAGAGACGGGATGCTTTTGCGCGCGAGAGTACGTAAAAGGACAGGCCAAATGTCGGTTTCCAACAGCACGAAAATATCCGGATGGATTTTGGTCACGACCCTTTGAACAATCGGGGGAATATCCAGCGGGAAATAGAAAATTCTCTCTACCTCCGGGCACCTCCTTTGCGCCGTGTCGCGGCCCGTCGGCGTGTAAACCGAAACCGCAATGTGACAGTCGGGGAAGCGTATCCGCAAAGCTTTCACTAGCGGAACCGCGGCCATAACCTCTCCCACGGAAACAGCGTGGATCCAAAAACGGGGTGCCCGTCCGCTCCGCAGGTGAGCGGCCAGCGATGGACGCTGCTCCAAAGAGCTCGTCTGCTCGGGGTTCCCTATCTTCCCTAATCTCTCCCAAAAATTCGGACGGAAGTCCTTTCTGCGCAGGAGAAAAATCAGCAGGTACACAAATATCAGGGGGGCGGAAAGAAAAACCAGGACATTATAAAAAACCAACATCGGTTAGCTCAGGCGAGACATCGAGAGGGGACGCTCAATCTCCGCCCGCTAAACCTATGAATAAACCGATCACAGCGATACGAGCAGCGTCGGCTTCCGCGATTGTGGTGGAACGCTCTAAAATGACTGTCCTTCCGGCCTCGATCCCGAGACAACAGGCTCCAATCTCTTTCATCACCTCAATGGTGCCTGGGCCTATGGTCGGCAAATCAAAGCGCAGATCCTGATGCGGTTTGCTCACCTTCACGACCACGGCTCCAGGCGCAAACCGACCGCCTCGCCTGATCGTTTCGTCCGTACCCTCCATGGATTCCACCGCTAGAACGGTCCCCCTCTTGACGACGATGCACTGGCCAACGTCGGTGCGCCCGATCTCCCGCCCGACTTTGAAACCAAACTTGAGGTCGTCCCATTCCCGCTGAGTCGGCTGCCGCCGAGTCAACATACCGTTTCCAGCAACCAGAGAAGGAATATATCGGGTGGCTCCTTCAATGGCGATACCCTCCTTTTCAAGCTCATCCGCTACCGCGCGGAGGACGGAATCGTCCTTGCGCTCTTTAATCCGCTGGAAGATCCTAATCGAGCGCAGATCAGGGCGAAAATTCGCAAAGAACCGTGCTTTTTTGATTCCACCGACCATGACCGCTCGGGTAACCATCTCGTCTTGCAAAATCCGGATCAATCGACCTAGTTGGCCTACCCGGATCCAGAAAATCTTATCCACCTTATCTTGAAGAGACGGCAAAGTTTCGCCCGTATGGGCCACCGCCACTACGGAATATCCCATCTGTCTCGCTTCGTCGGCGAAGAGAAGTGGGAAAGATCCTGATCCGGCAATCAATCCGACACGCTGCATGACTTCCTGAGGTGCAACCTCTCGATTCTTATAGGCCTTCCCTGTACAAAAAGCAATTTAATATAAGAACCAAGCGGTCAAGATTCGGCCAGTACGTCTATGCGCGCCGTAACGCCAGATCTTTCTCCACTTCTCATGTTCTCGAAAGCCAAGATAGTTTTCCAGGAATCTCAGCTTGTCGGTCCTGCTGATCCAGGCGCAGTGTGCCCATGCCTCCCCAAGTTTGATGATGTCCTGCATTCTCCGTCGCCAAAAAACGGGCCCGAAACGCGCCTTGCTGCAATCCAAAATGGAAAAACGAAATTTTCCTGGGTTCTCCGTCTTGACAACAATGTTTAAATCCCCAAATTCGAGCCCGGATACGCCGCAGGCGTGTATCTTCCGCAACCAGCGCGCCATGCTCCAAATGAGCGCACGCTTATCTGAGAGAGCCGGTCCCGGCACAACAAGCCGGCTCAAGATGGCGGAAACTTTTTCTCCTTCCGCATCTGCAGCTATAAAATAGCTGTCGGAAAGGAATAAAAATCGCCGGCGCTCCACGTAGGCAACCGGCAGCGGAACTGCAACCCCGCGCATGCGCACACTATTCGCTGCCATCCATTCCCTTCGCGCTTGAGAGGAACAAAAAAGGCTTTTAAGCGCGGCTCCGAAACCATCGCAGCGATATTTCTTAATACAAAACTTCCCTCTAGGGAGCGACAGGAGGCCGACAGTCCTTGTCGAGAAGCCTTTAATCCATCGAATGCCAGGATGGGGACGACTCCCATAAAGCTCTTGAAACAGCTCGTGGAATTCGGCGGTCCAAAGATTCCGCCGCGCAAAACCAGAGAAACCTCCCGCCTCGACTCTCAAAAATTCGCCGTTCTCAGCCAAGCATCTCTTGTTTCGCGACCGCCACAGATGGAAGCGATGCCTTCGCCCTCCTTTCTCGAGTCGGGCAGCCGCCTCCCGGAACTCAATCCTTAGCGGCGGACCACTCGAAAGATAAGATCTGAGAAAACGCACTCTATCAACAAGGTTTGCCTCCGTGCATCCGCCGTTGAGAACCGAAAGATTGTGCCAGCGCCTGCGAAGGGAAAGTGAGGAGCTGAAGCTGACACGTTGGAGGTCGATCAGGAAAGGATCTAACTCTTTTCGACCGGATCTCAGCAGGATATTCTCCGCATGAAGATCGGGTTGATAAAAACCCGCATCGTGAGCCCGGCGGATGAGTCTTGCAACCTCCTGAACGGCTCGGCTTCTGGAGGATCCCACGAGTCGATCCGGGCCGAAGAGGTAGCGGCCGAGAGGAACGGCCTCCTCTATGAATTCAGTCACCAGAAAACTCTCCGGCTTCCACATCTTACCTCCCTCCCCCAACGCCACTGGCATTGGGACAGAAAGTCCTCGATGTCGAGCTTCGTGGAGAGCTTTCCATTCTCTGGCCGCAGGAGAAGCTCGGAGAACTTCCATCGAGGCTTTCCAGATCCCTGAAGGAACAAAATGCTTGACCAAAAAAGAGCGGTGCCGTCCGTCGATCTCCAAAACACGACGGTGAGGTGTAGCCCGAATGAGCCGTCCATGACTCCATTCGGATCGGGAAGAAAAGAGCGCTTCCTCCTGATAGCCCTCGGCTATTAACCAAGACATCCCACTAATGTCTGAGCGTACGAATTTCCCGCGATTTATCATTCGCAAGCGGTAGAATCGAAGGCAAGTCTTATTGCTTGCAGCTCATTTCTACGTTGCCTTATTAGATGGCTTCAATCAGCGTGGTATCGAATTCTTCGGCTTCGAGGAAGGGTGCAAAGGGTCCCCGCCCACACAACCAACGGCCCAATCGGTAGCGCACCCTTTTATCCCACGCCACCGAGTGGCGGGCGTACAACCTGATCCGCTCCCGGAGCTCGGAGTGTTGCGCTTCCGTGATCCCCGGATATTCAGGGCTAGCCGCCATGGCCCATACGCCCAGGGGCGTTTGCTCGGGCCATGGCAGCCGATGATCTTTCGCGGCATTTCTTGCAGCAACAGGCGAAACGCCTTGGGCCTAATCTCCAATAGTCGTTTGGGAAGGAATGGATGTAAAAGTAAAAGGGGCAGCTGACGATCAACAAGCCATCGGGGCGCAAAATACGCTTCGCCTCCTCAAATGCCAGCCAGAAGCGGGGCACGTGCTCAAAACAGTTAAAAGCCAGCACTGTGCCGACTGTGCGGTTCGCGTGCGCCAGACTTTCTACATCTTCGACGCAATCCACTCCCGGCCCCGAACGCTTGTCCACTCCCAGGTAGCGCTTGCCGGGAAAGAATTTCCTCGAGTTGGCCTTGCCTTCCTGTCCCCGCACCAAGTAGGACCCGAATTCCACGATCGGTTCTGGAAAGGGAAATGTTTCAGCGATGGCACGGGCTATGCCCGCTTCGTATTCGGTCATCCGCGCGTCTCGTCGCTCCATTGTCTCAACAACTCCAGAAGCGTCGTATATCTTTGAGGAGAAATCCACTGGCTGCAGTAAGCTGCTGATAACGACGCCAGGCATGTTCGCCTTTCCTAAGGAGGAGATTTGAAACACATTTTCCTGCCAGCGAGAGTATACGAATCGGCATGTCCACAATAACCAGAAACTTGTATAACTTGCTGCCCCAGGTATTTTGATAGTGCTTGCTCAAGTACCGGGCATAGCCAAACTCCGCCCCCAGATAGGCAAAACGAGGATTAGCTCGCACACTCACATGGCCCAGGTGCACAATCTCTGCTTCTGCCAAGTAGTAGAGATCTCCCAGCTGCCTCAATCGGACAGAAAGATCAACGTCTTCGAATCCGAAAGGAAAGCCTTCGTCCCACCCGCCGCAGTACGCGAACTGATTTCGGCGAACCAACAGTGCTGCACCGGAGAGTCTCTCCACTAACCCGCTTCGATTCGGATCAAAGCCTCCCCGAAGGTAGGTGTGATAGGCTGAATGGAACATGCCTGTCCAGCGCAAGATCCTAATACGGTGAAGCAGCGCGGTCAACGTTGGAAGGTTCCCGCCGGTGTGCTGAGGTCGACCATCTGCGCCAACAAGCTTCGGGCCGAGGGCCACCAGCTCCGGATGCTCGTTGAAAAAGGCAACCATCTTGGTCAACGTGCCGGAGTTAACCACAGTATCATTATTCAGAAACAACAACCGTCGTCCTCGTGCCTTATCCGCCGCTTGATTGTTAGCTTTTGCAAAACCCAAATTGCGCTCGTTGCGAATCACAGTCACATGAGGGAATTCGCATTCCACCATATCGGGAGAACCGTCGGTGGAAGCGTTATCCACAACGACCATCTCGAGGGCAAGTCCGTTACGTGCGCCTTCAAGAGATCGGAGCAATTCTCGAAGCAAATCTCGGCCATTCCAATTGACGATGCAGACTGTAAGGTCGACACCTTCACTCATTCTGGCTAACCTCCGAGATCGCTGCTCGACTTCTTGATTCCCGCCACGCCCGAAACGACCTTCACAAAGACATCGGCCCAGCGCCCGGGAGAATAGCCCTCAAGAACCGCTTTCCTTCCGGCGCTTCCCATGCTCTTCCGAAGCTCAGCGTCGCGGGCCAGGCTCTGGATCGCTTCCACCCACTCTTCCGGGGTCTCGGCCAGAAAGCCGTTCTTTCCGTGCACGACCATCTCGCGATGAACCCCCACGGGGTTGGCAACCACGGGCAGGCCTGCGGCCATGTATTGAAGGAGCTTAAGGCCGCACTTCCCTTGGCTCCATGGTCCGTCGGGCATCCAACTGATCCCGACATCGGCGCTCGCCAAATCGCTCGCCTCCCGTTCCGCTGACCACAGACACCGAACGATAGGCATAGGCATTGCGTCGGGGAAGACATCGCAGATCACCTTCAACTGCGCTTTGGGTACCGCAGAGGCGACCGCCTTGAGACGCGGGGAGAAGCCGTTCAGGGTTCGAACCGTGCTGGCCGAGCCGATCCACACAAGCTGGAGATTGGAACTCTCATTTTCATGCGAAGCCGGAACGTACTGGTGGGGATCGACGCAGGTGGGAATACGATAGATCTTGAACGGATGGATATAGCGTTCAGCCACGTCGGCCAGAAAGCGGTTGCCGGCGACGACTACATCCGCGGCCTCCAGGATGGTCCGAAAGCGGGCTTCCCTTCGGCGGCTATCAGGACCTTTGGGAGAATTAGAGCTTCGGTACATAACGGCGTCATCGAAATCATAGACCAACCGTCGCGCAAACCGACGCAGCGTCCCGATCTCGGCGGGGCCCAAAAGCCGCCGCTGGAGGAGGACCACATCAGCTCCTGGCAGCCTAAAATAGAGAGGAAGTCTCATGAGCCATTTTCTCGGCAGCGAATGCAGACAAATGTGCCATCCCTGTCGGCGCAACTCAGGCTCAAAGGCGTGCAAGCGATAGCGGTAAACAGGATCGTCGGGATTCTTGATCAGTGCTGCAAGCTGCACGTCACCCGTTCTACAGAAACTTAAGATCAGAGGTCAAGCTAAACGGCCTAGGGCATAAAAAATCTTCAGGCGCATCCGAAAAGATTCCACTGAGGAGCAATCCAGCTTAGACTTTCGTGTCGTCCGACCACTTGGCCAATCCATAACCGCATCCCAGAAGCAAAAAGAACGCGCTCCACGTAACGCTCCATACCAAAGGGCCACCGATGAGACCCTTTCCCCCCACAAGGACTCATTCGATAGAATCCTGCTCGGGACTGAACAGGTAAGCGGCAGCACCGAACTCCTCTAGGCTGCTAAGGCGCTGCCGACGGGAGCGCAGACTCTGCAGCAGATCTTCAACCTGAGACGGGAATTCCTTGTAACCCGACCGAGTGGCAATCACCCAGACGCGGGTGGACCGACTTGGCTCGAGAGAAGGGTTCCGGAAATTCTTGTCGGTGTAAAACTCGACCGTCGCGGGGTCGAAGACGATGATTTTGTCTCCCGGCTTGCGGGAGCGCTGCACATGCTCAATCACGGGTCGCACCTCATGCCGCTGACGAGGTGAAAAAATTCGGTAAGCACTATCCGATACATTGGGAAGGAGTAGTACCGCTACAAAAGCCCAGCCTAGCCATTGGCGTCTTTGCATGAGCCGCTGACGAACGGTTTCAACACCCTCGGCAGCCAGCAGGAATACGGCTGGGGCGGCAAAGACCATGTGCTGGTTGCCCCCGAACGGCCATCTATGAAAAAAAGCCGCTACGAGAGCGATCAGGAGCGGCAGAAGAAGAAAACAGACATCCGAGCTCCGGTGGTTGTGCCAGAGGCGTACACTTCCCACGAAGGCTAGAGCCAGTAGTGCCGCTCCCAGGGGTTGCCAGAAATAATTGAAAAGCCCAAGAAGAGACCGCGCCAGCCAAAAAAACAGAGCGAGGGGGCCACTGAGGTCGGGAAACCAACCCGCCCAAAACGTCATCAATGCATCTCCGCGCTGCGCCTCAATCGACCCCATGAGCAAAGCCAATGAGCAAAGCGCCAGAACATTGGCGCAAATGTACGCGGCACGATCGCAGGAATCCCAAAAACGAATCGACCGGATCCCCAGGACGACGCTCGTGGCGCTAAAGACAAAGAGACTCGCATAGGAGAACCACAGTCCGAGCGCCCCCACCAGGCCCCAACTCAAGAGGAGCAGTTGTGTTCGCGAACGATCGGAAAGCCGGGTTGCTAACCCCAGGACAAGCACCGTCCAGAACAGATCCAAAGTAAAATGCTTGACCTCATTGGCTTGGACAATGAGCTTGGCGGAAGCCGCCATCAACGAGACCGCCCACAACCAACTCAGTTCGGTCCCACACATCCGGCGCGCGAGGTAAACGAATCCAATCAATCCCGCAAGCCCCGCAAGCTGGGGGATCAAGCGAAGAATGTACTCTGACGTCCCCAAGCCGAGAACCACGAGCCTTTCCAAAACAAGAAAACCCGGGGGCGAAGCCGTTTCCCAAACCAAAGGGCCCAACAGATCGGATACACTCTTGCGGACGACATTGATAGCGACGGCGGCTTCATCGTGCCAAATCGATGTGTTGGCGGCATACTGAGACAGTCGGCAAGCTATACCGACGAGGACACTGAAGAGAACTGACCAGCGGAGGAGCCATGGCGTCACGCGGCCGACGATGCCGCTTCTATACTGACGCGTCATGGCCTTGACTTGTATTTGCCAACGGCTGAGGTCGCGCTGACCGTCCCGACAGGATTACTGAAAGGGCGACAAAGATCACAAGTCCAGACAAAAAGAACATGCCATAGGCCTGGGCATACTTGTGTCCGTTCCCGTGAGCCAGCCACCCCCCGAGCTCGGTGCTGGTGCTGGCCATAAGGGAGCAGCGAAACCAGCAGAATCGTGCCCACGCGCCACCAACCTTTTTTGTTGTCGCAACGGAGGACCCAGTAACTCACGACCGCCGAGTAGGGCAGCACCATCGTTACATAGTGGTGCTTCCAACTCCGCTCGGAGATGAACAACATCGCAATGAACACCATTCCAAACTCGCATGCCCAGCGCCAATCGCGCCGGTCTTCGATCTTTGCCCGACAGACCCAGGCTAACCAGACAATAACTGAGAGGAGCAACAAGCTCAGCACCCTCCGCGCCGTGTTCGGATCGAGATTTACCCAGTTCACGGACAAGACGGTCCCATCTCCGAACTCTATGCCAGGACTTTTCGTAAAGAGCCGGTAGAAAAGCCCGGGCAATGACTGATTGATCTGGAGGGTCTCGACGACACCGTCTATCACATAAGGCCGGATATAGACTTCAGCCCACGCCGCGAGCAGTTCCAGATTGCGCACCGGCCCGACGACAAAGCCGGGCAGCACCAGAAGAAACAAGACAAGCCCCAGCATCGCTCCTCCAACGACGCGCCATTGGCGCTTGTACGCAAAGTAGGGTAGAAACAACGCCGGAGTAACTTTGAATGCGGCTGCCAACGCGATCGCAAGCCCTGCCCACCAGTCGCGTTCGTGCGCAAACGCGCGCAGGCCAGCCATCACGACAAAAAAAATAAGGATATTGACGTTGCCGTGCTGCAGATCGCTCTCCAGTGGCCGGGCACTCAGAACCATGACGAGGCCGATCGCCCATCCAGGAAGCTGCTTACCTGCCCCAGCGCAAGCTTGATGGACCAAAGGGTCGCCGCGATCCCCATTGCGACTTGCAAGGAAAACCAGAGGAGAGCTCCGCCCAGCACCGGCATCAAGGATAAAGGATACAAAACTATTCCCAAAAGCGGCGGGTTGGGATAGCCTCCGTTGTGGTAAACATCCTCTCCCTGAACCAGTCCTTGAATGAGAGGTCGCCAACGGACGAAGGCACTGTCCTTGTCCAAGAGCTTCGAAGTGTCAACAGGGCCTGCTCTAAGGTTGAAGCAAACAATTTCCTTTTCCCAAGTAGGCAAAAAAATCTAAATTACCAGAACCCTATGAGCTTGAAAAGAAAATATTGCCGCCAGACAGGCTCCGTTTCAGAAAAAGTACGCATCGCGCCCGCTTCGAGATAATGAAAACCCCTGCAATGAACATTCATAGGGTTTCGTGGGGCGGAGCTGTGCTTTGTTTCTTGTTAAGCTTTTTGCTTGACGATTGGGCTAGCTCCTTTGTGTCGTCCCATCAAACTTTCTGGGTCAATACGTTCATGGAGTGGACCAGCCACTACGGCAGAGGCCATCCGCTGGCGCTGCTTTGCGCGCTCCACTTGGTTGTCGGACTCTTGTTAAAAAAGAAAAACTGGTTGGAAACTGCTGGACTGTCGCTCTACTCGCTGGCCCTGTCCTCCCTCTCGGGCCAAATCCTCAAACATCTCATCGGCCGGACACGCCCCCGCTTAATAGAACAAGGCCTCGCCTTCGGCGGACCGTCGCTCTCGGCTGGCGTCACCGGATTTGACTCGTTTCCTTCTGGTCATGCTACGTCGACCTTTGCGCTTGCTGTCGTATTGACTCGCGCCTATCCAGCGGGATCGCCTCTATTCTATATGACCGCGTCTGTCATTTCTTTCTCGCGGCTTTATTTGGGCGCCCATTTTCTTTCGGACGTTATTGGCGGCGTGCTCGTTGGGCTCTGGGCCGGCCGTTTTATCGTCAACCAGCAACCGCGAATTTTAAAGATCAACGAACGGGTAGAACATCGAGCGAAAGGGCTCTTTGCAGCAACTGGGGTTCTTCTCCTTGCCGTCCTCCTGTTTTTCTATAACCTCAAAGCTGTTCCACTTTTTGACGTGGATGAGGCGGTTTTTGCCGAGACAACCCGCGAGATGTTGGAGACGGGAAGTTTCATAACGCCCATCTACAACTACTCCCATCGATACGATAAGCCGATCCTGATTTACTGGTTGATGGCTTCAGCCTTTGCGGTCTTGGGAACCAACGAGCTTGCAGCGAGGTTTTGGTCGGCCTTGGCGGGCTGCGGAGTGGTCCTGCTGACGTTCTTCTTCGCTAGAGCTGTCTCGACCTTGCGAGTCGCTGCGCTCTCCGCAATCATCTTGACGACCAGCCTGGAAATGTTGGTCTTGAGCCACCTGGCGATCACAGATATGGTCCTCACGCTGTTGATCGCGGCGTCTCTCTTAGGTTTCTTCCTAGCCCTCCATCAAAAAGAATCGTCGCGCCAGACCCTGTGGGCCTTGCTCGCATGGATCGCGGCGGCCGGAGCTGTTTTGACCAAAGGCCCGATCGGAATTATTTTCCCCGCTTCCATTGTTTTAATTTTTCTTTGGTTTTCTGGCGGCGGCCGCGAGGGAATGCGCCGACTCAGACCGCGCGCGGGCGTAGCGCTATTCCTCTCTCTGACGCTACCCTGGTATGTTGCCGCCTCATGGACAACAAAAGGCGAGTTCCTGCGGGTCTTTCTCGTGCACCACAACGTGATGCGATACCTATCCGTCAATTCCGGACACGACGGCCCTTGGTACTACTATCTACTCATCGTAGCGCTTGGCTTTTTGCCTTGGACCGCATTTCTGCCCGCCTCGCTGCGATCCGCTTGGAGGCATAAAATAGTCACCTCTCAAGGCGGCAGGGAAAGGAATCTACCGATTTTCCTGCTCCTCTGGATCTTTGGGGTCCTGCTGTTCTTTTCTTTTTCACACACCAAACTGCCCAACTACATAGCCCCTCTGTTTCCGGCGTTAAGTCTCCTCGTCGGCTGGTGGTGGGACCGTGTCCTCTCGGGCCAAGAGGAAGAAAAAAGTATCCGCTTCTCTGCGATCCTTGGAGGCGTCGCAGCGCTCATTTTAATTTTATCTCTGGTTGCCCTTCCCTTTGTAGCCAAGGACGTTCAGGCCAATTTCTCCTCACACCCCGGCTTCACAGTGCCTGGAGACCTGAGGGCCATCCCTTTCTTTCTAGCGGCAACAGTCGCCCTCGCAGCCGCCGGCTTTTTTGTTGTGCTGAGAAAGGAAAAATCGCTGGAAGGTTTCGGGCTCATTGTTGTTGGAGCCGTCTTTTTCTCTTTCGTTCTCTTCGAAGGTCTACTGCCTAAGGCAGGAAGCTATCTCCAGGAGCCGCTCCGTATTCTGGCTCTTTCTGCAAGCAATCGGTTAAAGCCCGGAGAGCCTCTCATTATTCTGGGACTCAACAAGCCGAGTCTTCTCTTCTATGCGAAGCGGCCCGCCATTATGATAGGCGCAGCCGACCTGCCGAAGCTGAGAGAATCTGTAAGCCAGCCCCAGCGCCGCCTGATTGTTACCAGCGTCTCGCTCAGCGACAGGTTAGCCGACGATATCCGCCTCTATCCCGTTGAACGAGAGGGCACCTACATCCTCCTTTCCAACAGACCGGAAAGCAGCAAGTGAACTTTACATCCAACCAAGTCAGGGATTTCCAGAGCAGGCCCATCCTCGGCTAAAGCGGAGAAGAAGGGCAAATCCTCCCACCCAAATGGCCAAAAGGAGATAGAGCCATGGCCGGTGAACAAAAGGCAGAAATATCTCGACGATCGTGATCTGCTCAAGTCTATCCATCAAGGTTGTCTTGCTCGTAAAGACTACGGGGCGGACGTTGAGACCATTGGCTCTGACTTCCACTTCCAGATAGTGATGGAGCGCTTCGGGATATTGGAGACGGCCCCCGCCCCCGCCCGACACGAAATGGAGCGTCGAACCAATTTGGTACCTTGCGTATCCGTGGAGATCGCCGGAAAAGATCGCTGTGACCTTGTATCGATCCAATAACTCATAAAAGCGATCATAACCCCGCAAGAGAAGAGGATGTGTGAAAGTAAGCCGCCCGGTCCGAGGATCGACGCTACGAGTGAGGGGAATCAAAGGAGTCTGATCGGTGACGGGGTCGACTCTGATCAGTTCGTAGATGAGGTTCTCGGTTTTTCCGTCGGGAGTGGTTTTCTCCAACCGCTCGTAGGGCATTAACCATTCTTTGGAAGGAACCTTCTGGATCTGCTTCGGGGCTTTAACTACCGGCATGTGGCTGAAAAGAAAGACATGCCTGACCTGGGATCGATAGTTTTTCAACAGGCCTTCGATCCACAGAAATTGCCCTCGATCGGGAGGAGCAAAAACGTGGTCGAAGATAATGAAGAGCGCTTGGAAGGGAGGACGATCTGGGACAACAAAAGCGAAACGCTCGGGGTACTGATCCCCATAAAAAAAGGCTTTTATGCCTTGAATTTTCTCAGACGTATTGAGACCACCCACGTAACGTCGGAAGAGACGGTAGTCGTTCTGGCTGGTCACATCGTGGTGTCCGACAGCGGAAAAGATCGGACGATTAAATCCAGATTGCGCGATCTTGAGATGAAGATATTCATACTGTTCGGGAGTTATCCGGTAGGCGAGGTCGCCGCAGAGGATGATGAACCGTATGTCATCCTGCTTCATCTGGGACAAAAAGCGAGAAAATATTTCATAGCGCTTTCCCAAGTCGCCTAATACAGCGAATTTCCACTTTCCGCTCGGAATGGATATTCGCGAAACATTGAGAGCAGTATTGGCCAAAACAGGCCGTTCTCGACTGTAAGCGCTCAACAGCCATCCCCAAAGATGAGCCACTCCCAGGATTCCCACCGTAACCCAAAGAGCCAGGACTAATGACAGACGCACGGCTCTCCGCATCAAATACCTCAGTCGAAACTACTCATTTCATCCTCTAACGTAAGGACGCGTCCGCCTAACCGCCCGCGTAGCAGTAAAATGTATCTCAGCTCCACTGACAACGACATTCTAACTAGGGAGATCAGCAGTGCCTGTGGCCCTGGGAGTACGGCGAATTCGGTAGGCCGTACCACTATCCGTAACGCAGTACAACCATCCATCAGCACTGAGGCGGCGGGACTCTGCATTGAACACGCTAAGGGCGGCTCCACCGTCCTTGTCTTCCAGGAGCTTTTGCCACGTCTCACCCTCGTCGGCTGACACCAGTAGAAAGGCCCCCGTGTATTTTCTTTTACCCCCACCGGTCAATGTGCCCGCATAGATCTGTCGATTCTCAGCCACCACCCACCAGACATGATGATAGGGCTCCCAGACGATTGTCTCGCCATCTTGTACAGGACTTCGTGGCGCCCGAATGACCCGTCCGAGGTTATCATCTGAGCCCCAAAGTACATAGCGGTCACTTATCGCCAAGTCGGTATGTCCCTGTTTACCGCCAGATTTGATCCAGTGCCAGGTCACTCCATTATCTTGGCTATAAGCTTGACCGCGCCTGCGACTGTCGCCTGCGGAGATATAGAGGCGGTTGTACTTGGCATCCCATAGGACTGAGTGAATGTGATCGAGCTGATCATCCTCAAATACGGTCAGCCACGTTTTCCCCTCGTCATTGCTTTTAAAGACCTTGGCCATGTAAAAAGGGTGTTTTTGGGGCGAGTAGTTGCCGGCGTATAGAGTGTGGCTCGCCTCGTCTTCTGTCATACGCCAAAACGACCAATCGTGGCTTTTTTCCCATGTTCTCCCTCCGTCAACGGAACGCACCAGCGGAGGCTTCGAGCCGGAAATGAAGATTGTCCCGCGGGAACTCACGAACAGCATCCGCGGCGGGATTTGCGAGTTTCCTAGTTGTGCAGCAACCGATGGCGGGTTTCTATCGTCTGCCTTGTACACGCGCCCGCCCCCGTCTGCAAAATATACGTCATGGCCCCGGGCGAAACTTGATCGAAAGTAAAACGGGAGCTGTTCGATAGTGTAACCGGTAGTATTCACGGGCATATTGTGCATCTTCGTTACGCTCGTGATTTGCAGCCAGATTCTCCAGCGACGGTGATGGTCAATCGCTAAGATGCCGAGACCGATAACGAGAATAAGGGCACCCGTGAATGCTTTTCTCTGCCTGCCAAGGCGAGTTATTAATCTCTTCATGGATTCAGTGGGTTGGCTTTCCTGGCGGAGACGTCCCTCGATACTGTCCGCAGAAAAAAACGGAAAAGAATTGGGCCGGATATTTGCGATAAAAGATTTTCACATCTTTGACCTTTTCGACCTTGCGACACGCATCCTGTAGGATAGGATCCGTCTTTCCATTATGATAGGTAACGAACAGCAAATTCTTTCCCCGAAGGTTATCCAGGCCTCCCCAGATGTCGTATTGGTTCATCCGTCTTCCCAGATTGATGTTGTACACCCTGGGCTGTCCGGGAACGTAGAAAGCCATCTCGCTTGCGATCTGGTAACTGTCGCTCACCAGAAATACCTCCCTGTCTGGACTCTCTTCTCTGATCTTTCCCACCGCCATCCCCAGTTCCTTCCACCCCTTGAGCCTTTTTGTCGGATCGATTTGGACTGGAAGATCTATACCGGCCTGCTCGAGCAGTCCTGGAAAATGACCCAGCGCAACGAGCAGAGCCCCGGGGAGAAGCACTGTGCTGAAGATGCCATTCAAGAAAAATCTCTTGGGCCCATTTCCCGCCCGGTTCAGAAGCTCATCCCACCATCCGGCCAATGCGACAACGACCGCGAGATACCCAACAGCAGCCCAGTTGGCCTGGACCTTCTGGTAGAGGCTCCAGAGAAGGAAGAACGCGAGGAACGGAGACGAAAATAGAAAGAGAAAAAGATGAGGATCTTTTTGATCTGCGAGCCCGAGCCTCCCAGAGCGAACCAAAGCTGCAACGAGGGCGAAAAAAAGAAGGGGGGAGACGACGCCGATTTGAGAGCCGAGAAACTCCAGGAAGCTTTTCGTCGAAAACCCAGCTCCTCGGTCCAATAGCCCAGCCTGCCCCATGACATGCCAAAGAGAAACCCAATCGTGACGCGCATTCCATACAATGACGGGTGTAAACAAAGCCACGCCCAAAAGCAGCGCAAAGTAAAGCCGCTTCTCCTTGAGGCACGAACGGGCGCGGGGCGTCAAAACCATGTACAAACTCAAGCAGAGAAGGAAAAGCGCCATCGAGTATTTGCTTTGCAGACCTAGACCCAGAGCACATCCGAAAAGAAACCACCAACCCCAATTCTTTGTCGTTTCTTGCGAATCGCCGTCAGCGTTCGAGGTTGCCCTTTGCACACCAAAGAGAGCAAGCGCCCAGAAGAAAGCTAGAGGAGCATCGATCGTCATGAGGATCGAACCCGCGGCATAGAGCGGGATGGCGCTGCAAGCCAACACGGCAAGAAATCCTGCTCTCTCGCTCGCAAACAACCGCCGGGCCAAAAGAAAGATTACACTAACGGTCCCCAAGGCCATGAGCGCAGCAGGGAGCCGCACACAGAACTCCGTGTTGCCGCACAAACGCGTGGAAGCAGCGATCAGGTACGCGACCATCGGACCCTTGCTGTAATAGCTCAAGTCCAAGCGCCTGGACCACTCCCAATAGTGGGCCTCGTCCGGAGCTAGATCCAAGAAGCCCGCACCGATATACCAAAGATGAAAGAGGGTCAGAGCAAGCAGCAGAAGAATGGCTAAATTGCGATAATACCCTGACCGGCAAAGACGGCTTTGCGGTTTCATGGAGTGAGAGGAAATCCCAAGAGATCCTCCAAAATCTTAACCGGTGCCTTATCGGGCCTGATGAGAGAGCTTCGGGAAACGATGACAGTCTGCTCCAACGCGTATTGTCCGGAGAGAACTGCGTGACTGATCGTGTCGGTGAACAAAATCCAGGTAGAGTTGGGAGGAAACTCCCACCGGTGCTTGGAGCAGCTCGCCTGAAATTCGAGGTTATCTTTGAGAAAGTGATGCAAACGAAGCATGCACCGGTCGTAAGGGGAACGCTGAACCCGAGGCAAGCCAACAAACCGGCTGATGCGGGCCCAACAGCGGCGCGCCCACGCCACCGGCAAATCCAATCCACCGCGCGAAGGCGCCAACCCGGCGGCCTGAGCGTATCGATGTGCCAGGATCTCAAAGCCTTCGGAGGTTATCCAGATCCTCGGCTCCCTTGGATTGATATTCGTGAAGACGCGAAGGATCCGATCTCCACCCGTGGGGCGAGTGGGGAAAGAGTCGATGTGAAGCCGATCGTTGCGCGCTCGGGACCGAAGGTCTCTCCCTCTCTCCTCAAGAGGTCTGAAGCTAGCAAAGTCGATTCGCCAATCAGCGGCGTAATGGGGCAACAGCGTGGAGAGGATCTCAATCACTCGGCAAGAATAACTTCTCATGACCGATCGCAACTTCTCTTCTTGCTCTCTGCCCTGTTTGACAAAGCCACTAAGGCGATCTTGGGACGGACGATAGGCGATATTCTTGTGGTAGCCCACGCCGGCCTGTCGCTGGCTGAGCAACAATTCTATTTCCTCGTCGGCCAACTGAAACGGACTCTTCGGAAAAAATAACATGTTCCCGTCCTCAAGCTGCTCCGAATACCAACAGAGGCGGTCCTTGGAAATGCGGAAACCGTCCGCATCGCGGGCCCCTTCAAACTCTCGGACGGTTATCAGATCCATTCAGACCGATGGGATGGATCGGGTGCCAGACCGGTGCTGGTGCTTACCCTGGCGACGCCGAAACAGCCGAACTATGCCTGCGCCCGCCACGGCAAAAGCCGTTCCCAGAAGGGCGCCACCTAGAACATCCAAAGGATAGTGATCTCCGACATAGACCCGCGAAAACGCGACTAGGCTCGCCGCCGCAAAGAAAACCCAGGCAATCTTCGGATGGTAGAACGCCAGCAGGGTTGCCAAGGCAAAGGAGTTGGCAGCATGATTGGATGGAAAAGATGACGAGGCAGGCCGCTGGATAAGCATGCCCAACTCGGATAGGGACTGCTGGGGCCTAAATCTTAGGAACTCTCCCTTCAGCACGGTAGCCACGGCGTCAACCCAAAGAATCAGCAGTACACTCGACAGCAGTAACCACGCGCCGCCTCTCTTGTCCTTAACAAAGAAGTAGAGGAAGACGCTCATAACCGGGACGAGCCAGTTCCACTTTTCACCGACGAGCGGCATAAGGAAATCAAATAGGGAATTCCGAAGAGTGGTCTGAACGAAAGAAAACGCCGCCTTGTCGCAAGCACTTAGAGATTGTAGAAGCTGCTCGGGGATCACGATGACACCGCTTCCATCCACTGAGCAGGTCACGCGGCCCACGCTTCAGAGTGACAGAAGATAAGCCTCTTTATACCACTGGCAACGGGCAATTAAAAAGACGCGCTAACCCAGAGAGTACGGGGTCAAGATACGACGTCAAAGGGAAGCAGGGCTCTCGATATCGGCCCAGACGATCGGGTGGTCCGACGCTTGGTTAAAAACAGCTTCGGCGGACAATACTCGCAGTCCCCTGACGTAGATGTGGTCAATCAGCTTCGATGAATGGAACCTACCAAAGACGCGTGCGTGCGCCGCGCCGGGAAAGTTCGCCATCCGGAGCAGCTCCGGATGAGAAGGCTCCGCGTTAAGATCGCCCATGAGAATAGTCGGTGCTGGCGTCGTCTCGAAGATCTCCCTAAGCTCCCGCAACTGTGGGTCCCGCAGTTCCCCTCTTTCAACATGGCCGACAATAATTTGCACGCTCTGCTCGCCGATTTTCAATCGAGCCACGATGACGGAGCGGTAAGTGCCAGGCCTGCCTACCTGCATCGGTCGGCTTCGCCAGGTCAAGATCGGAAAGCGGCTCAGCAGTCCGTTCCCAAAACTGGTGATGAACCAGCGCCTTTCACTCGGCCCAAAAATGGCCGCCATGCCCAACTTTTCCCCGAGTTGCGCGGCCTGATCTTTTTCACTAAGAAGGGACGGGCCCCTGACCTCGTTGAGTCCGGCGAGATCCGTCCCGGAAAGTTCTGTGGCGATACGTGAAAGATCGAAGTTTCCGTCGGCTCCGCGTCCGCTATGGATATTGAACGACGCCACACGAAACTTGAAGACCTCGCGCCTTTCTGCGGACGCGGACGGTAGAACGGGAGCTAGGCCGCCGAGTTCTCCATAGGGATAGCGAATCGATCCCAGGCCGGCTATGCCTCCGGCAAAAAGAAGAAAAATCAATAAGGGCAGCACGAAGCGGCGGTTCCTATTGAGCCTCAAACCGATTTTTAGATGATTCATGCGAAAGGGGATCCTCAGGATGAGGGTTTGTTGGAAACGAGCAGTACACGCTCACGGAACACCGCCGCGACCGGAACGTCGCCGTTGCCATGCAGCAACCGCGCCACGAGTTCCCTGTCCAACTTGATCTTATGTCTCCAAACGTATCGGCTGCCAAGAACAACCAGATGTTTTTGCAAATCTAAATCCACATAACGATAAAAATCGTCCTCCGTAATGACACAAAAAATGCGTCCGTCCGAGACCAAAAAAAGTCTCAAGCGTTCACGTTCGTCCATATGTTCCTGATGGATCAACTCAATCGGGTATTCGAATCGGCTTCCAAGGTGCCTTGAACCAAAACCGTTGGAGCAGATCCCAACTCGCTCTCCTGATTTCAATTCTCGGCCAATGATCTGGGAAAAAGGAGCAAGAGTTGCAGGGCCGATACGCGTGCTCCCAATGACACCCGCATCGTGAAGGGCGGAGAGCATAAAAACCGCAAAAACACCGTGTGCCAGGCCAAGCACAAGAACGTTACGAAGGCGGAGGAACAGCGCATTAAGAAAAAGACCGCCGAAACCCGTCAACATCACCAGAGATGGATCGGGTAAATGAATGAAAGCAAACGAAACGGCATTGGCGAAAACTGCGCCTAGCGGATTCCCGAGAAACGCATTCCATCTATGCAACAGATACCCCAGAAAATAGGCTTGTTGGGCAACCCCGGAGAGGAGAGTTTCCGCCATTCTTTTAGCCGGCAGCGAGGAAAAAGAGAGTCCCGCCATCTTGATGACGGCAGCAAAAAGAAGCAGAACACAGAAGGAAATCAAACCCGCGCGAAACAATGCAGGCCAGAAGTTGTCCAGCCGAAAGCCGGAATCTTTCCACCCTGGCCGCCGAATCAGAGTTGAGACCAAAGCCGTCACGGCTATCCCCGCTATGCCCGACACCGTCCACATCGAGGCCCCGGAATATTGCCAGGCTCCCCAAACGGTCGCGATCCAGAGCAGAAAAAGCCATCCCAACTCAAGACCAGCGAAAAAGGAGGAGGCCTTCTTCATCATCTCGTTCCGAGAGTTTCTCTGTAACACTCTTTAAGAAGCCGGGCTTGCAATTTTACGCGCGGAGGAAGCCAGCAATTCCTGAACCGTGGACAACTCGCGCTCTGGCTCGCGCGGATCGGGCGGCGCGAGCAGTTCCAGCGACAGGGAGAGAGTTGTAAACGGCGCAGGTAAGTGAGCCCGGTCCCACGTCTTAAGGGTTATGCCTCGGTTGGCAGAGCTGGTTGCTAATAACAGATGGGCCTCCGCTGCCGAGGCCATTTTGAGAAATCCCGGTTTGGCGACGTAGCGCGGCCCTCGGGGACCGTCCACGGCAATCGCCCCTATCTCGCCTCGCTTGACATGCCGAATGAACTCCAGTGATCCGGCAATGTTACGGCTTCTGCTTGAGCCCAACACGTGCTCGACCCCGAAGTATTTCAAGGAAGCTCCCAGAAGCCGGCCATCATAACTCGGGCTAACCATGACAACGATACGACGGGGGAAAAGCGGAGCGAACGCTAAGAGAGGCAGCAGCATACTGTGGTAAGTAACCAGAATGATGCGTGGGGTTTCTCTAATTCGCTGGATCATTCCAGCATCCGGCGTGTGCCTCCGCCAACTCCCAATCAGAAGGCGAAGGGGCAGGATAACCAGTGGTAGAAGGACCCGTTCGAGTAGAAAAAACCGTTGGCGCCGGGCAAGGATCATCTCAGCTTCTGTACAGTCTCGAGTTTTATGGGGTGAGGTTCAGTAAATATTGCAAGGGAACCACACTAACACTTCTCTGCTCTCGCGCCTTCAGCAAAATCCTCCAGTTTTCCAAGAAAAATGTTGATTAGAGTTTGCACCTGCGATTCGCTCAGAGATGCCACCCGGTAAACAGCGCTTAACCTGAGCCGATCGCCTAGAGTCGCGGGGGACACCACGAGCGGCAGAGCTGGGCCGGTCGGCGGGACGAGAAAGCAGGCGAGAATTTTCTCATCGCCTCCCGGGAACTCGGAACTGCTCATCCTTACATTGCTCAAGCCTGCTGACAGAGGATAGACCTTTCGATACCAGGAGCGATCTTCATTCACGCCGAGCCATCGCCGCAGCAGAAGGAGCGTCAAAAAATCCCATGCGGGCCCGGCAAAACGCTTCTCTGATTTTTCCAACTGCGTCTGTCGGGCAACTTCGGACAGCATCCCCTCGAAGTCGCGGATATCGGGCTCATCTAACAACGTCACCCAATAGCTGACAAAAAGACCGAAGCAGTTCGAAAGCTTCCCAACAGCGGCCTGCCGGAGATCAACGGCTGTCGCCAGGGCAAGGCTGCGCCTGCGATGCTGAGCCTGACGAGATGGGGTCATTCGGGCCATCGCCAACCCCAAAGCCGCTAAAAAAGCGTCGTTGATGGTTACTTTCCGCCGCCTGCACGCCGCGATCAAACGCGGCAGGAGATCCCGCGGCAAGTCAAAAAGCAACACCCTTGAACCTTCACTGCGATCCCGCGATTCGGGCAAGCGATAGACGTGTCGCAGGCGGAAATAGAGTCGGCTCGACCGAATGAGGGTTCTCAGGTAGCCGAGACGCTGGTAATGACGCTTCATGATCTCTTCACAGCCAAACGGATCCAGTCTCAGGGGCGCTTCATAACAGCCCTCTTCTGCGCCGTAGTAACGCGCCAGGACGCGGTGCACGAGAAGGCGAATGGAAGTAGCATCGGCGATGAGATGGCGCCACACGAGCACAAGGAAATGGCTGTTTGTGTAGGTGTCGTTGAGAATCGCCCATCGGATCGGGTGATGGGGTTGGGACAGAAAAGGCTCGTTCATATGTTTTTCAAGGAAATCGCAAACCATTTGCATGGCGGAGCCGTCACCTTCAATCCGATCGACCCGAATGCTTTCCGCCGGCTCATAGCGATAACTTTCCTCGTTATCGTCCAGGACTAGTCTTCCCAGACTCGCCTCCCGGCAAGACGCTTCAACCGCCTCTTGCATAGCCTCGAAGCAGGCGCATCCTCGGAGTTGAAAGACATAACCCGCATTGTAAGGGCCGACCTCTTCCCATAACGCCATGACTTGCTGAAACAGATTGAGCTTCATCGATTTCGTCGTCGAATTGACAATCACTGAAGCTTACTCGAGATCGCGGATCACTTTAAATCAATACCTGGCCGGCCATCCCAACGGAGATTCTCCACAACTCAGCGCACAGAAATCTCCTTTTTAGTCCGGTATTCTTTCCATCGATCATGCATCCAGAAGTACTGCTCAGGATATCTTCGAATGATGGCTCCCATCTCCCGGTTCATCGCCTCCGTGAGGCGGAAAATCTCGGCCTTTTCATCCCCATCGGGTGTGGGCCATATCGGATCGCGGACAAACCCTTCAAAACGGAAATCCGTCGACTTCCGGCAGCATGCCACGACCACAATCGGTCGGTTGTGGAGAACCGCGAGAAGCGCCGGTATAGGCGTAGTCGTCGCTTTGCGGCCTAAATAATCGACCGATATCGCTTGATTGGTGCTTTGATCGGGCAGGATTCCGATCGACTTGCCATGTCGAAGTGCCCTTTGCAAGAAATAGAGGGAATTGGTCTTGGGAATGATCACCTGGCCGCTTGCCTCGCGCTGCGAAAAGAGCCACTTCTCCAGATAGGTGTTATCGAAGGGACGAACGACGATCACCAAAGGAATTCCTAAAGTGAAGCCCACAAAAGGAAGAAATTCCCAGTTTCCAATATGGGGCGTTACGAAAATGCATCCACGAGTTTGTCGATGGATTTCTCTGACCTTTTCAAAAAGCGGATTCAGCCCTTTTTGCGTTGCTTGGATCCGCCTCCTTCCTCGAGGGCTGTGCAGAAAAAAGACAAACTTGGCGGTCTCGAACAGCGAGGCGAAAAAAGAATAGGAACTCCTTCGCGCCAGCATGCTGATTTCCTTAGCGGTTTTCTCATCACGGAAAACCTGGCGCAGATTTTCGACGGCGATTTTCCGCCGTCTTGGAACCAAACAATAAAATAAGGCTCCAAGAATCTGGCTGATGAAATGGCCGGCTCGAACGGGTAGGAGTGTAGAGATGTGGAAGGCGACATAGACCGGCAAAAATTCAAGAATTTGAACTATCTTTCCCTTCTTGTTTCTCATTTTCCCGCGAAACGTTCAGGGTCATGGAACGGACAGAATCAAGCAAGACGATTGGCCGCCGATACCATAGCTGGCTGAGAGGAATAGCTTTTTATCGCCCGCCCCGTGCCGCGTGAGCACGGGGATCTTGGAGAACTCGTCATCGGTGGAGGTAAAATTCAAAGTCGCTGGAACCATTTGATTTCGGACAGCGCAAATTCCTAGAGCGACTTCGGCCAAGTCGCTGGCCGCGCCCATATGGCCGGTATAAGGTTTCATTCCGCAGACCGGAGTCTCAGCCTCTTCCTTCTCCAGAAGCTCGAGAATTGAAATGAGTTCGGATCGGTCTCCCTTCTGAGTCGCGCTGCCGTGCGCGCCGATGAAGGCCAGATCGGAAACGCTACAGCCGGCCTCGTCGAGGGCAAGGCGTAAGCTTCTGCTGCAGACGCGCTCTGGAACCGCCAGCCCTCCGCCCGGAGAAAGCGCAATAGCGTTTCCGCAGCCCCGGATGGTCGCCCAAACTCTCGCGCCGCGGCTGCGCGCGACGTCCTCGGCTTCAACTAGAACCGCCGCACCCCCCTCACCTGGGATGAAACCGTCTCTCAAGCTGTCGAAGGGCCTGAACGATTGTGCTCCGAACTCGCAACGCGATAGCAAGCTTAATCCCTGCAGCTCATAAAGTGGTATTTCGCTGATCCAGCTACCATAGCCAACAGCCAGGGCGATCTCCGCTTTTCCTTCCACAATGCATCGAAAGGCCAGCTCCAATGCGTGGCTGCCGCTTGGAGAGAGGCTGCTCAAACTCGTGTTAGGCCCCATAAACTGTCCAAAGGCAGACAGGAAGCTGAAAAGATTATTCGCAATAGATTCAAGAAGAAAAAACGGGTTGACCTGGCCCAAAGTCGTCTGGTTCAGCTTCTCGAAATCCGGCTGCAGCCCTTTTCCATCGGTTCCTTCCTTAATCGCGGGATAGAGAAATTCACAACCGATATTGGTGAGGTCTCCCGACGCGACATACAAAGCTCGACGGCTGGGAGGTAGGGTGGACAAATCAGCGCCGGCCTGCCTTAGCGCCTCGCACGATGAAGAGTATCCCAACAGCGCCCCGCGGTTGAGAAATTTCATCTGCGGCGCGAGGCTCGGGGGCAGAGGCGCCGGGATCTCAAACGGTTCGACCTTGCCGAAGTATTGGAAGCAACGAGGAAGGTCTTCTTTGGGATAGTGCCTGATGCCGCTTTTTCCTCCGCTCAAACCCTTCCAGTTCTCTTCGAGACCGATTCCCAGCGGAGTTGTAAGACCGATGCCGGTAATCACCGCTTTCCGTTCGCTCATCTGAAGGACTCGCTCCTGGTGAGGAATTGAAAGAGCCTTCTTTGATCATCGACATTCTCAAGTTCGGCCAAGGGGACTACCTCCCCTTCAAACTCTGCGACGACCTTTCTCTTGCCGCCGACCGTGCAGAGTCCCGAAAAGCTCTTAGGCTGGGACGGCTCTTCCGATCTGCGCCGCACCTCTAGTTGCACCGAATCGCCAGGCAACGCGAAGCCATAGAAGGTGGCACGATGAACTTGACTGAGCAAAAACCAACGCTGAAAGTCTGAGGAGGCCGCCTCCAACCACCCAGCCAGTTGGACCAGCGCCTCTAAGAGCAGGACTCCGGACATGACCGGCTTTTTAGGAAAATGAAACTCCAGAAAGTCTTCGCTCAAAGCGACATTCTTGATCCCCTTGATGCTTTCGCGCTCTTTCCACTCAACGATGCGGTCAACGAGAAGGTAACGCATAAAATCTCGGGCTACGAAGTTGTTTTCAAGCCGATGGCCTGGCCGCGGTCACTCAAACGTCGGAATGCTTCTTACGCTTTTTGCAGCTTATTGTGAAAATCTCCCAAGAGATCCTTGCGGCCGCTGTAGTACACAAATCGCTCCGCCAGCTCCCCTGGATTGCTCTCGGGAAAGTGGCTGTAGATAATTCTTTCCATCGAGGCCACACTTTTTCCTCCTATCTCTATCCAGGCTCTCCCAAGCGTGTCCGTTTCATTGGTCGAGATCATCTCTCCATAGATCCGGGCCTCCAATCCCGGCCGCAGCTCCGCCGGCACTCGCACGCCTTCGATCAAGGACATAATGCAGAAGATTTGGAAATCGTTGGAATAACAGATCAGCCAACCGAGCAGTTGGGCCATCGCCTCGACGAAAACCACTCCTGGGATCAACGCCACCTTACCGAAATGACCCCTGTGAAACTCCTCAGAGAGCGCAAAGCTTTTGATTCCAACGATGGAGCTTTTTTTTTCCAACTCCAAGATTCGGTCGTAGAAGAGGAATCTCATACGGCGCGCCCGCTCTTCAAATCCTGCATGGAGTTAATCCTTTAAATCTACCCGATAAACCTGCCTAAGCATAGGCAGCCGTTCTGGCCGCCAAAGCCGAATGAGTTGGATAGCGCCACTTGGTGTTCCTGAGAGCGCGCGACGTTGGGGACATAATCGAGATCGCACTTCGGGTCCGGAAACTCGTAGTTGATGGTGGGGAGGATGATCGAGCGCTGGAGACCGACCAAAGTTAAGATGCTCTCGATGGCGCCTGCCGCAGCGATGGTATGTCCCAGCATCGATTTGTTCGAGCTCACCGGGATGCTCTTGGCTCTTTCTCCGAACAGCTTCTTGATCGCGAGCGTTTCGGTGGCATCATTCTGCAGCGTGGAAGTTCCATGGGCGTTGATATAGTCAACATCCGCAGGTGTTAGAGAGGCATCCTGAAGAGACGCCTCCATGGCCAATAGGGCTCCCTCGCCTTTCGGATGAGTGTCGGTGATCCTGTAGGCATCGGCCGAGGCACCGTAGCCGAGAATCTCCCCCAAAACGGTGGCCCCTCTCGATTGCGCATGCCCAAACTCCTCCAAAACGAGGGCTCCGGCGCCCTCTGACAAGACAAAGCCAGATCGTTTCCGGTCGAAGGGTCTCGAAGCCTTCGGTGGGCTCGAATAACGCTCTGCTAGCGCTTGGATCAGAACGAAACCAGCCAGACCGACGAAGTCTACGGTTGCTTCGCAGCCTCCGGCAATCATAGCCTTCGCGCGCCCGGCCCGGATCAGGTGAAATGCCTCTCCAATCGCCTGCGCTCCGGCGGCGCAGGCCGACACAATCGAGAGGTTGCTTCCCTGGCAATCAAAGACATGGGCGAGAATCGCCGGCGCGACGTCCGGCTTGCGCCGAAAAAACTGCAGGTAAGAATAACCACCGGTTTGGAGCAGGTCTTTGATATCCCACTGGCCCTCGCCGTTGTAGAACCGGTGCAGGAACAGGATCTCCTCCACGGTGGGATTCTGGCCGTGGGACCCGAGTGAAACTCCGATCTCTGTCCGATTGGGAATCTCATCGAGCCGAGCTTGCCGGGCGGCTTCCCGGGTCGCTATCAGCATGAGCCTTAGGCCACGCGAGGCGAACTTATCGAGCTTGCCGAGAGAAATATCTGCAAGCTCGCCGAGCTTGGAATCGTCCACTTCGCCCGCGATCTGACAGGGAAACCCCCTAGTATCAAAAGAGCGAATGTAGTCGATGCCCGATTCGCCCCGATTCGCTCTTTGAAAGGTTTCCTCCCTGTTCGGACCTAAGGGGGTCACCATGCCATAGCCCGTGACGACGACTCTGACTCTCATTGAAGACATGCCGGGATTTTTTTTGCAGATCGATTCCGAAGCGCGGGCTCAAAAGATCTTTTTTTCTTCTTGGACCTTTTTCAACCACTCTTTGATGAGATTGTCGCCGGTCGCGAAAACCGCGCTTTTCCCGCAAGAGCCGCAGCGGATGCGGGCGCCATCTTCGGAGAGCCACGCCGATGCTCCGCAGGCGGTGCACGTTCCAGGGAGGCTGTTCAGAATATCCATGACGCCTCTGGCCAAGGACTGCACGGTGATAAGCCTGGTAATTTGATCCAGGTCGACTCCTGGTTTGAGCCTCGGGTCGCGATCTCCTAGCCGGATCTTGAGAAGCTCAACGCCACGCTGGGTCAGCTTGCCGTTCTCATCGATTGCCGATCCTTCGCCGAAAATTTCTTCCACATGCTCTAGGACAAAATGGCGCGCCATCCGAATGCCGAAGACCTGTTCCAGCCGATAGTTCATGTCCAGAAAATCGAGCGACTCCGCGCCCAGATTCTCAACGAGAGAACTGTCAGGTTGAACCGAATCCGGATCGATCCTGAGACTCTCGGCAATGCTCTTTTTGACCTCCTGAAAGACTCTCTCTTCCATCACCCACCGCTGCTTCATGCGTTCTCCCGGCTGCGTGGTTCTAGCGTCAAATCACTTTTCTCAAATCCGGTAAAGTCGATTGCTCAATCCTCGATCCACAACCAGAGTTTGACCGCGGACTCCTTGGCTTTCAGGGCTACAGAGGAACAGAGCAACATCGGCGATCTCATCTGGCTCTACGAAGAGCTCCTCAGGAACTCGATCCACCTCTTCCCAGTACTGCCTTAGGATCTTTAGCGAATCGGTCTTGACGATGCCGGCGCAGATTCCGTTTACGCGTATTTTTCTTTCCCGTAAACTCTCGGCCAGATCCCTCACGGCCGATTCCATGGCCGCCTTCATGCTCCCGAGAGGGTATCCCGGTTGATAAAACCGGCTTCCGAGACTGGAGATGAAAACGATTTTGCCTTCGGTTTTTTCCAACGAGCCCAAGGCTTCTTGAACGCAGAAGATGTTTCCCATGTAGTTGGTTTCCACCATCTGCTTAAGTTCACGCTCCAGAAGCCTCTCCAAAGGCTTAAAAGGCGCCCTCGCGGCGTTTAAGATCATAAAATCCAACCGGCCGAACTCTTCGGCACTGGCGGCTAACAATCTTCTCACCGATTCTTTGACAGAAATATCAGCCTGGACAAGAAGCGCACGGCGGCCCGCAGCTCGAATTTGCTCGCAAAGTTCCTCCGCTTGCCTCTCCGACGCGCCGGCAGGCTTTCGGTAATTGATGATGACGTCCGAGCCGGCAAGAGCGAACTTTTTGGCAATGGCGCTACCTATACCACGGGAACTGCCTGTAATCAAAGCAACCTTATTTCTGAAAGCCTCGTGGATCACAAACGTGAACTTACCGAACCGGCTCCGGTCTACAACAACAAGAGAAATCCCAATGAATGGAAAATGATCGATTCGGACGGAGCCGAATTCCCCGTCATCTGAGAGAGCTTCTCTGCGAACCCAGTCCCAGCAAATCAAAATTGAAGTTGAAGCTCGTCTTGGCAGGGTTGATCGTGCGCCCTAGCGATAAAGTCAATGTCCAGCACTCGCACTGAGATAAAATCTTGGTTGCGACCCGGTAACCGGGAAAGCTGGAATCCCTGGTGTCGTAGCTGGAGCTCATGTAGAAAAGGAGATGGTCCGTGACGCGATAGAAGAGGCTGCCACCGAGCGCGCCCACAACATCCCTGTCGAACGCTGTTCCGGGACACCTGGGATCCAGCGGATGTACCGGGCAATCGGCGGGAAGACTGAGGTCAATATTGGCATCCTCCGCTAGAAAGGCGTTGGGAAGCCCCTTGCGAATAAAATTGTAGCTGAGGCTGATAGAGCTGGGCCGCATAAAATCCCGATCTAACACTCTACGGGTGATGGGCCGGGGATCTGACAAGCCGAGAGTGACGATGGATTGCGTCAAGTGCCACGGACCCGGATCCAAACCTCCATCAAACCCGACCGAGAGATAAGGCGCGGGGGTGAACCGGAGATTGAAGTCCAGATCGGAAAGACTATCCCCTCCTTTTCTTTCCTTATCGATGTCGTAGCTGAGAGCCAATCTTAGCTGAGTCAGCTCTTGCACATCGCCAAAGGATGACGGGCTCAAAAGCTCCACATCTTTATCCTCTACAGACGTGCCGGCCAGTGTGCGTTGTTCAAACCTTCCCAAAAACCGATTCACAAGGGAAAAGGTCAGCACGTTTCTTCGCCGGATACGATCTATGCTGTCCATCACCGGGATCGTGTCCTGTCGAACATCCGGGATAAAAAGATAGGTCAGCTCCGGCTCGATGGAGTGCTTAATTCTTTGCAGTCGTGTGCCTCTCCAATCAAAAACCCGTCCGATGGAAGTGCCGACATTGCCCCTGAGCTCTATGACTTCCCTAGAGAGGTTGCGGTCGGATGAGGCTTGGGTTTGATAGAGATGGTATGCGGTTTCCCGCGGCGCCATATTGAAGGAGCCAAAAAGATAATTCGATATCCGGAAAGGCAAGACCATCTCGGGCCGTAGGTCCAGACGAAGTCCGTCTCCACCCTCTCTTCTGAGATAGTTCACGCCCTCTCCCCGCCAGCGAAGCTCCAAGGGAAGGGCTTGAAAGAAACGCCTTCCCCAGAACGAGATCTGGGGAGTGCGGTGAAGAGTGGTTTTATCATCCTGGATAAAATCCTGATAGAAATCCCACTGGCCGCGAAAATAGGTGTCTCTCCAGCCTTTCAGGAAACCTAAGCGGGATCGACCGTAGCGCGATGTTCGAAGATCGATCTCCCGGCTGGGCGCCAGATCAAATCGATTGACTAATTCCCGGGTGAAGAGATCGTCGCTGAAGACCGCGATGTCTGTGAAAGTCTGCCAATTCGAGGCTGCGGTATAGCGATGAAATCCGGTGAGGTTCCAGCGGTCTTTGGGAATGTCCTGATCCGCAATGGTGCGGTCGACAATGTCATCCTCGGCGTTCTTCCGCCACTTCTCGTTAAAATAGGAAACATTCAACTGGGCGGGAGCTTCCTGCTTAAAAATCGTGCGGGCCTCGGCTTGAAAACCCAGGCGCGCGCGCGTCTCCAGATCGAACCTGAAAGTCGCATCCGTACTTTTCGAAATGGCCCAAAAAAACGGTTGGTCGAATCGGAATCCCTCTTTGGTTGAGGATCCAAAGCCAGGGAAAAGAAAGCCGGTTTGCCTCTCGCTTCGAAGAGGAAAAACTGCGTAAGGGATATAAAGGACAGGAACATCCAGGATGTAAAACCAGCCATGCCTGATGACTCCCTCGCCCTCTCTGCGGAGGTCGATCTGATCGCCTGAGATTCTCCAAGGAGACCTCCCCGATTCGCAGAGACAGGTGGTAAAGAAGCCCTCATCAATGTGATAGGTCTGTCCCGTCAATTTTTGAAAGCGGCTGCCGGTTATACTGAGATGACCGTTCTCAATAAAGATATCTCCCTTCTGGATCTCACCGGTTTCCTTCTCCAGGTTTAGCTGCACCGACTCGGCCGATTTGAGCTTCCACTCGGGATCATCCACAGATACCTTTCCTTTGGCCTCCACCTCCTGCGTTGTACGATTCACCCGAACTTCGTCTGCCTGGAGAATCGTCTCCTGATGCCTGATCTCCACATTGCCTTTCGCTTCAACCTGATTTCCCGAATCCCCAACCGTAAGAGAATCCGCCGTCACTCGGATCTCCTTTTCCTCTCCGCCGGCCGACACACGCCCGGCTTGTCCAAACACCGGAGCCGCTTGACACAGAAAGAGGATCAAGCCGGCGCTAAGATGAATCAGTCGGCTTCTCATCTTCATTGGGCCAGACTCTTTCTCCTTAAACCTCTCGTTCGGCAAACTCCCGATAACATTTTTCCGTTAGGAGCGGCCTCAATTCCCCCAAAAGATAAAGAGAGCCGGTCACCAAGACGGTCTCATCGGTCCGGGCAGCACGGAGCACCTGGTTCAGGGCGTCCACCGGCTGCTCTATAATCTTCGAAGGGATACTTTCAGGAACTGCTTTAACCAACTTTCGCGGATCAGCGCTCCGCTCCATCGGAACACGGGTGAGAACTACCTCGCTGGCCACGCCCGCAAGCTCGCCCAGCATCGCAGCCCAGTCTTTATCCTCCATGGCAGCAAAGATAAGCGCCACCTTCTTGCTTCCCTGAAAATTTTTGATCTCCTCGACTAAAGCCTTGACTCCCTCGCCATTGTGGGCGCCATCCAAAATCACCGTGGGTCGGCGCGAGATGATTTCAAAGCGTCCCGGCCAGAACACGGTGGCCAAGCCTTGGCGCACCGTTTTCTCGCTGATAGGGAAATCTTCAGCCGCGATTTCCAGCGCGCTCAGGGCAAGAGCCGCGTTGCTCCTCTGATGCCGTCCCCGCAGCGCCAATGAAAGATCCGTAAGATGCCAACCCAGGCCTCTGTAGTCAAAAAGATCTCTATCTTTTACCACAAAAGAAAAATTCTGTCCCAAAAAATAACTGGCCGAGCCGTTGGCTTCTGCCATACCCTTCAAAAGCTTGCTGACTTCAGGAGGAAGAGCACCACACACGAGGGGGACTTTTCTTTTTATGATGCCACCCTTTTCTCGGGCGATGGAAAGAAGATCAGAGCCCAAATACGCCTCGTGATCCTTAGAGATGGTGGTAATGACTGAGACCCGCGGCCTGACGACGTTCGTTGCGTCTAGTCTCCCGCCCAGCCCGACTTCTACTACAGCGATCTCAACCTGTCGGCGCGCGAAATAGATGAAGGCCAGAACGGTCACGAATTCAAAAAAGGTAAGAGAAACCCCTTCGCTTTTCAGCCGCCGTTTGAGAAGCTCCGCCAATTCGACGACCTCTTCCTGAGAAATCTGTTCCTCTCCGACGACGATACGCTCGGTGAACGAAACCACATGCGGTGAAGTGTAAAGGGCGACGCGATAACCCTCCACGGAAAGGACGCGATGCAGCATCGCCGCTGTGGAACCCTTGCCATTCGTGCCGGCGATATGGAAGGCGGGATAACTTCGCTCCGGATGGCCAAAGAGCGATAAGGCCCGCTCGACACGGTGCAGGCGGAGATCGATCTCCCCGCCGCGAAGATTGAAAATGTAACTGAGCGTCTCGGTATAGGATGCCATGCTTTAAAGCAATTTCGTGTTTCAAGTATCGAGTTTCGAGTTAAAACGCGAAACCAGAAACCCCAAACTCGAAACTGAGAATCCCGCCACCTCAATCTTTATGAACTTGACCTCTCATGGCCCGCTTCAAACTGGAAACCAAATGACCGATCCGGTTCAATTTGTTCTTTTTGTCTCTGGCCCTTGCCATGGCATCGATCAGCGCGCTTCCCACCACCACCGCGTCTGCAAAAGAAGCGAGCCAGGCTGCTTGCTGCGGGGTGGAGACGCCAAATCCAACTCCGACAGGCAGCAACGTGTAACGCCTCACCCGGTCGACCTGGGTTCGCAGGCGGCTCTCAAGCCGTTTGCGCGCGCCGGTCACTCCGGTCAACGAAACATAGTAGATAAAGCCACTTCCCTCGCGAGCGACCAGTCTAATGCGCCCGTTATCGCTCGTAGGTGATAAAAGGAATATATTATGCAGCCCCCTGGCTCGAGACCACCGCTTGAGTTCCCCGCTCTCTTCGGGAGGAAGATCGACGCAAAGAATACCATCCGCGCCCGCGGCTCTGGCGTCTTCCGCAAGCCGCCGCAGGCCGTAACGCAGAAAAGGATTGTAATAGCCAAAGAGGACCACCGGAATTTCAGAATCCTGGCGAAACCTACGCACCAATCTCAAGATCTGCGGTAGCGATGTTCCATGTTTTAAGGCGCGTTCCGACGAGCGCTGGATGGTCGGACCGTCCGCCATCGGATCCGAGAACGGAATTCCTAACTCGATCAGATCTGCCCCGCTCTGCTCTAGAACATGCAGGATCTCCAAGGTGCTCTTAAGATCGGGATCGCCGGCCGTGACAAACGGAATCAGTGCCTTCTCTCCGCCGCGCTGCAAGGCGGCAAATTTTGCGTCTATTCGGTTCAGAGCTTCACCCCCAAACGGCGCCCCACGGTGGCCATGTCTTTGTCGCCTCTTCCCGATAGATTGAGGATGATGATCTGGCTGCTCTTGAGGCGCGGCGCTAGCCGGCAGACTTGGGCTATCGCGTGGGCGCTCTCCAACGCCGGTATAATCCCTTCGACTTCGGCCAAGAGCTTGAGACCATCGACGGCTTCCTTGTCCGTCGCCGAGGCAAATTGGATCCGGCCGCGATCGTGGAGATAACTCAGCTCCGGGCCGACGCCGGGATAGTCGAGTCCAGCAGATATCGAATAGGTATCGCGAACCTGTCCCAATCTGTCTTGCAAAAGATAGCTTTTGCTTCCGTGCAGCACGCCGACCTTTCCGCGAAGAATCGACGCCGCATGCTGGCCGCTTCCCAGCCCCATACCCGCAGCCTCCACCCCGATCATCTTGACCTTCCGATCCTTGAGAAAAGGGTAAAAAAGCCCTATGGCATTGCTTCCGCCGCCCACGCAGGCAACCAAGTAGTCAGGGAGACGACCTTCCCGCGACAGGATCTGTCTCTTGGCCTCTTGTCCGATCACCAACTGAAAGTCGCGCACCATCATCGGATAGGGATGAGGACCAGCCACGGTACCAATCAGATAATAGGTGCTCCTCACATACGTAACCCAATCCCTCAGCGCCTCATTCATCGCGTCCTTTAATGTCTGGCTACCGGACTCGACGACCCGAACCGTCGCTCCCAAAAGCTTCATCCGGAAGACATTCAAAGATTGCCGCTCTACATCTTCCCTTCCCATGAAAATCTCGCACTGCAAGCCGAACATCGCGGCCACTGTTGCCGTGGCCACTCCATGCTGGCCTGCTCCGGTCTCTGCGATAACCCTGTTTTTTTTCATCCGGCGGGCGAGAAGGGCCTGGCCCAGCGTGTTGTTGATCTTATGCGCCCCCGTATGGCAGAGGTCCTCTCGTTTAAGATAGATCTTCGCACCTTTCAGCTCACGGCTGAGCCGTTCTGCAAAGTATAGGGGGGTTTCTCTCCCCGCGTATTCTCTGAGATAATGGTAAAAGTCTCTGCGAAACGCCGGATCGCGTCGGATCTTGCCATAAGCTCTTTCCAGCTCGATCAACGCCGGCATGAGGGTCTCGGAAACATACCGACCCCCGTAAGGACCAAAGTGGCCTTGCTTATCGGGCGTCTTTGGCAGCGAGAATGAATTCCTTGAGTTTCCCATGATCCTTGATTCCTGGCCTCGCCTCGACTCCCGTGCAGACATCGACTCCATGGGGGTGAATGCGCCGGATCGCCTCCGCTACATTCTGTGCGTCCAGCCCCCCGGCAAGAATAAGCCGCTCCGCCTCCAACTTTTCGATCCAGTCCCACGGAAAAAGCGACCCGGAGCCTCCGTATCCCGGCGCCCACGAGTCCAAAAGATAAAAGTCGGCGGAAAATCCCTTGATTCCTTCCAAAGAGCTCGGATCCTTGACACGAAAGGCCTTGATAATTTTAAGCCGCCAGTCGTGGCAGTATTCCGAACTCTCGTCGCCATGAAATTGCAACGCGCCAAAAGTCTGTCGGCCGTCAGGAAGCAGGCCACAGCGCAGGATCTCTTCAACTTTCTTTCTCGATTCATTGACAAACAGAGCCACCTTACAAACCTCCTCAGGAAGCGCTCCGAGAATCGCATGGGCCTCGGCCGGAGAGATATAGCGCGGACTGGGAGGATAGAAATTAAAACCCAGCGCGTCCGCGCCGAACTCCACCGCCTTCAAGGCGTCCTCGAGATTGGTTATGCCGCAAACCTTGACTTTAACCATGTCACTGCCTGTGCATTGCAAAATGAAAATTGCAAAAGGCAAATTTTAAATTTTTCATTTTTCACTTTGCATTTTGAACTGAGTCCGCGTTCCGCCTTCCAACAGTTCGCTGAGCTTCGCTCCCGGATCGGTGGCACGCATCAAAGTCTCCCCGACCAAAAAGATATGAATTCCCAGCCTCTCTAATTTTTTGATCTGCTCGGTGCTTTCGATTCCGCTCTCGCAAACGACCGAAATGCCCTCCGGAATCATCGGCATCAAGCGCTCGGTCGTCTCCAACTTCACTTCGAAGGTGTGCAGATCGCGATTATTGATGCCGATCAACTTGACATCGGTCCCGAGCGCGCGTTCGAGCTCCGCCTCCGTATGGACCTCGACCATCACATCCAGGGAGAGAGCTTGCGCTTGATTCTTGAGATCCCTCAGCAATAAAGGGTCGAGCAGCGCGGCAATCAACAGCACGGCATCGGCACCAAAACTCCTCGCTTCAAACAGTTGGTAGCTATCCAAGATAAAATCCTTGCGCAGGAGCGGAAGCGAAACCTTCCCTTTGATGCGCTCTAGATAAAGCAAGCTTCCCTGGAAAAAACGCTCTTCCGTCAGCACGGACAGAGCGCTCGCCCCATGGCTCTCGAAGATCTCGGCAATTTCCGTTGGATCGAAATTTTCTCGGATAAGCCCTTGAGACGGCGAAGCTCTTTTTACCTCGGCTATAATGTGGCGCGCTTTCCCTTCCAACCTCGCTGTGAAACCCCGGCAGGGAAGACCGAAAAGTGGTCGATCTTGAAGCTCTGAGACCGGCGTCCTGCGTCGTTTGAGGTCCAACTCTTTTCGCACCGAATCGACGATGGTATCCAAAAACATGGCGTTGCTTGAAAGTTTGTACCCGTTGAGTTGAAGGTTGTACTAACCGGAGTTGGTTGTCTGAATCAGGAACTCGAGTTTTTCCCGCGCCTTCCCAGAATCGATCGACTGTGCAGCTAGGTGCATCCCTTCGGCTAAGGAGTCGGCGGCGCGGGCAACGTAAAGAGCCGCTCCCGCATTCAGCAACACCACGTCCCGTTTGGGCCCTTTCTCTCCTCCCAGAACTCCTCTCAATGCATGGGCGCAATGTTCCGGGCTCCCTCCCAGCAGCTCTTCCAGCCGACAGCGCTCGAGGCCGAGCTCTTCTGGTGTAAGGGTATAAGTGCGGACCTGACCCTCTTTGAGCTCCGAAACTTTGGTCGGTCCGGAAAGCGAGATCTCATCTAACCCTTCAAGCCCATGAACGACCATTGCTCTCACTGTCCCTAGATTCCGCAACACCTGAGCGATCAACTCAGTTAGCCCTCCGTCGTAGATACCGGTGAGCTGGTGCGTTGCTCCCGCCGGATTGGTCAATGGGCCAAGCAGATTAAAGATGGTCCGGATGCCGATGTCACGCCTCGGCTGGACGGCGTATTTCATCGCTTCGTGAAGAAGCGGCGCGAAGAGAAACCCTATCCCGATCTTCTCCAGACACTCTTCGACCTTCTCTTTGGAAGCGTCGATCTTGACCCCCAAAGCGGCCAAAACGTCTGCACTCCCCGACTGGCTAGAAACGGAGCGGTTTCCATGCTTAGCTACAGTAACCCCGGCTCCTGCCACGACAAACGCCGAGGTCGTCGAGATATTAAAGGTCCCCTTCTGATCCCCGCCAGTTCCACAAGTGTCGAGTACCCGATTGGCTTTGACCCCGACGCGGTGCACTTTCTCCCTCATGACCCGGGCGGCTCCGGTAATCTCTTGGACCGTTTCTCCCTTCATCCTGAGGGCAGTCAGAAATGCAGCCACCTGGAGAGGCGTCGCTTCCCCGGTCATGATCTGGTCCATGACGTCGATCGTCTCCGCTTCAGAAAGGTCCTCCCGATTGACCAATTTCCCGATGGCCTCCCTAATGTTCATACCGGACTTCCTCTCACCGACTCGTGGCGATCGATTGCGAAAGATTCTCTTTCTGTCTTAATGCCTCCTGCAGCTCCTGGGCTTGCTCGCGCGTCTCTAAATGGCCCACGCGGACGCGGTACCAGGCACGCCCCTTGACCTTGGTGGAGGCCACGTAGGCATCATATCCTTTGTCCTTGAGCTTCTTAGCCAATCCTTCGGCATCCTTTTCGTTCGGATAGGCGTTGACCTGTACGGTCCAATTGGCCTCGCGCGCCGCTTTAGCCTTGACGGCCTGTGAGCCCGGGACCTTCTCTGCCGGAGCTTCCTTCTTGACCTCAGATGGCACTTGTTTAGCGGCGGCTTGGCTTTCTTTAGCTTCAGGCTTTGTTCCCTTTTCCGCTGGCTTGTTTTCCTTAGCCTTGGTAGCGGTTTGAGCATTGGCCAACGTATCGTAAAAGGTCATCTCTTCCTTTGGCGTCCCTGCTTTTGAGCCTGGAACCAACGGTTGGACGGGAATTTTCACAAGCGGCTCTTCCTTTTTTAGAAGCTTTCTCTCTTCGATCCCTTTCCCCACCAAGACTCCGAGAAGGAAAATAACTACGGAAACGAGCGTAAACCCCGCCGAGAGAAGAACCAACTGACTGCGAGTAAAATAGTAAGGCCCCTGGCCTAGTCCCTTCCGATTCCCTAACATGAAGACCATCTTTCCCAGAACGTTTGTGAACGTTTATTCTGGCTCCGAGCGCGCAGCCATCCTCGAGGGCGCCTCAATGCCTAAGAGATCGAGCCCTCTGCGAATCATTTTTTGCACTTGCCGCACTAAGAGGAGGCGCGCTTGGGTTAAATCCGCCTCGTCCGTGATAACTCTGTACCGATTATAGTAGCGGTGAAACTCTCCTGCCAACTCAATCAGATAGAAAACCATCCTATGAGGCTCCAACTCTCTGACGCTCTCCTCGAAAACATCGTTGAACTGGACCGTCCGCTTGATCAGTTCTAGCTCCTCAGATGCGGCCAGCCGCTCGACCTGTACGTTCCGGAAAGCAGAATCTCCAATCACAATTCCCGCCTGCTGAGCTTGCTCGAAGATGCTTGCGATTCGGGCGTGAGCATACTGCACATAGAATACCGGATTTTCACTCGACTGACTCTTAGCCAAATCGAGGTCGAAATCCAAATGGCTGTCCGCCTTGCGCATGAGGAAAAAGAATCGTGCCGCATCTTTCCCTACCTCCCCCAAGACCTCGCGCAACGTCACGAATTCCCCAAGGCGTTTTCCCATCCGCACAGGCTCCCCACCCCGGGTGAGATGCACCATCTGCACCAGCACGATCTGCAAGAGCCGCGGATCATAGCCTAGCGCCTTAAGGGCGGCGTTGAGCCGTGGCACATAGCCGTGGTGGTCCGCTCCCCAGACATTGATGAGCTTCCTGAATCCTCGCTCGAATTTGTTCCTATGATAAGCGATATCGCTGGCGAAATAGGTAAGCTCGCCATCGCTTTTAATGACGGTTCGATCCTTGTCATCTCCGTATTCGGTCGCTTTGAACCATTGAGCCCCCTCGCTTTCGTAGAGAGTCCCGCGCTCACGCAGGAGTTTCATTGTATGGGCGACCTCGGTCCGCTCGCGCATCTCCCGCTCGCTAAAAAAAGAGTCAAAACGGATGCCGAACTCTTTCAGATCGCTCTGTATTTCAGCGAGCAGACGCTCGCCGCCGTAGCGGCTAAGAAACCCGATCGCCGAGCCTTTATCCTCGGCGAGGAACCTTTCTCCCCACTGCTTCTTTACCTCCGCTGCCATCTCTTTGACGTATCCCCCTTGGTATCCCTCCTCGGGAAACTCGATCGCTTCTCCGAAGAGTTCGCGGTAGCGCAGGTAAAGCGAAAGGCCTAGACTTTCCATCTGTCGTCCAGTGTCGTTCACGTAATATTCGCGCTGCACGTCGAACCCAGCGGCGGTGAGAAGGCGTCCCAGGACATCCCCGATCACGGCGACGCGCCCGTGGCCCACATGGAGAGGCCCAGTTGGATTCACGCTGGCAAATTCAACTTGGGTTTTCAGGCCTTGACCCAACTCCAGAGCCGTTTCTCTTCCTGCCTCCAACTCTCTGAGACGCCGGTAGTAAAACTTGGGCGAGAACGAGAAGTTCAAAAATCCGGGACCAGCGATACCGGCCTGGATCAGAATGCCTTCCGGATCCTCGAGGTTCTTGAGAATAGCCTCAGCAACATCACGGGGCGATTTTCTCTGCTTCTGAGCCCAGATCAAGGCTATGTTGGTCGCGAGGTCGCCGAACTCTTTCTGTTTAGGGGTCTCTAGAAGCAAAGGGGGGAGATCTGTCATTTTCAGCTCTCCCCCCTTCGCGGTTTTTTCAATAGCCTGAGTCAACAGATCCCTAAGGTGACTCTTCATCTCATCCTTGGACCATTCCTTTTACTCCACGCGGCTTGGCCGCCAAAAGAAATCGATGCGGTTGTTGGTGCGGCAGTTCATGACTTAAAAAGTTTAAGTCTTTATAACGTCCTTTTAAGATTAAAGTCAACTATAGAGGAAGACTCTCGAAGCAACTACTTTCCCCACAATGACAAGAACTTGGCCGGGATTTCTTTTGCCAGAAAGAGCGGTCCGGAGCAATAAAAGGGAATTCCATCAGCATGGGCTGCTTGGCAATCAACGACGACGACGCTTGGAGACGGATCGCGCCTCCTGCCTACCTCTGTGGCTTCTTCTACGGACCGACTGAGGTGAACGTACTGCCTCCCTCTCGGTTTAAGTCCCTCGCGGAGAATGCTTTGGGCTAGGTCTCGGGCTGTGCCATGGTACAGATGCGCAGGAGGCTCGATGGTCTCCAACCCAAGATCGACCGGGAAGGAGTGGCCGTAGCTCGCTCGCACCTTTCCTTCCTTTAATTCGAAACGCTTCTTGTCAGAATTTTCTATAATATCGAAAATGTCTTTCTCAGCGACCTCCGGAAAGCGATCTTGAACCGCACTGAGCAGTTCGCCCCAGACGACAAAGCCCTCTTTGTCGAAACGGAGCGGATAATCCGCCTGACGATGACGCAAAAGAAAGCTCAGAAAGCGGGAGAGACGTTCTGAGGGGACCAACTCCTCAACTCCTTCTTTGGCCGGAAATCAGAGCGTAGACGTGATGCGCGATGCCGGTCGCTTCATAACCGTCGACACCATTGGCCTGGGCGATCGAAAAAAGCTGATGCGCCAGCGCGGTAAAAGGCATCGGCATCTCCATTTCCTTCGCCATCTCCAAGCCGAAGCCCACATCCTTGGGCATCCAAGATTTCCGCGGCTTAAAATTACGGCTTACGAGCGTCTGGAGGATGCGCTCCAAGGCTTCCGACTTTTGCTGCGATTGGCTCATCACCGTGCGAAAGGTCTCCTCCGA
>DASYRN010000029.1:0-3655 GCA_036004365.1 Binatia bacterium
AAACGAAAGTTGTCGGAGAAGACTTTCCATTCCTTTCTCTCGGCACAAACGACGTAGCATTTAGTCTTGGGATGTTTGATATAAACCACGTGGGGATTGGCTTGATAAACCTCCAAACCCAGAACGTTCGAGTAAAAATCCCGAGAGACTTTGTGATCGCCGATCGCGAGCGTTCCATGAGTAAAACCCTGGGGAACGTAACCGCGACCAGGGAAACGCTCTCCAGGAAGAGTTCTCTCCCAGTGCGGAGCCCACACGCCGCCATACTTGGTCTTCCAGATCTCTTTGCGCAGGGCATCCGCGTAGCATTCTATCTCCCAGCCGTTCGAGCCAGGCTCCAAAAAATAAAGCGAATACGATCCGTGGTTGTTCAGCGGTTGGCCGATCTGGGGCAGACGGTACTGCTCCTTGTGCGCGTTGAGGTATTCATAAGCGGCGTCCACCTCCTGGGTGGTCAAAACGCGCACCCCCCAATGATTGTGCATCTGCTTTTCCCCGGCTCCATTTCCTCCCTCATGAACCACCAGAGTCCAATCCGTATTAGGATGCTTGAGCGTGACTTCTCCCGGCCGCTCCCTTGTCTTCTCGAAAGCGAGCAGATCCGTCAAAACCGGAACAGACTCGTTGAGTTTGTAACACTCCATATGGGTTTTCGATAATGCGATGGGTTGAAGCATCTTTCTCCACCTTTAAAGTCGAACTTTGCCCGACTCTATAGCAGCCATAAACCGCAGTCAAATCCGAAGCGCGAGCCGAGCATTCTTTACCCAGGATCGCTCTTTCCCATAGTAACGCTGCCGGGAGACAGGAAAATCACCGCACCCCACATGCATTTCGCCACAAACTAGGATGAGGGCCGGGATGGGTCGCGATCTCCAAGAAGAGATGCATGCCTCCGTGAGTACCTGCCCTTGAGAAAGGCGATGGCCTTGCGCATCATCTCCCGCTCAGTAGGGTAGGCAAGCTTGTTCAGGGCTTCACCGATGGGCATCCAGCAGGCTTCCTCTACCTCCTCATCATGCCGGCGGACGTCGCCCCTGAGATAGCGTATGAGAAAAAAATAGACCCGCTTGAAGATCCGAATCGGCTCGCCCTCATGAGTCTTGTTCGTGTACCAATAAGTGATATCTCCTAGTTTCGCGACCACCCTGCCTTCCAGTCCGGTCTCTTCACGCACCTCTCTGAGCGCCGCGTCTTGTACACTTTCTCCCTCCTCAACATGTCCTTTGGGGAGGCACCATCTATTGCGAACACGGATGAGGGCTACTTCCGTATCTCTCTTGTTTCTCCGGTAGACAATGCCGCCTGCTGATATTTCGCGGACTGTGCGCACTCGCTTTCCATTTACTTCCTGATCTTCAGGAGCTGCTCATCAAGCCACTTGAGATAGCTCTCATCTCCCTCCAAGATGGGGAGCGCTATGATTTCCGGGACAGCGTAGCTGTGCAGCTCCCGAATCCTCTGCTTGACGCGCGAAAAAAGCTCCCTCTTCGTCTTGATGACGAGAAGTTCTTCGTTACTCTCCTCTATTTTCCCCTCCCAGCGGTAAACCGATTGGACCGGCCTTATTCGGTTAACACAGGCCGCGAGTCTTTCCTCCACAAGCGTGTAGGATAGACGCCCGCCCTCCTCAGCGGAGCCCACAGTCACGTAAGCCACAATAAATTCGCTCATACATTAATCTTATAACCGCGTTTCCCCGCCAGTCAATCAGCCATTCCGACGGAGCTGGGAGGCCGATAATGTCAGTAATTTGTTCTCGCTGAAAAAGTCCCGTTCGCCCTTCGACCCTGCTCAGGACGAACGGAAGAGAAGGCGTCATTAGTAGGAATTTCCGTTCATGCTGAGCGCCGTCGAAGCATGCTTACACTTTTTCAGTGAGAACTAATAAAGGATGATCGATTACTCTATTGTTTCAGCTAGAAATCATCGGTAGGGGTTTGGCTCACCGGCTCAAGACATCGAGGAGGTCTTTGATGGTCTGTTTTTTTCGCCGGTTGCCGCCGCGCAGCACCTTAAGCAATTTCGCGACCCAGATTTCTTCGCCAGCAGTCGCCATCCGAGCCGCTCCCGGACGGCCATAACGGGCAGCTCTTTCCGCTACATACACTTCCTTTGTCCCCTTCTCTTCCTTACCGGTCAGAAACCAATCAACACTTTTTCCCGAAGCCTTAGAAATACGCAACAGAATCTTAGGGCTCGGAACATGACCGTGGAGACACTTGGAGATGGTCCCTTGAGGGACATCGGCCTTGCGGGCAAAATGGCTGGCCTTCATGCCTGAAGTTTGGATGGCTCTGCGCAGGCGGCCGGAAAACTGCTTGTGCATTCGTTATCGAATATTTTCTTGACAAACCATTCTATCTAGAATATTCAATGGAGAGATATTGGTTGGGGGCAATTTTTTTGTCCACCTTATCAATGCACTGGGTCAAAATCAAGATCCGCATGCTGGAGAAAGGAATCTACACTCAAAAAGCCTTGGCGCAAAAGCTTGGCGTCAACCCTTCGACTGTTACGCGCATTTTTAAGGGACAACGGAAATCCAAAAGATTAGAAAAAGAGATCGCCCAAATTTTAGGAATACCAGGCATCGGGAATGAGAGAGAAGAGGAATGAAGGGAGTTCAACGATGTCCTGCGAACTCTATCTTTCAATACGGCCTCAAGCGGGTTTTAATCGCTCACCCGAGTCTATAGCTTCCGTTTGAACAGGAATTCCCCTCCGAATTTGAGAAACGGCAGTAGCGGGTATATGAGAGAGGATGGATGGACCTTCCAATCTCCTCATGAAAACAAAGAACGCCCTTCGGGAAAAAGTATGGGCGCTTCTTGAAGAAAAGCGAATCGCCCGCTTCCCCGGAGCTAAGGGTAGGATTCCCAATTTCCTCGGCGCTGAAAAATGCGCCGCAATTCTCGCTCAATCCCCTCTCTGGAAAAGAGCTAAGGTCATGAAAGTCAATCCCGATTCACCTCAAAGGGCCGTCCGCCAGCTGGCTTTGCAACAAGGGAAAATCCTCTATATGGCGGTGCCACGACTGCGTGACCCCAAACCCTTCATCGAACTGGATCCCAAAAAACTGCCCGCCTCCCCTTACAAGGTCTCCTCGATCAAGGGAGCCTTCAAATACGGGCGGCCTGTGTCTCTTGAAGACGTGAGAAATGTCGATCTCGTCGTCTGCGGCTCCGTTGCGGTCAACCGCAAAGGCGCTCGCCTCGGCAAAGGCGGGGGCTATTCGGATTTGGAATATGCCCTTCTCAGGGAACGAAAGAAAGTCGGCGCCAAAACTCCGGTCGTTACTACAGTTCATCCGTTGCAGATCTTGGACACCGAACTTCCCATGACCGAACATGACATTCCCTTGAATGCCATCATAACTCCTAAAGAGACGATTTCTGTCAACCTCAAGTATCCGAAACCCAAGGGAATCCACTGGTCCCTTCTGCCGACAGAGAAAATAGATTCCATCCCGGTGTTGAACGAAAGATATATTAAGGAATAAGTGATAACGTCACTTCTTGTTGAAACGGACTTTCATGTATGTTTAACTGACAAAATTTAAGAAATTGTGACGATGCAAAAGATCGATTTTACCAAGGGGAACGGACTCGTACCTGTCATTGTTCAGGACTACCGCTCCAAGGAGGTCTTGATG
>DASYRN010000030.1:0-81680 GCA_036004365.1 Binatia bacterium
CTCCCTTGCGCAAATGGCGCCGCATGCAGTTCCTGACCCATTTGCAATCGCTGTGCTGATTGCGACCGTTATCGCCCTGTTGGTATGGCGATTCAGTGCATTCAAACTAATCATTGCCGGTTCAGTTTTCGGGGTGCTGCGGAGCCGCTTGTTGTCGCTTCTAGGAGAAAGGGCCGCACTCGCCATACGTCTGTGAGCGAGGGTCTAGATCCAACCAATTATTAACTGACGAGATGGAGGCTCAAATGGCTGTGGTGAAGGGTCGATAGTGAAAATATGTGGGACGCTCTATGCGTTTCTCCCGGCCAGCGGGGGCGCCGCGGTATTCGCCGAACAGTAAAAGGAGGAGAAATGACAACTTCGAAAGCAGAATCGGCTGAGCGATTACACAATGATTGAGAACTCGGTACAAAACAGAGTTGGTTTATGGCCGCTCACCGGATATTTTCTGAAATTAGGCACAGTCGGTTTCGGCGGGCCGGTCGCGTTGGTAGGCTTCATGCACAGGGACCTCGTGGAGCAACGACGTTGGATCACCGAGGATACTTACAAGCTGTCTCTGGCGCTCGCCCAGATCATGCCCGGACCACTGGCGGCACAAGTCGCGATAGCCATCGGTTATTTCGAGCGCGGCGTCCCGGGCGCAACGCTCGGCGGTTTAGCCTTCGTGCTTCCCTCGTTTCTGATGGTGGTTGCCATCTCGTTAGCCTACGTCGCGTACGGCGGATTGTGGTGGATGCAGGCGCTTTTCTATGCGATCGGCGCAACGGTCACCGCCATTATCGCCATCGCTGCCTACAAGCTCGCCCGCAGCACCAACAAGCGCGACCAGCTACTTTGGGGTATTTTCGCGCTACTCACGTTAGTAACCGTGTGGGCCCAGGCCGAGCTGGCGGAATTCTTTATCCTAGCAGGAATGGTGGTTCTCCTCGTTCGGGCATGGCCAGGTTGGAGACGGGGTCTTCTCATGGGATTGGGCGGCGTAGTCCTGGGGTTGGCTATCTGGCTGTTGGAGGCCTGGCTCCGCCAAGCCGGGACGGCAGACGATTCCATGAATGTACTAGTTCAGATTTTGCTGTTTTTTATCAAGGCGGGCGCTTTTGTCTTCGGCAGCGGGCTGGCGATCATTCCGTTTTTGCAACAGGGCGTGGTCCAGCAATTTGGCTGGCTCAACGAGCATCAGTTTTTGGATGCAGTGGCGGTGGCGATGATCACCCCTGGTCCCGTGGTTATCACAGTCGCTTTTATCGGCTTTCTCGTCGCCGGCTTGGCCGGTGCCATCATGGCTTCGATCGGCATCTTCCTGCCGGTCTATTTGTTTACCATTGTCCCGGCACCCTGGTTCAAACGCCACCGAGATAACCCACAGCTTAAGGCATTCGTTGATGGTGCCACCGCGTCAGCCACCGGTGCGATCACGGGCGCGGTGGTGTTGCTGGGTGTACGGGCGATCATTGACCTGCCCACGGCGATAATCGGGCTGGTCAGCTTAGGCGTCTTATGGCGCTTCAAGGTCTCGGAGCCGGTGCTGGTCACCATTTCAGGACTTGTCGGATTGATACTCTGGCCGCTGCTGCGCATGGGGTGACCTGATGAGCTATTCTATAATTCTTGAAGATGAAAGGAGCAAAAACTATGAAGTGGGTAACCCGCGCTCGACCGAAAGTGGATCGCGTGGCCTGTCCGTGGCTGATCAAACGATTCGTTGACCCACAAGGCGAGTTTCTATACGTGCTGGCGGACCAAGTAATGGAGACAGCGCAGCGCGAAGGAGCAATCCCGTTCGATGTGCCGAACGTCGAGCTCGGTCATCATGGCCCCGAATGTAGCTTCGACGCCATCATAAAAAAATACAAACTCAAAGACCCAGCTCTCGAAAGGTTGGCTCTGATTGTCCGAGGTGCTGACACAAAGGCTAAAGATCTGACCCCGGAATCCCTAGGTCTGGAGGCGATCGCCGAGGGATTCCGGCTAGTGTTTCAGAACGACCATGAACTGCTAGAGCGAGAGATGCCAGTCTATGATGCGTTGTTTGCTTATTGCCAAGAGATGGTGCCGCAAGAGAGGGTCAAAAGCAAAGCCAAGGAATAGGCGGAAAGATGAAATTTGAAAAAGCGACAAAGGTCAAAGCGCTGATAGCAATGATCGTGTCGATTCTTACAGGAGGCGTTGCCGCACAGACTGTAAAGGACGCCCGGCCAGTCTGGAAGTGGAGCTTTGATGCCGATCGTGGCGGCGAACCACCGTCAGGTTTCTCATTCGGCCGGACTGGCAGTGGACGGGTTGGCCGATGGGTTGTCCGGGCTGAAAAAGACGCACCCAGTGGAACAAACGTACTGGCTCAGGTCGATGAGGACAACCCAAGCTATAGATTTCCTATTGCAGTAGCTAATGAACCTTCACTGCAAAACTTTCGGCTCTCGGTCCGCTGTAAGCCGATATCCGGAAAGGTGGATCAAGCTTGCGGCCTGGTCTTTCGCTACCGTGATGAGAACAACTATTATGTTATCCGTGCCAATGCCTTGGAGGATAACGTCCGATTTTATTACGTCAAGGATGGAAAACGAAATCAGCTTGCGAGCTGGTCTGGTCGAGTCTCAAGTGGTTCTTGGCACGAACTCCGGGTTGACGCCCGTGGAGAGCATTTAGAGGTCTACTGGAACGGCAAGAGGGTCATCGATGCCAAAGACACGACCTTTAGCGCTCCAGGCAAGGTAGGAGTCTGGACCAAGGCTGATTCGGTCACCTACTTCGACGACCTAAGCGCGACACCGCTGCCAAGCGGGGAATGAATTTTAGACGGAGGCACCGTGAAATATGAAATAAAACTGTTGTCCTGCGATCCTTCCGAACTCAAGGGATTGTCAGAAAAACTCATCCTCAGTCACTATCAAAACAATTATGGCGGTGCGGTGAAGCGCTGGACATGTACGAGCATTCCTATCATATGGATTACGGTGCTAATGCAGCTGCCTACGTGGATGCCTTTACGCAGAACATTAACTGGGAAAACGTCTTCCGCCTTTATCGCACAGCAACTAGAAAGTCCTGATCTTGCTTCTGAGACCTGGGTCTTCATGAAAATAGTTAAGGACCAGGCGCGACTAATGGCGCGAGCATCTAATAACGATGAAAGGAGTTTAAATATGGAAAAGAGCATGAAGAAAGTGCATTTCCCCGTCATGGGGGGATTCGTCGCGTTTGTATACTTAGCGCTGGCGGGCGCTGCATCACCTGGTCTCGCAGCAGAGCGGAAACTCGACGCCGCCAAAATCGAGCAGCTCACGGGCGCAAAAGGAGAACTCAACGAAAAAGAAGGCGTGTTTACGGTCAGAGTTCCTCGCACGGACCTTCAGGTTACTACAGCCGGAGTGAAGATGAATCCGGCTATGGGCTTGACCTCATATGCAGCCTTTATGAAAGCCGGTGCCAAAACAATGGTTATGGGTGACACTACACTGCTCGAAGATCAGGTCAATCCGGTAATGAGTGTCGCGCTGGAGAATGGCCTGGAAGTTACAGCCCTTCACAACCATTTTTTCTGGGACTCCCCCAAAGTTATGTTCATGCACATCGGTGGTATGGGGGATGACGCAAAATTGGCCTCGGCAGTCGGCAAAGTATTCGCGAAGATCAAGGAGACCAGCGGCGGTAAAGGGCAAATACCAAAAGCCGATCTCGATCCTGCCAAAACTTCACTGGATCCCAAAAACATTGAAGGCATTATGGGCGTGAAGGGACAAATGGGTAGTGGGGTTTACAAGATCACGATAGGTCGTACCACAAAGATGCACGGCCACGAGGTTGGCAACGCAATGGGCATCAACACGTGGGCGGCGTTTGTCGGAAGTGACCAACAGGCGGTGGTCGATGGTGATTTTGTGATGTTAGAGAAAGAGCTTCAATCGGTACTCAAAGCGTTGCGTGGTGCGGGGATCAATGTGGTTGCTATTCACAACCACATCGAGACGGAATCGCCGCGCATTGTCTTTCTGCACTACTGGGGTGTGGGCTCGACGACTGACCTTGCCAAGGGGTTGAAAGCTGCCCTCGATACACAAAAGAAATGAGCTTGGAAATCCTAAGGGCTGGCGAGGCAGAAAAAAATGAAAAGGTTCTACAATATTTTTCTGATCGGACTTACTGTACTTGTGGTTAGGGCCCGAGCCGAAGAGCCTCCGCTGCTACGGTTGGTGCAAACGATCACTTTGCCCCATGTCGAAGGACGCATTGATCACATGGCCGTGGATCTTAAAGGCGAACGGCTATTCATCGCCGCACTCGGGAACAATACGGTAGAAATCGTGGACCTCCGTGGGAGGAAACGTATTGGGAGCATCTACGGGCTGCATGAGCCGCAGGGTGTCAGTTTTATTCCGGAGTTTAACAAGATTTTTATCGCCAACGGTAAAGGTGGCACTTGCGATGTGTTCGATGGGTCGTCGTTTAAGCTCATTAAGAGCATCAAGTTTTTCGATGACGCCGACAATATTCGCTACGCGTCCGCGCGCCGTATCTATGTCGGCTACGGTAGCGGTGGCCTCGGCATCATCGATGCAGCAAATGGCGATCAACTCGGCGATATTAAGCTCGAGGGTCATCCTGAATCGTTCCAGCTAGAAAAGTCAGGCCCGCGCATTTTCGTAAATATCCCCACGTCCCAAAAGGTAGTGGTTGTGGACCAGGAAAAACGCGCTGTGACTACAGCGTGGCCAACCTTGGGCGCCACGGGCAACTTTCCCATGGCGCTGGACGAAACGCATCATCGGCTGTTTGTCGGGTTTCGAAAGCCAGCGAAACTCTTTGTTTTCGACACAGAATCGGGCAGAGCCGTTGCCAACCTGGACAGCCCCGGGGACGCCGACGACATTTTTTACGATGCTGCACATAGGCGAATTTACATTTCCGGGGGAGAGGGTTTTATCGGTGTTGTTCAACAACAGGATGCTGACCATTACAAGACGGTCACAAAAATTCTCACTGCATCAGGCGCTCGCACGTCATTGTTTGTGCCTGAAGTAGGGCGCCTTTACCTCGCGGTTCCGCACCGAGGAAACCAAGAGGCAGAGATTCGCGTTTACGAAGCGCGGCCGTGAATAGAACAAGACATTTGACATGAGGACTTTGCCCTACTCTGTTACGCTCTCGAGTCTGCTTCTTGCCTGTGTTCTGCTGATCCCTTTCTCCTCTGCCTGGGGATATAGACCGTTTGTCTCCACCGACGCCGCCGTCGCCAATTTTAGGGAGACGGAGATCGAGCTTGGGTACTTTAACTTGGAACGAGAAAGGGGGAAAAACACCTTCATCATTCCAAAGGTCGTGCTTAACTACGGACTTATTCGAAACCTTGAGCTCGTTGCGGAATTTGGCATTGAAGAACCTCCGCACGGTTCAGTCCGGCTCGCGGACCCTGCGCTATCGCTGAAAGCGGTCCTTAAAGAGGGAATTTTCCAGGAAAAGGACGGAGTGAGCTTCGCTGTCGAGGCCGGGCCGCTCTTACCTTCCACAACCAAAGAGGAAAACAGTTTTGGTTTCGAAGGGGTCGGGATACTGAGTGGAAGATATGGCGCATTAACATATCATCTAAACTTCGGTGGAGGAGTCGATAGGGCGGAGACTAACCCTTTTGCCATCTGGGGAGTTATCGCGGAGTTTCCCATTGCCCCTAAGCTTCGATTGGTCGGAGAAGTCAACGGGGAGAGCGTTAAAGGCAAGTCGGGTGATAATTCCGCCCTCCTCGGCTTCATCTGGGAGTCGCCATGGCGAAATGTTTTCATCGATGCAGGGGTTCGGAGAGGCATCAGCAGGGCGGCCGCCGACTGGATGTTTACAACCGGATTGACTTTCAGCTTCTCCCTGGCAACGGCCGCTCATAACTAATCCGCCAAGATAGTCGCGCCTCTCGTTTTGCGCGGTTCTGGACAAGCCATTCCTTGAAGGACACAATGCAAAAGTGCGGACGGCAATTCCATGCAAGATGTTACAGAATGGCCTAGCGGAAACATTCATTCATCTTCCCACGTGCCATACCATTCGAGTTTCTCTCTTCGCTTTTGGAAGCCAGCTGCAGGCATGAGATCATCAGTGTTATCAATTACAAAGGTAAATATTTGACCCTGACTCTTTTACTCGGTAGAACCCGGGCGATGCTTGTGAGGCGATGAACTCCTGACTAGGGAGAGAAGTTCTTCCGGTGGCATGTTGGAAGTTAACATGCAGATTATATTATCCTCACGGTGGAGCACTGCGTGGATTCCATCGCGGGAGAAGCTATAGAATCTAATCTTCGTCTCGGGATCAAAAAAGACTGTAGCCTCTTTGGGTGCATCTTCCTCTGTACCGAGAAAAGTGAAACAGGTGATAGAAAGCCCGTTCCCTCTAAAGAAAGCCACTAGGATTTGGCGTCCCTTAACTTCCTGGACCGTCCCGCCTATAGGCTTTACCCCCAACGGGGAGAAATCATACCCCAGCGGACCGAATTTGCCGTGCACAGCATGATGCAGCCAAGCATGTAATTCATCCGTATTTGTCGCCTCCCGAAGAGAGACCTCGCCCCTATCGATCTTTGCCCGGATCTGTAGAGCCGCCAGAGAAATGGATTGACTGGGTGGCTGCATGAGAAAGAACATAGAGATAACAAGGATGACAAGAAGGGCGGAAGCAAAAGCTGGACGGAGGAATGGCTGCAAGCGAAGGATCAGCTTGCTCCTCCCATTGGAAGATTCGGCTTCCTTTGGCATGGTGCGCTGATCAGATAGAATCCTTTGCCTGAGGTCGACCGGCGCAACCACGCTGGCGCTAACCGTGCGAATCTCCCTGTTTAAAGACCGCTCCCACTCATAAGCCCGCTGGCACCTCGGGCAATCTCTGAGATGACCTTCTATAGAGGATCGCTCCGGGTCAGATAGTTCATTATCGATCAGGGCGCTTATCAGTTCTTCTGCCTGTTCGCACTTCATTTTTTCTCTCTTCCTTCTCTTCGATGCCCATGTATCCCTTAAGGTGCTTGTAAATCAGTCTTCTGCCGCGGGAGAGCCGGGAGCGGATTGTACCCAACGGGCACGAGAGTATCTCCGCTGCTTCTTCATAAGAAAAATCTCCCATAACTACCAAAATAATGGGCAGACGGAACTCCTCAGGGATTTTGTTTAAAACATCAGTAATTTTTCCCTTCAGTTCTTTTAGTAAGATGTGGGTTTCCGGCCCGGGGTTTTCGGTCGGTACCTGCTCCCAATAGTCCGAAGGCCCTCCGTCCTCACCGAAATTGTCTTCTGCCGAGAGCCATTTCTTTTTCTGGTTGCAATGATGGAAAAAGAAATTATAAAGGATCGTTGTGAGCCAGGCCTTCATGTTGGTCCCCGGAGTAAACTGCATGTAGGAACCGAGAGCGCGCGAATAGGTCTCCTGAACCAAGTCTTTAGCCTCGTTAGATTCCTTTGCGAGGTAGAGGGCAATCCGATAGAGATGATCGAGGTGAGTCATGGCTTCATGGGAAAACTTTTCCCTCTCTTTGTCCCTCGTCTCTTCCCCCCGGGCCATGCAATGATTGATACATAAGGCAAGGCTAATGTTCAATCAGTACGCCTAGTAATGCAACGATTTTGGTACGTTTGAAGTTCCGGAAGATGGTAGAGTCTACGTGAGAGTGAACTCCGAGGGATCAGCTCGTCACACAGCAGAGATTTTCTGGCCTTCATTAACTGTCGCAATTTCTGTGTCTTTTCCGCTCCCTTCGTTTACTTTTATGCTCCCCTGAAGCCTGTCCTCTCCGGTCAAGATTTTCTGTTAAAAAATTCCTGGGAACTTTTTCAGGTCCGTTCTACTTGACAGAGTAATAGGCCGATGATCGGCCGGAGAGGCGAAGAAATGAAGAATATCATTGTTTCCGGTCCCGAGGAGCACTGTTATGCTAAATCCAATCATCCTCAGGGAAGGCTTAGAGCAGGCAGCTCTCGATTACTGATGGGTGAAGGATCATCTCCGTTGAGGCGCGGGTTCATATGACGGTATTTCCGTATCGTCCTTTCAACGCAGACTGGTACCGATCACGAAGGCTTCATTTCCAGGAGGAGGAAAATATGAGAAGAATACAGATTGGTCTGATAGCGATAGCATTCACATTTAGCTTACACATTGTCCCTGCGAGCTGGGCGGCCGATACTCATATCATGTCTAGGGATCACCTGATGGTAGAACCCAACGATCTAAAATGGGCCGATGTGCCCACGTTGCCGCCGGGCGCTAAAGGGGCCATCATTGAAGGGCCGCCGAATGAAGCCGTCCCATTCATGATGCGCTTAAAATTCCCCGCCAACTACAGAGTTCCCGCCCACTGGCATCCGGCTATTGAGCATCTCACCGTGCTCTCCGGAACCTTCAACATGGGCATCGGCGATAAGCTGGATATGACAAAGACCAAGGCATTGTCGCCAGGCGGTGTCATGATCATCCAGCCAAAGATTCCTCATTTTGCTTGGACAAAAGAAGAAGTGATGGTGCAGGTACACGGGGTGGGACCTTGGGGAGTCACTTACGTTGACCCGGCAGACGATCCCAGAAAAAAATAGTCCTGTCAGTGTTTCAGAGCACCACGGCTGTGTTCCGCCGGTCGTTGAGGCCAGAGAATCTTAGATAGGCAATGGCGTCCCCCACCGGTGAAGCGGTGTGGCATCCTGGGCAGTGGCTGAGTATTAATGCTGGTAATTTAGTCTAGTTCCACTCCACGACAAGTGTGGACCTTCTATCGCGCATTCATTGGCGGATGAGCCGTGACTAGCAACTGCCTCGTTTATCCGTCGTTCATCGATTCGAATACGCGCTTCAAGTTTGTCTCTCCTAAAAGGTATAAGCTACTCGCCGCTGAAATACGCTTCGACATGTTCGAAGCGGAATTCACCCACGAGGGTGACCGTTGCACGCTGGAAAGTTTTGATCAACTGGACAGGATGCTGACGGGGCCTTTTAGCCGCTCTTCCGCTATCAGAGCCGCAAATACCTTCCTACTTTATCACCGCTTACAATCCTGGACAAAGCATGCGTGGTGGGAATATATTCTTTATAAGAGGGGAAAAAATATCAAATGCTCAAAGTGATACCCGTGGAAGAAGCTGTCGGATTGCCGTTGGCTCACGATATCACGGAGATCGTCCCAGGGAAGCATAAAGGGCCGGCTTTCCGGCGTGGTCATGTGATTCGGCCCGAGGATGTTTCGAAGCTGTTGGACATCGGCAAGGCCCACATCTACGTTATGGAGCTGGATAAGGATGAGCTCCATGAGGAGGATGCGGCGCGAAGGCTCGCCAAAGCAGCCGCGGGGCCGAACATCCATTTGACCGATCCCGTGGAAGGTCGGGTCAATTTGGTTGCTGAAATGGCCGGACTGTTAAAGATCAATGAGACGCTACTCAGGCAGTTCAACGCTCTCGGGGATCTGATCCTCGCCACGATCCCGTCGAACCGATACGTCAAAAAGGGAGAGGTTATCGCCGGCACCCGGACGATCCCGGTGGTTGTTAAAGACGATCTCGTCAAAAGAGCTGAGGCGCTATGCAAACAAGGCGTGATTGTGACGATTGTTCCTATACCTCAACGGCGAGTTCATTTGATTGTTACAGGGAGTGAGGTCTATACAGGTAGAATCCAGGATGGATTTGAACCTGTGGTGCGTCGCAAACTCGCTGAAATGGGGACAGAGCTGTCAAGCGCGAAGCTGGCACCGGACGATCCGGATCAGATCGCCAACTGTATTAAGGATTCTTACCGGACCGGAGTTGATCTTATTCTGGTCAGCGGTGGTATGTCGGTCGATCCTGATGATCTCACGCCGGAAGGTATTCGACGGAGCGGCGCGCGGGTTGAAAGCCATGGGTTTCCGATTCTACCCGGCTCGATGTTTCTCATGGCCTATCTCAATCAGACCCCCATCTTGGGGCTGTCTGGCTGTGTCCTGCATGATCCGGTGACTGCTTTCGATCTTCTTCTGCCTCGCTTGCTGGCGGGAGAGAGAATTTCTCGCTCAGACATTATCTCGATGGGCCACGGTGGGTTGCAGAAAAAACACGATCACTAAAATGATAGAGGATAGAGGATAGAAGATTGAGGATAGTTGCAAGTTTTGGAGAAAGGAGAGAGCAAAGATGCTGATTCTAAAAAGCCCTCAAGACAGGTGGGATCCTCGCTGGACTGCGCTTTTGGTTGTAGACGTACAAAATGATTTTGTGAGTCCCAAGGGGAGTGCGGCGCAGCGGGGCGAAGATGTCACCGCATCGATAGCGATGGTCCCGAGACTCATTCGCCTCATTGAGGAGGCGCGGCAGGTTTCGTTGCCCGTTGTTTATATCAGGACCACTCACGGCGAGTGGACGGATACTCCTAGTTGGATCTACAGAAAGTCACAAGAAAAGGTATTAGATACCTGCCGTGAGGGAACGTGGGGCGCTGAGTTTTACGAAGGGATCTCTCCCCTGCCAGATGAACGGGTCGTCATCAAGCACCGCTACAGCGCGTTTATCAACACGGACCTCAATACCGTTCTTAAGGCGAAGGGAGTCGAAAGCGTCCTCGTCACCGGCGTGGCGACGAACGTCTGCGTCGAGACTACGGCGAGAGATGCCTACATGTACGATTACTACGTTACGATGGTGGACGACTGCGCGGCCGCTTATGACCCGAAGCTGCACGAGACGACGCTAGAAAATATCCGCCGCCATTTTGGCCTAGTAGCCTCCTCCGACGAGATTATCCAAAACTGGCAGGGGTTAAAACAAAAGAAGGCGGCAGCGGTTTAGTTATGAATTTTAAATTATGAATTTTGAATTCTGAGTTTTAAGTCTAATAACTCAACACGCATAACTCAAAAGTTAAAACTATTTCATGAGCTCGGCGTTGATCCGGTCGAGCATCTCGGCGGGCGGTTGTAGGACGTCTTGATCCAGCTCCGCGAGCGGCGTCTCGCAGAGATTCATTTCTTCGGCAAACTCTGCCCGGTTAGGATCGTAATAGATAAGTCCCGTCAGGAACTTTCCCTCGGCCACGGCCGCGTGGATGGCCTGCATCGCATGCATCCTGCTGGTGGGATCGTAGCTCTTCCCCAGCTTGTGCAGGACGATGCGAGATCCGTCGTGCAGCTCGACCGGCTGATCGGTCCCTTCCTTGTAATCGACTTCGATATTCTCGTAATGGGGAATAAAGTCGATGTCGTGAATCGGGTCGAGGTGCTCCTTGACATACTTCATGCTCTTGGTCGAGCCTTCGTGGTTGTTGAAAGTCACGCACGGGCTGATCACATCCAGGATCGCGCTTCCCTTGTGGGCCAGCGCCCCCTGAATCAGAGGCGAAAGTTGCTTGCGATCTCCGGAGAAGCTGCGGGCGACATAGGTGGCGCCGAGGATGATGCCGAGCTCGCAGATGTCGAGCGCCGGGTTGTCGTTGATCTTTCCCCCTTTCATCACGCTTCCCTTATCCGCAGTAGCTGAGAACTGGCCCTTAGTCAGCCCGTAGACTCCGTTGTTCTCGACGATATAGGTGATGTTCACGTTGCGCCGCATCATGTGGCAGAAGTTCCCCAGACCGATGGCCGCGGTGTCCCCGTCTCCCGATACCCCGATGGGCATCAGCGAATGGTTTGCTATATTGGTGCCGGTTGCCACCGCCGACATCCGTCCGTGAACCGCGTTAAAACCGAAGGATTGGCTGAGAAAATAGGCTGGAGTTTTAGATGAGCAGCCGATGCCGCTGAGCTTAATAACCTTGCGCGGGTCGATACTGCTTTCAAAAAAGGCCCGCATGACCGAGGCCGAGATGGCATCGTGACCGCAGCCACGGCACATGGTCGACGGAGCACCCTCGTAATCCTTCTCTTTGAGGTTTATGCGATTAACTTTTTCTCCTGCCATTCCTGTACCCCTTTTCTTCCGCCTGCTCGGTGCTGGTTGATCTGTCGGACAACTTCTCCCGTGGTTAACGGAAGGCCGTCGTAGACCAGGATGCTGGTGATTTTCGAGGCCAACTCCGGCCATTCGTCTTTTACAATGGAGGCCATTTGCGCGTCGCGGTTCTGCTCCACGAGATAGATGACCTCATGAGCTTCAAGGAACTCCTTGGTTTCCTCCGTCAAAGGCAAGGCCCTCAACAAAAGATGATTGGTCTTGAGCCCAGACGCCCGCAGCCGGTCGCGCGCCTCGCGCACCGGCTCGTAGCTTGAGCCGAAGGAGATGATACCCGTCTTCACCCCCTCCTGCTTCTCCACGGCCGGCTTGGGGACGTACTTGCGGGCGGTCTCGAACTTTTTCCGCAGACGGTCAAGAGTCTCCTTGTAATCCTTTTCATCTTCGGAATAGCGCGCGTCGGCGTCATGGCCCGATCCGCGGGTAAAGTAAGCTGCTTTTCGGTTGGGATTTCCCGGGAGCGTCCGATACGGAATACCGTCCCCGTCGAAGTCAAAGTAGCGGCGGAATTTTTTTCCCTGCTTCTCCCACTGTTCAATCTGTTCGGCCGTCAGGATTTTGCCCCGATCAAAAGGTTCTTTTTCCAATTTGAGCGGCTCCGAAGACCAGAGATTCATGCCCAGGTCGAGATCCATCATGACAAAAACCGGTGTCTGAAATCGTTCAGCGAAGTCAAAGCTTCGGCGGGCCATGTCAAAACAAGATTTCATATCGTGCGGAATCAAGATGAGGTGGCGGGTATCGCCGTGCGAAGCATAATACATGAGTTGGATGTCGGCCTGCTGGGTTCGTGTCGGCAATCCCGTCGAGGGCCCCCCGCGTTGAATGATGAAAAAGACGCATGGAACCTCAGCGAAATAAGCGAGGCCGATCGACTCGTTCATGAGGGAGAGTCCGGGTCCCGAGGTCGAAGTCATAGCCCTAACGCCAGCCCATCCCGCTCCCACAATCATGCTCGCGGCGGCGATTTCGTCCTCCGCCTGAACGATCGCATAGGTCGCTTTGCCATCTTTCTTGCGAAGCCGCGGCATATAGTGCTCTACAGCCTCGGCCAGTGAACTGGAGGGAGTGATCGGGTACCACGAGACCACAGAGGCGCCGCCAAAAATGGCGCCCAGAGCGCAGGCGGTATTGCCTTCGGTGATAATCTTTCCTTTGTTGCCGTTCGGGATAGTTTGCAGCCGGGCGATGTTCTGCGTGTAGCCTTTTTCTTTCATGTGATTGAAGCCGGCCTGGATACAGACCAGGTTGGATTCAATCACCGCCGGTTTCTTGCCGAACGTGTCTTGGAGGACCTCTTTGATGGTCTCTATGTCGATGCCGAACAGATAAGCCAGAGCGCCGACGTAAACCATGTTTCGCTGCTTGATCCGAAGGGGCGAGGCAGGGACGATTTTTTGGATGAGCTTATTGGCCGGTACGCCGAAGTATTGGACTCCGTCTCTTTTGAGATTCGATGCGAGCGGGTTCGAGTCATCATGAATAATAATGCCCCCGTCCCTGACGCGATAGATATCCTTGGCAGCGGTCGCGTCATTAAACATCACCATCACATCGATGACATCCTTGCGAGCCATATAGCCTTCGGCGGAGGCCCGGATTTGATACCAAGTGGGCAATCCCTGAATGTTCGACGGGAACATGTTCTTTGAAGAGCAGGGAACACCCATTTTGAAGATTGCCTTGAACAGGACGTTGTTCGCCGAGGCGCTGCCGGTGCCGTTTTCGGTGGCTATAGAGATGCTTAGGTCGTTGATCGGTGGGGTTTCCATAATTGAATCGCTGCCTTACCCTCCTCCCTTAATTTTATTAACTTAACAGGGATTGGCCGGAAAGACAAGAAATCGCGATCGGCCCACGTTGGGAAAAGAAGAGATCGATTTTACCATTCTTGACCCTAAACCGAAGCCAGGAACAGCGCCGGGGGTCTCTAGCCTCCTAAAGTAATCATCTCGATCTTCTTATGGTCTTTGGGGTCGTAAGCGGACGAAAGAAGGGCCTCGAGGCGCTCGTCCGAGTATCGATCTTTTCTGTTTGACCAGATAGAGGAGATCGCTTTCGATATCTCCTCGTCGGTTGCACCGCTTCTCATGAGAGCCTTCAGATCATGTCCTGTTTGAGAAAAGAGGCACGTGACTAATTTCCCGTCGGCTGTGAGCCGGGCCCGCGTGCAAGTGGAGCAAAAGGGCTCGGTCACTGAGGCTACAATACCCACTTCTCCTTTGCCGTCAACAAATTCATAATCCACTGAGGGGGCGCTCCCCTGATCCCGGCCCACCTCTGTCAACGGATAGCGGGCCTGAATCTTCTCAAGGATCTCCTTTTTCGGAACCAACTTCTCAGAGGTCCAGTTGTTTGAGTTCCCGACATCCATGTATTCGATAAAGCGGATGGGAAAGTCATTCTCCCGAGAAAACTCCACGAGGGGGAGAACGTCGCCGTCGTTCACCCCGCGCTCAATAACCGCATTGATCTTAATCGGACTCAAGCCGCCACGCTTTGCACCAAAGAGACCTTCGAGGACTTTATGAAGATCGCCCCGCTTGGTGATGCGCCTAAACTTCTCCGGGTCGAGCGTATCGATGCTGACGTTGAGGCGCTTAAGGCCGGCCTGTTTGAGAACGGAAACCTGTTCAGTCAGAAGCGAGCCGTTGGTCGTGAGGCAAAGATCCTGCAATCCCTCAAGCACCGAGAGCTTCGCAATCAATAGATGGAGATCTCTCCGAACCAGAGGCTCTCCGCCTGTGAGTCTTATTTTATTGACCCCCAGCGGGATAAACAGCTTGACCAGCCGCGCAATCTCTTCAAACGTAAGGATCTCTTTCTTATCGATCCATTCGTACTCATCGAGAGGCATGCAATAAATGCAGCGAAAGTTACATCGGTCGGTAACGGAGATTCTCAGGTCCCGGATCGGACGCCGGTAGGTGTCAATCAGCATCATTTTTAACTATGCAATAAAGCGCCGATGCGCGCAAGCTTTTTGCTCCTGTGTAGAAAGTAAAGGAGACGCCGTGGCGCTCCCTTTAAACAGTACTTTTGCCGAAGGATTCGATCTGCTATCCTCCCCGGCATGAGCCTGCGCCAGCAACAGATTGGGGTTTTTCTGGGTACTGTTGTGGTTATTTTCGGTATCTTTGCCGCGGGGCTCTGGCTGATCGCCCAACGCCTTACGGCCGCGGCGACGTTGCAAACCGCGCTCGTCATGGCGCGCCAGGTTGAGATCGCATTGGCGGATAGTCTCCAGCAACGGTCGGTCAAATCCTCCCGAGCAGGCACTTCCTTCTGGGGCTTTTTGGGCAACCTTTTTCCCGGCAAGGCAGCGGGCAGGCCGGCGGCTTCTCTTCCTCAGTCCGAAGTTAAAGGCTTAATGCAGGCTTATGTGGCCCGCAGCGGCAGCATCGAAGCCATGTGGGTTCTCAATCCCGAGGGAAAGGTTCTATACAGCTCTTTCGGACAGGAGGGAATCCGACTCGGCGAAGATCCGTCTTGGCAGGAGCGTTTACGGGGGGATGGTCCCATAGTAACCACGCGCCATGAAGGGAAGGCCACCTACTACGATGTGCTCGTTCCCCTACAAATGCCGAAAGGAGTTCAAGGGCCTGGCGGGCTTCGGCTGTGGATTAATCCGGCGGATTGGACCGAACTGTTGTCCGGCCTTTGGCACGAGCTCACGTTTTTGTTTGTCCTTGGCGGGGCGGTGGCTCTATTGAGCGCTTTCTTGACCACCGCTCTCTATACCCGGCGCTTTCGTCTCATCAGCGAGGCGTTGCAGGAAGCTGAGGCCGGGACTTACCAAGCGCGTCCTCGATACTTTGGTCAAGACGAAGTCGGGAAGAGCTTAGATCTCATCGATCGCCTGGTCATGAAACAGCGTGGTGCGTCAGAATCCCCGAAACCGTTGCAACGGTTGGCCATGGCGGCGCGGGCATTAGCTCACGAAGTTAGGACTCCTCTCAATGCCCTGGCCATCCATCTTGAGCTTCTGCGTAAAACCTCTGACCCATCCCGTTCCCCCGGGTCGGCTGACAGCGAGCAACGTTCCCTTGGTGCTCTGGAAGCCGGTATTCGCCAAGTGGACCAATTGGTACGTGACTTTGCCGATTACACTGCGCCCGTTACGATAGAACCTCAGTCTCTCGATCTATCTCAAGTACTCGATGCGAGTCTCGAGGTGGTGAAAGCCCAGTGTTCGGCTCAAAAAATTACCCTCACTAAGAATCTCCCGAGCCCGTTGTGGATCAAGGGTGACGATACTCGGCTAAGGCAGGCCTTCGACAACCTGTTGTGCAACGCAATAGAGGCGCAACCCAACGGAGGCGCGATTTGGGTTAACGGTCATAAGAACGGCAGCAGGCTGATTTTGGAATTTGGTGATTCGGGCCCGGGTCTTCCTCTTGAGCGGCGTACCCATCTGTTCGAGTTTGGTAAAACTACCAAGCCTGGGGGTAGCGGAATCGGTCTCCCTTTGATCCAAATCATAGTCGAGGCGCATGGGGGGACTCTGGAGTACGAAACGAACGATGAATCCGTTGGCGGCTCTACTTTTCGGATGACGCTGCCTCTGGATAGAAATTAGTATGGCGCGTCCGAGAGTCAATGTGCTTGTCGTGGACGACGATCCGGCTACCAGAGACGGCCTGACTGAACTTTTGAATGGTTGGGGATATGCAGCTTCGGCGGCAGCTGACGCCTCAAGCGCGCTTAAGATCTGTCACAAGGAATTACCGCAGGCCATGGTGACTGATTTGATGATGCCGGGGATGGACGGCTTACAATTCGTGCAAGCGCTGAAGGAACGGGTGCGAGAGGTTGCAGTGATCATTCTGACCGGCCAAGCGACCATAGAGACCGCCGTACAAGCGATCAAGCTTGGCGCCTATGACTATCTCACGAAGCCGTTGGAGCCGCAAAAACTGAAGGACGTATTAGAAAAAGGACTCCGTCAAGCGCGGCTAGCGCGAGAAGCCACAGTGCTGCGTCAAAAATTGGAATCGCCTCTGGGGTCCTATGGAGAATTGGTCGGAAAGTCGCCTGGCATGCGCCAGCTCTACCAGCGTATTAGCCAGGTTGCGGCGACTGATGCACCAGTGCTTGTCAGTGGTGAGAGCGGGACGGGCAAGGAGCTGGTAGCCCGGACGCTTCATGATCTGTCGCCGATCAGGGATGGGCCTTTTTTGCCTCTCAATTGCGCCGCAATCCCGCCTACTTTGATGGAGAGCGAGCTCTTCGGGCATGAGAAAGGGGCGTTTACGAACGCGACCGAACGGAGGAAGGGCTGCTTCGAACAGACAGATGGAGGAACTCTGTTTCTGGATGAGATCACCGAGATGGCCGCCGAGGTACAGGCTAAATTCCTCCGCGTCATAGAAGAGGGGCAGGTGCGCCGCATCGGGTCCGACTCTAGCGTGTCCGTGTCGGTCAGAGTCGTAACGGCAACCAATCGTGAGCCTGCGGCGGCTGTTAAGGAAGGAAAATTAAGGCAGGATCTCTATTATCGCCTAAACGTGTTTCATTTAGAATTGCCGCCGCTGCGGGAACGTCAGGATGACATTCCGCTGTTGGCGCGTTATTTCCTGGAAACATTCGCCGCTAAGTATCAGCGGGAGCCTTTACCATGGGCCACGGATTTTGTTGCTTCTCTTCAAGCCCATTCCTGGCCCGGCAATGTGCGCGAGTTGCGCAACGCCATGGAACGTTTGGCTGTCCTAGCTTCCGGTCCCAATCTGACTGCGGATGATGTCCAGCAATTTTGCCTCAGCGCTGTTTTTAGCGATAAGGCTGAGAGCCCGATGTCCCTAGCGGAGGCCGAGCGAGAGGCGATCCAAAGAGCGCTGGCGGCGACTGGCGGCAACAAAACTCAGGCTGCCCGGATTTTGGGCATCACCCCTAAAACCTTGAACGCTAAAATGGCCCTTTATCGCAGCAAGTAATTTCTTCCCGATCCGGTACTTTTTTACTCGCCTTTATTTTCCTACTTTTCTATAACCCTCTAATTTTCCTGAAGGTTTGAGCTGGCATCGTCGTTGCTCCTTTGCCGGATCGGCCACAGAGCCTAGTCGACCGAAGGTTATGGAGTCCGCGTATAAAATCCAGGAGGAGGATGTCGTGAAATCGAATCACTGTGCCCGGATTCTGGCCATATTGAATGCCATGTTGATTTGCTTCTCCAGCGCCTCTGTCGAAGCAGGACAAAGCAAGGAAGAAACAAAGCAGGCTGAAGAACAAGCGACTTCTAACGCGAGCAGCAATGAGGTCGAGAACAGGAACACTCAGTGGTCGGCAGATCCCGAGCGAGGCTGGGTGCGCGCTGATGAGCGCCCCGATCTCCATGATCAAGGTGAGTCCGTCGGGAAGGCAAATCCTAGCAAGGGAAAACAGAAGGGTAACCCAAAGAGCAAACCGAGTGATGCATCAACCAAATAACCCGAGGAACATCAAGGGAGCTAATGAGAGAAAAGGAGGTATGAAAAAATGGACGGGAATCGAAAATTCATGAGTAGGACTGCTGGGGTTTTGCTTGGAGCAGCGCTTTTTCTTACAGGTTGCGCTGGTGGACCCCTCACCACGCGCGAAAAAGGGGCCGGGATTGGTACTCTGGGAGGAGCCGCTGCTGGCGGAATCATCGGTAGCGCGGTCGGACGTCCGGCGGCGGGCGCTCTGATCGGTGGAGCGCTGGGTCTAGGTGCTGGGGCGCTTGTCGGGGACCAATTGCAAGGCCAGGAGATCCAGAACGAGCGCCAGGATCACGAGATTCGAAGGAACCAGGCCGAGCTTAACCGCCAGCGGCAGGAAATGGACCGCTTAAGACGGCAAGGGGAGTATTAACCGAAATCTCATCGAAAGGAGACCTTGACATGAAAAGATCTGCTCTGACCTTGATCCTTGCGACTGTTGGCCTGTGGGGATGCAGTCCACAGTTCTGGGGAGGTGCCGCGACCGGAGCTCTGGCGACGGGCGCCGGTTATGAAATTCAGGCGAACCGTCAGATGAACAAGCTGGAAGACGATTACAGGAGTGGGAGGATTGATCGTCGGGAATACGAGGTCCGCAAAAGTCAAATTGAGAAGGGTTCGATCATTTATTAGAGAAACATAAACCGGAAGGAGGTAAAAGCGATGAGAGAGAAAGTCTTATGGTTTGTAAGCGGAACAGTTGTCTCCTTTTTGGTGTTTCTGTTTTTAGGCGGGCTCTATACGATCACGCCGCCGAATGGGCCTGTGGATACCGCGTACAAGATGAACCGGATAACAGGAAGGGTATGGATGGTTAAAACCTACACGAAGCAGGTGGGACCGATTCGGGTCGTTACGGCCCGGCAGGCGGACGTCGAGAAGACCAAGGAACTCAAGGAGTCCGATATCCCGGCGGTAGCGATGCAGGATGAACAGTTAGCGTCGCGCAGCCGGCGTAGGTAAGGTGGCGCGAAGCAACAACGGCGCACGCACAAAGGCGCTAACCGTCACTGATTTTAGAATGAAAGGAGGTTGGTTTATGAGGAAAACTTGGTTCATACCTGTTTTGGCTGTTTTAATGTTAACCGTGGTCGGCTGTTCGCGCCCACTCACCCAGAGAGAGGAGGGTGGCCTGATCGGAGGTTTCATTGGTGCGGGTAGCGGCGCGATCATCGGCAGCACCGTCGGGCATGCGGCCGCTGGCGCAGCTATCGGCGGACCGATTGGACTCATCGCGGGTGCCCTCATTGGCGACCAGATGATGAGCCAGGCGAGTTACACGCAACGCAGCGACTCTAATCAAGCCGAATTAGAACGGCTGAGAAGAGAAAACAGACGCTTGCGAGAGCAGCGGGCAGAGTGGTAGCGGGGTTACGGCTCCGTTGCGAAACGTGTATAGTAGAGAGAAGCAGGGGAGCCTGCTCCTCGGCGCGAGCCAAGGGGCCTCTGCTTGTCTCTTTCAGAGGCCGCCAATCTCTTAGTTTCACTTCCCTCGAGGCACTTCTTCCGAGGAACCAAACTTCTTTACGTAGAATCTACTTGGAATTGACTTAGCCAACCTTTTACGCATATTCTCTCTTCCGCCGGATTTCAAATATTCACTCGAGGAGGGGAATATGAAGGTCATCGACGCCGACGGACACATTGTCGAGAGAGATCGCGATATCCGAGCCCATCTGCCCGAGCCGTACTGCAACCGCCGCGGTCCCCTTATTCCGTCGGACGGATTGGACACCAGCATGGGAGGGCGCCTCGGCGGGCTTGAAGATAACGACCTACCGACCCGCCTCAGAGATATGGATCAAGAGGGAATCGATGTCTCGGTTCTTTTTCCTACCAGTAGCTTCTCCCTGATCAGCTTCGTCGAAAGTAACTATGCCATTGCCTACGCGCGCGCCTACAACAATTTCATTTCCGATATCTGCAGGCAGAGCCCTCGTCTCAAAGGGATCGCGCTGGTCCCTTTTCAGGATGTGAGAGCCGCCGTGGATGAGGTCGACCGGGCCATCACCAAGCTTGGACTAGCCGCGGTCGCTGTGGCTTCCCAGGGAATGAAGGAGCATTTGGGCTCAGAGAAATTTTGGCCGATCTATGATGAGATCCAGCGCCTCAATGTCCCCTTTTGTGTCCATAACCGGCGCCAGGGGCCTGCCGGAGAGCAGCGCTTCGACAGTTTTCTCTACATGCATACGATTGGCCGGCCCGTGGAGACGTTTATTCAGTTCGCGGGGCTCATCTACGGCGGCGTAGCGGAGAGATTTGCTAAGCTGAGAATCGGCTTCCTCGAGTGTGGGGTCGGTTGGGTTCCCTACTGGATGGAGCGCATGGATGAGGAATGGGAAAAGCGGGGAAAGCTGGAAGCCCCTTTGTGCAAGAGGAAGCCCAGCGAATATGTCATCCACGGCAATTGGTTTTTCGCTGCAGAGCCGGAAGAGGGAATGCTTCCCTACGTCATCGAGCGCATCGGAGAGGATAAAATTCTCTTCGCCTCTGACTATCCCCACTGGGATGGGATCTTTCCCCACGTGGTTTCCACTATTCGAGGGAGGAAAGACATTTCGGAGAGCGCTAAAGAAAAGCTCTTAGGCCGCAACGCCGAAAGGTTTTACGGCTGGGCACAGTGAGAAAGAACGGGCGCTGTAGAGGCGAACTTACGGTACCTTCCATAGATAGATAAAATGCGTGTGATACCAGCCGCCGTCCATTTTTTCCACTTTAATGGGAATCCAGCCGTCGATGCCAAAATCATGGGAGACCACACGGGAGCCGGATCTTAACTGCCGATCAAAGATCGGCCGAAGTTTGGCGTTGAATTCGGGAAGCATGTACAAGGTCACCACGCTTGCGGGCGAGACGTCGACGGTGAGGGCATCCTGCTCGCGGAACTCTACTAAGTGATCGACTCCCTCATCCTTTGCCTTTGCCCGAGAGCGCTGGACTAAATCAGGATCGATCTCAACCCCTACCGCCTTAACTCCGTATTTCTTTGCCGCCCTGATGACGACCCGCCCGTCGCCACTTCCCAAGTCGTAAAGAACATCTCCCCTTTTGACCTCCGCTAGCTCAAGCATGCGGTCAACCACTTCGGGAGGAGTCGGGACAAATGGGACTTCACCCGCAGTCCAAATCGTGGAACAGCCGGCGAATAATAGAAGGGCTAAGACCGTGGTCAGCTTGTAGTTTTCAGTTTCGAGTTTCAGGTTTCTAGTTTCTGGCACCGAAGTCATTTATACTTTGTTCCTGTGACGCGGTCTTTCGCAACATCAATGTGGGAAACGACTTCCCCAACTGAAGTCTTCGCCGGATTAGCATACCATCCGGCGCCTCACAAGGTCTTGACACGGGCACGCCACCTGTTTATTTAGGTGGCAACTCGTAACGCGGGTCTAAGAAAGGAGCGAGCTATGGCGATCTGGGATGATGTTCTTACACAACGCGACAAAGAGGTTTTCTCGAAGTCCGGTTACGGCAAGCGCGCGGGATTTGGTCAGCGGCCGGCTGTCTTGGTCATCGACATGAATTACAACTTCGTCGGCGACAAGCCTGAACCGATTCTCAAGTCGATCGAGCGATTCCGTAATAGCTGCGGCGAAGAGGGATGGGAAGGGGTCTACCGCATTCGTGAGCTTCTCGAGGAGGCGCGGAAGAAGAAACTGCCGAGCTTTTACACAACGGGCCATGAGGGTGGGAGCTCCATGTCTTTCGGTCGCTGGCACGGGAAAAACAGCCGGGGCTCGGAGGACATGAGTGGTGCCTGGGCGAAGGGAAACGAAATCATAGCGGAGATAGCGCCGCAAGACGGTGATGTGGTCATCCGGAAGCAAAAGCCAAGCCCGTTTTTTGGAACTCCGCTGATCAGCATGCTCAATGAAGTGCATGCCGATACCGTGCTGGTCACGGGCTGCACCACCAGCGGCTGCGTTCGAGCAGGCGTGATCGATGCCTTCTCTTATAATTTTCGCGTCTGCGTTGTCGAGGAGTGTGTTTTCGACCGTGGTCAAGCCTCGCATAAGATCAACCTCTTCGACATGAACGCAAAATACGCCGACGTCATTTCTTTGAAAGAGGCCGTAGAATACATCCAAAGCCTGCCGGATAATCTCTACGCCCCAGCGCTGTAATAAATTTTGAGTTGTGAGTGCTGAATCTTGATCACGGCTCATGCCGACGTCGTCGGAAGCCTGCTTAGGCCGCCGGAGCTTCTTGAGGCCCAAGACCAACTCGCGGCCGGGACCATCAGTCCCCAGCAGTTCAAGAGGATCGAAGATCGCGCCGTGGACAGCGCCATCGCCTTGCAGGAAGAAGTCAACCTCCAAGTCGTGACCGATGGCGAGATGCGCCGGCAGTCTTTTCAAAGCCAGATGACCGCTGCGGTCAGCGGCTTTGGCGAATTCACCCTGGACGCCTTTCTCTGGGGCCATTGGTACGACGAAGAAGGAATTCACAGAACACCCCGGCCGCGTCGATTAGGCGTCGTCGCCAAGCTCGTCCGCCAGCACTACCTTTCAGTGGATGAATTCGTCTACCTGAAAACTAAAACCAACCACACAGCTAAAATCACGCTGCCGAGCCCTGGGCTGTGGGTTAACTTCTGGTCTGCCAAACATTCGAAGGCCGCTTACGCGACGCTTGATAGTTTTCTTGCCGACATCGTCCAAATCTTACGGGATGAGATCAAAGAATTGATTCGACTCGGTGCCACTTACATTCAATTAGACGCGCCTCACTATGGTCTCCTGCTTGACCCCAAGACGCGACGCTTTTATGAAAGGCAGGGCTGGCGCTTGGACCAGTGGCTTTCACTGGGAGTCGAATTAGACAACGCCGTGATGGAGGGCTTTCCTGGGGTCACGTTCGGCTTTCATGTTTGACGCGGGAATCAAGGCAGCCGGTGGCTGTCCGAAGGCGGTTACGAACCTGTCAGTCGGCAGCTGTTTCGTAGGGTGAATGCGCAGCGGCTCCTGCTTGAATACGATGATGGCCGCTCTGGCTCGTTTGAGGCGCTTAAGGATGTACCGGAAGATAAGTTCGTGGTGTTGGGGTTGGTGACGACCAAGAGGGCGCGCTTGGAAAATATGGAGGAACTCAAGCAGAAGGTATCCGAGGCCGGCCGCTATGTTCCGTTGGAGAGGTTGGGGATCAGCCCCCAGTGCGGCTTTGCCTCCTCTATCATCGGGAACAACATCTCTTTCGACGACCAGCGCTACAAGCTGAGACTTGTCGTAGACATCGCGCAGCAGATCTGGGGTTGAGAGAGTCTCGGTAAGGGGTTCATCATGACGAAGAAAATTTTCTCGTGGCTAGGGAAAGAATTTGTGACGCTTTGCTCTGAGGCTCAATCGGGTGCGACAGCGACGGAGCAAACACGGGATCTCCTCCTGGGCTTTGATGGCGAGCTCAAGGGGATGGGTCTTTCAGTAGAGAATACAGTCCGCACCCGGCTCTGGGGCAGAGATCGAGAAAGCAGGGATCTGGGAGGGACGGAAAGGTTCAAGATCCTATCGGGCAGGGCTCGGTCAGCGAGTTCCAGCTACATCTCGCCCCTCCATTTCGATTCCGGCGCTCGCGTCGCTTTGGACCTTCTCGCTATGAGACCCTCGCAATCGGATGCTGAGAAAATTCTTAAGGAATATGACCCACCCATTGTTCCCCTGCGGTATCTGATCTACGATTCTGTCCTCTTTCTCTCCGGGGTGACGACCGTTCTTCCCGGGCTGGAAGATCAGGTGGCCAACATTCTGCCACGGATCTCAGCTTCTCTTACCGATGCGGGCAGCTCCTGGGATCGAGTGGTCAACGTTTCCTTCTATCTCCATAGAAGCCAGAAGGCCGAAACACTCCGAGAGTTATTCCGAAAAACGGTCCAAGCTAAGATTCCGAAATTGGAATACTCTTGGGTGGACGGATACTCCGCGGAGGGGAAGCTGATTGAGATCGAGACTACCGCTAAGTGCTAAGTCAGTCCCTGTCGCAGAGAGCGCACGAGCAGAACTACTCCGATCACAAACAGTACAAGAAGCAGACCGCGATTGAAAGTTTGCTGGTTGACACGGTCCTGGACCTTCAGTCCGACGTAAAAACCCAGCAGGACAAACAAAGTGACCTCCAACGATAGGGTCAAGGTTGACCGATTGAAAAGGTTCCACGTTGACACGGCAACGAGCTGGCTTACTTTGGTGACGATGAAGATCGTCGAAATGGATTTGATAAAATCCATCTTCTCTAGTTTGAGACCGTACAGATAAACCGCGAGCGCCGGGCCGGCCGCATTTGTCATCCCATTCAAAAACCCCCCGATCACGCCCACCGCAGGGGAAAGAATGCCTTCGGCACGGGGCGAAATTTCGAAGTCAAAATGAAAAAGGGTCGACGAAACGAAGATGAGCACCATCATGCCCAGGCAGAAATTGAGGATCCAGAGAGGTAGGGTAGCGAGAAACTTCGTCCCCAAGAAGACGCCGATGACGGTTAACAAGAGTAACCAGGCAAATCGCCGGAGCACCGCAACGGGAAAATGGCCGCGAAAGACCTGAGCGATGTCCATGACGATGTTGGGAATAATTAAGATAGTGATGGCAGTGCGGATGTCCAACAGAAGCGCAACCATCGGGGTGGCGATCAGCGGAAACCCCAGGCCGGTCGTCCCTTTGACGAAAGCAGCGAGCAGCAGGGCTGCGGCGACGAGGATCGTTGTCTGATCGTAGGGCACTGTTGGAAACTCCTTAAAGATAGAGTAACGTCCTGGACGTGAGATTTCTCCGTCGAACTCCGGTTCGAACCTTTCTTCTCTCTCCTCTTGTCACGCTCGCGTGGGAGTCTTTCTTAAACCGAGGCGGCTTGCGCATCAATCTCGTTTTTCTGCCGCTCATGCTCTGGGGTTATCTGCAGTACCGCCTGTGCGGACTCTACAGAACAAAGCACGGTGGCGGCGGCCCCGGCCTGGAAAAGCCGCCCGTGCGGCTCGTCTCCGACGGACCCTACGCCTACAGCCGCAATCCGATGTATCTTGGGCATGTTTTGTTCCTGATCGGCTTGGCTCTCACCCTCCAATCTCTCTTGGCAGCTTTGATCACGGTCGCAACAGCTCTTTGGTTTCATCGCCGTGTGCTGGAGGATGAAAGAAACTTGGCTCAATCTTTCGGTGAGCCGTACCTCCAGTACCGAGCCAAAGTGGCGCGCTGGGTTCCGGGTCTTTTTTGACGAGAGTGTGCTCGTTGACAACAACAAGGAGGCTAGTGGGCCCAGGAAATATGGATTAACTTTCGCAGCAGGGAAGCCAGCTCCTTCTGTTGCGCCTTGTTCAGGGGGGAGAAAAACTGCGAGATGCATTTTTCGAAAAGAGGGATGGTATTCTTATAGAGCTTGGTCCCTTTTTCCGTCAGTTTGACGCGGATGACCCGGCGATCATCAGAGTCTCTTTCGCGGGTGACCAGACCCTTCTGTTCCAGTCGGTCAACGATACCGGTCAAGTTGCTCACCGTGACCATCATTTTCTCTCCGATGTCGCCGAAGGGAAGGCCTCCCGCGTAGCCGAGTGTCGCCAGAACATAGAATTGAGGCGGGGTAAGACCTAACTCTTCCAGACTGTCTTGCAGCTTTTTATTTGCGACGAGATTAAATCGAAGGAAGCGGATCCATAAGCTTGTGCTGTAGCGTGAGAAGAAGGGTCGTTTTCCAGTCGACACGCGAAAAAGTTTAGACTCATGGGTCATAAAAAGCAACCCGCTTGTTTCCATTCCTAGGGAGCGTGATCTTTCCGCTGCCCGAGGGAAATCTGTCAAAAAGGATAAAAAAAGCGATAAATTCATACGGTCGAAATCGAGGTTATTATGAAGCTTCACATTCTCGGTTGCGGAGACGCCTTTGGCAGCGGAGGCAGAAACAATAGCGGCTACCTTGTAGAAGCGAAGGATCGCCTCTTTCTTTTGGATTGCGGACCGACAACCCTTCTGGCGCTCAAGCGGGCGGGTTTTGATCCGAAACAGCTGGATGCCATCTTCTTGAGCCACCTGCACGGCGATCATTACGGCGGAGTGCCTTTCTTTTTGTTGGAGTACTTATACGAAAATCCGCGCGCTACGGCTCTTCATGTCGCGGGTCCACCGGGAACTGAAGAGCGGGTGAAGAACCTCTACCGCTTGATGTTTGGCGACGCCGCGGAGGTAACGGAACTTCCTCCGATCGTGTTTGATGTGCTGGAATCAGAGCGGCAAGAGGCGATTGGGGGAATTCAAGTTCTTCCCTTTCGCGTCCCCCACCAAGTTCGTGACATCTCCTTAGGTTTCAAATTGACTTATGAAGGAAAGCGAATTCTCTATTCGGGAGATTCCGCGTGGACCGATGTCTTTATCACGCATGCTCGAGGAGTGGACCTCTTCCTCTGTGAGTGCTGCTTCTACGATCGGGAATCTCCTAATCACATGAACTACAGAAAGCTTCAAGAAAACCTTTCGCGGCTGGAATGCAGACGCCTCGTTTTAACGCACATGAGCAGCGAGATGCTGACAAGGAAGGGCGAATTGCCAGTGGAAGTGGCCGAAGACGGGATGGTGATCGAAATCTAGGATGGGGTCTTCTTCAATAGGCCGGACGATCAGCTCGGTCTTTCGGCAGACTCGTTTACGGGAGATGCAGGCAGGATGATAGCCCGGTAGCCGCTTTTTTGCTCAATTTCGCGTGCGGCCTCTTGAGCTTGGATCAGCTGCAGGTAGGGACCGATCCGGACCCGGTAGGTCGTTTCTCCATTATTGAGCGCGGCTCTCTCTAGGAAGGCCTGATAGCCTCCTTCCAGGATCCACTTTTGCAGGTTCTCTGCTCGCTCCCGTTCTCTGAAGGAAGCGATCTGGAGAACGTATCCGTCAGTTGATTGAATCCGGGTCTCTTCCTCTGAGGTAAGGATAGAAGGGGACGCTTTGGGTTGACGGACGAGAAGTTTCCCGTTCGCAAAGACGGGCGCGACAGGCGCGGTGATTTTTAAGGTTTCGTGGTTGTCCAGCCCGTGCTCAAGGAGTCTTCTTACGTCTCCCCACAGGTCCCTGGAACCCATGACCGATACGATCAGGGTAGTTCCGTTGCGGGAGACTCCACCCACGAAGCACTTCTGCGCCGCAAAGGTATAGCCGGTCTTGCCTCCGATAGCCCCATCAAAATTCCAGAGCAGACGATTATGGCTGCGGACGGATATGCGCCGCATCTTTCTGGTCTTCCCGGACGATATGAAACTCACGGAACCCGTCTTGGTCTGGATGATTTCACGGAATTCAGGATTCTTCATGGCATAGCTAAAAATCAACGCCATGTCCTTGGCTGTGGAATAATGCTCCGGAGCGGTCAACCCGTGCGGGTTCACGAAGCGGCTGTTGATGGCCCCGATCTCACGCGCCTTTAGATTCATGAGTTCTCCAAAACGTGCCACCGACCCTGCAAGTCCTTCAGCCAAAACGATACCCGCGTCGTTGGCGGAAGTAAGGAGCAGGCCATAGAGAAGATCATGAATGCTCATGCTTTGGCCCACCCTAAGATTGAGTTTCGACGACGGAACGCGCGTGGCGCTCTTGGTCACGCGCAGGAGCTCCGTCGGCCGCCTTCCACTTTCCAGGGCTACGATGGCAGTAAGAATTTTTGTCGTGCTCGCCGGCGAGAGAGATAGGTCAGCTTCCCGCTGATAGAGAACTTGGCCGCTATTGGCATCCACGAGGAAGGCTGCTCGAGCCGTGACTCTTTCCTCGGCAAAATAGGACCACGCCGCGGGGAAAGGGAAGGCAATCAGAAAAAGGAAGAGCAGGAAGAGGAAAAGATACTGTTTCTGGCCTTTCAGAACGCTTGATCCTCCTTGAGGCTGTACTCCGTTGAGAATACGACCCACCCTTATACCATAAATGGGCGCATTCGGGTAGAGCTCATGGACAAATGAGCCGAGAATGGATTGCATGAAAAGTGAAAATCTCTTTTATTGAAGCTGCTGTTGGATGGCTTCCACGGCCTGTCGGGCTAGGGGATAGTTGGGTTCAATCGCAAGTGCCTTTTCGAATTCCTCAAGAGCCTTCTTCAGCATCCCTTTGGCTAAATAGACGCGGCCCAGATTGCAGTGCGGATAGTGATACGCCTCGTATCGCCCGGCTTGGATCGCTTTTTCAAGCCACGGGATGGCCTCATCAAGATTTCCAAGGTTGATCAGGTAAGCTCCGATATCGTTGTACGGATTGCCGAACTCCGGGTCGATGGCTATCGCCTTCTTACATTCCTCAATTGCGTCGTCGTAGCGCCCCAAAAAACTATAGGTCCAGCCAAGAAAGGTATACGCCTCTGCCGTCGGCCAACAATGAATGGATTGTCGGTACAGGTCCATAGCCCGTTCCAGGTCGCCTGCCATTTGATGGTGGTAGGCCTCCTGGAAGAGCTTCAAGGCCTTTTCCAAATTTTCTCTACTATCCATTTTCGCCGATCATTGCTGAGGCGAGGCTATTTCTTGGTTTCCGGCCTTCCGAGGTCCGTTCGCACGCCATGCTTTTTGAGCTCTTTTTCCGCCTGGTTGCGTGCGTCCGCATTCCTCCCTAATGCCTCCCCGCGAATCTTTTCTTGGCATGGATCACAGATTCCGCCTTTGATCATCAGAACCAGCTTGCCGCAGATCATGCATCTTTTCTTCTCTTCTCTCATAGGGCTTTATTGTACCTGAAAGGCGAATTTTTCAAAACATATCTTTTAGGCTCCAAAGTTCAGTCCAGCAGCTTGATTTGTGTCGGCTCTTCGAGGATCATTTCCAATCCATACTGGGGATGATCTCTAATCTCGCCCGTCAGTTCAACCTCTTTTCCCTCATAGTGCTTCGGATTAAGTTTGTTTTTTTGAAATCGCTCCACAGCTGAGGCAAAGATCACGCCCGTGAACGAAGAGCTCGAAGGGCCAAAGTTCAGGAAGTAGGTATCACTCTTCGCCGAGTAGCCAACCCGAAAAATCCTCCCTCGGATCTTGGCGCGACTTCCGGCCAAGGCTTTAATCTTTTCTACCTCCCTCGCTTCGATGAGAGGAATTTCGAAAGCTCGGGCCGGGGGCGGGGGTGAAGGAGAGAAAGTGACAGGATATCCTTGATGTTCTGGCGGAGGAACGTTCCAGCGTTGGTAAAAGAGGTGGGAGAGAAAGCCCGCCAAGAAAGCGGCTAGGATCAAAAGGAATCTGCCGAAAGAGATAAGCCTCATCCCTTCTTTTCCCAGAGCCGAAAAAACTCTTTGCGATACGCTTCGGCTAGCGGCGCCGCATCGCGAAAGAAAAGGAGATTTTCGTCATTATAGTTTTCCGCTGCCACAGTCCAGTTATAGGACCCTGTGAAAACCACCTTGCGATCGATCACAGCGAATTTCTGGTGCATCAATCCGACCCCCTTTTCCGCTTTCACTGGATGGGCTCCAGAAATCCGGCGGACCGGAATCCCCTGCTGTTGCAAAAAAAATCCTTTGGAGGGTTCATTGGCGGCGTCGAACTCTTGGTCTAAAATCACCTGCACTTGGACGCCCCGTTGCTGCGCCTTCACCAAAGCCCGCGCCAGCTCCTCATGGGTGAAAGCGTAGACCGCGACCAGAATCTCCTTTTGGGCTTGAGCAATCTCTCGAATGATATAGTTCGAGCACTTTCCCAGGGGACTGAAGCAGGCATGAACCACCATGCCTGCCCAACTCTCCGGAAAGACCAGTGCAAAGTGCAAGATGCAAAGTGCAAAAGTAAGAGGAATTTTGCATTTTTCAATTTTCATTTTGCATTTTGCGTTGCGCAGAGCCTCGACACATTTCCAAGATCAGTCGCTCCATCAATATGCGGGGAGAGTGACCGGTCGATTTTAGCCGGATATCCGTTTGGTAGATCGAATCCAAGAAGCGCAGCAACTCCTGAGAGGTAAAGTTGTCCGCTTTTGTAAAGGTCATGTAGTCCCCATACATACTTCGGGTGAGAACCGGCATGCCCTGTTCTGGTATGCTTGCCTGAAACTGCTGATAGCTCATCTGCTTGCGCCATTTGTGGCGCAGCTCCCCCTCGATCAGCTGGCGCGCCGCCAGCAGTCGCCGCACCTCGCTTGCAATAGTTGCTAGCAGTTTGAGTGGATGCTCTCCTTGAGACAAAAGCCGCTCCAAATAGCCCAGAGCCCGTACGGAATCGCGCTCGGCGATAGCGCCGGTCAAATCAAAGATCCAGCCTTCTCCATGATCCAAAAAGGCCTCTTCGACATCCTTCGATTTGATCCATGGATCCTCTCCGACGTAGAGAAGCAACTTCTCCAGCTCTTGGTGAATCGCCCACAGTTCCTCGCCGGCCCGAGCGAGAAGGATCTCCTTGGCCTGCGATTCGATTTTCTTTCCCGCCTCTTTCAGACGTCGATCAACGAACTCAGCCACCCTTTCACGGCTAATTCTGCCGGTTCGGTCGCGCTCTAAGGTCAGGTCCAGGACGCCCCCCTTTTCTTCGAAAATCTTATAGAGGCGAGTCCGGCGGTCTAAGTGGGAGGCCGTTATGAGAAGTACGGCCCAGGGAGGCAACCCTCGTTCCAAGAACTCCGTTAATCTCTTTTCTTCTCCCTTCGAAAAAGCGCCTAAAGTGATTCTGTAGGTGCGGCAAAATGCCAAGATCTCATCGAGATCTTCTCTGGCTTCCCGACCAGGGTCGTCGAAAAGATCGGCCAACTGGGTCGCGGAAAAAGACCCCTGGAATCCTTCCCACTGTTCTTGGGTCCATCCTTCGAGACCGAGAAGCTGCGCCAGGAGCCTCGCTGCCTCTTCCTTTCTTCCCTCGCTCCAGAGTTGAAAGATCTTTTCCGCTAGACCTCCTTTGTGCTCGCTCGAATGAAAATAAGGCGCATTTTCGATAAGGATCGCTTTTGTCCCCGCGAAAAACGGGGGAGTCATGAGCGCCGCTTCGATCTGGTCCCACGGCGTAGATTGGCCGTTGAATGACTCGAGATTGAATGCTCGGTTTTCAGAGGGCACGAGTTGGTCAACAATGGCCTTGGTTGCGCTTTGTACTCTGAAGTCATCGCCATGCAGCAGGAGTACGGCAGGCGCCTTTCCACTTCGGATTTCAGAGAGAGCAGTCGCCAGATCTCGCTTCATGGAATTGTCGCGCTGGGCGCCAGCGATCAGCAATCAGTGAATGTCTGGGTGAGAGCCGTAACCTCATAGTTAGTTTTTGGGAACCCACATCTGGCTCTTCTCGTTCCAGACATAGTCGGATTTCCAGACCTTCAGACCAATGGTAAAATCGCCGCCCGATTTGGTGACAAAAACTTTTTCCATGGAATGAGGGATTTCCACGCGCGCCACCCGATAGACTTTTTGGGAGATTCCCTTGTTGACCAGAATGCGGTCGCCGACCCGCATTGCGGTTCGACTTTCCCTGTTCCCTTTCATGGTCGAAAATTAACACCGCCTGAAAATCCGCGCAAATAGCTCGACACGCTTCGACCCAACGCGAAAGTGGCGTGGATCTGAGATGGATAGGTCTAAGGAGCATCACCGGAACCTCAATTCTTTTTGCACCTCGGTGAGCAAGGACACATCTCGCACCTGCGATAAGGGAATTGTCCGGTCCGATTTGAGCGCTGCTTTGCGGGCTTCAATGGCAAAGGCGTAGGTTGCATCGCTGGTGCCGCCGTCGGGGCTGAACGAGGGGACGATCAGATCATAAGATTCACTGGCCACTTCTCGGCTTTGGTTAAGCCATTGCATCATGATGGGGATGACTTCATCTCTACGTTCTCGGATAAAGCCAAGCGCGCGCACCATGGCGCGAAGGACCCTTTTTGTCTGATCCCGGTGATCTCTAAGGCGCAAATCTGTGGTGGCGACAGCGGAAATGGGGCTGCCGATCTTCAAGTCTTTCGGACCTCCGAGAATATTAAACCCCTCCTTTTGCAGGCGAAGGGGGCCGGGAGGTGAAACGCAGATCGTGTCCACTAAGCCCTTCTTCAGAATCTCGACTCGCACCGGTTCATCGGCGCCCAAAGTGACAAACTGGACCTCCTTGGGATCTATTCCCTTCGCCTGAAGGATCGCCTCTGCTGCCAAGTTGTCTGAGCCGCCGATTCTTTGCGTCCCAATCTTTTTTCCCCGCAACTCGGCAAGGGTCCTAATTGCCGGGCGCGAGACGATGTGATGCAGCGGCTTATCTGTAAGAACAGCCAGAAGCTTGAAAGGCATGCCCTGAATCGCAGCCGTCAAGATGTTGCCGAAGGTCAGGGTGTATTCGATATCGCCGTTTATCAGAGCCGGCACAGCGGTCTGACTTCTCATTTGAACCAGAACAGGTTCCAGCGATTCGTCTCTAAAGAAACCTTTGACCGCCGCTACCTGAGCAGGCAAGAAAGCATAGGTTCGGCTCGAGTAAGAAATGGTGGCCTTTTCTACCGCATAAGAAGGGTTCCACATGAGCAGGCCAAGGAACATCCAACCGACAGTCAGGGTTTTATGTTTCACCACAATTTTTTTCCTTTTCGTTGCCTTGCGAATGGGCTCAAAGAGTCATTTACTCCTATCACGAAGCCGAGCCTCCGCCAAATTTTTTTGATATTTTGAAGCGGCTTGACAACAAAGATTTCCTTTCCTATAGCTGAAAGATCTTTTAAGGCGAACCGAGGCCCGAGGGGATACGGAGGTAGACACGATGCGCTTTCTGACCTTTTTACGAAAGAATCAGAGCCGCCTGGGGTTGGTGGGGCCGGGGGACGAGATCATCGACTTGGCGGAGCTGAACCGGCGCTATCTCAGAGGGGGCTCGGCGCCCTATCTCAGCAGCATGCAGGCTTTTATCGAGGCGGGTGGCAAGGCACTTAGCCTGGCAAAAAAAGCCTCCCGGTATGTAGCCGGGAAAGACGAACAGGTTTTGAGAAAGCTTCGGCAGGCCGGAGTCTTGTTGAAACTCAATCAAGTCAAAGTCCTTTCCCCTATTCCTTGGCCGAGAAAGAATGTCGTCCTTCTTGGAGTGAACTACAAGGAACACATTGAAGAGGGCGCAAGAGCACGAGCCCTGGAATTGAAATATCCTGAAGCGCCGGTATTTTTCACCAAACCGGCCACCTCCGTGATTGGTCAAATGGGAAAAGTCATCCATCATAAGGCGACCGAGCGCCTCGACTACGAAATCGAGTTGGCGGTGATCGTGGGCAAAAAAGGCAGGGACATACCCAAGGAGAAGATCTACGATTACATCTTTGGCTATACGATCTGTCTGGATATGACCGCTCGCGATCTGCAGCGTAAGCACGGCCAGTGGTTCAAGGGGAAATCGCTCGACACTTATTGTCCGATGGGACCTTGGATCGTTCACAAGAGCGCCATCCCAGATCCTCACAAGTTGCGTCTCATATGTCGGGTGAACGGACAGGTCATGCAGGATGACAACACGGGGAACATGATCTTCGACATTCCAACGACGATCGAGGCGCTCTCCAGCGGCATGACCCTCGAGCCCGGGGAAATCATCAGCACCGGCACTCCCTCGGGCGTCGGATTTGCTCGCGTGCCGCCGTTTTTTCTTAAGCCCGGTGATAAAGTCGAGGGAGACATCGAGGGGATCGGAGTCTTGCAGGTTGAGATAGCCGCCCCTAAAAATAGTTTTGAGTCATGAGTTCTTAGTCTTTTATAAGTCTAACACTCAAAACTAGAAGTCGTTGTATGCGAGTCAGGCCCGCTGCTGTGGCAGGTTCATTCTATCCCGCGGAGCCTAATGAACTCCGAGAATCGTTGCACGAGTGTTTCACCTCGCATCGTTTAGGCCCACAAGGTAAAAGATTCCCTTCTTCGTCGCTTCTCGGAGGAATAGTTCCCCACGCCGGATATGTTTACTCCGGTCCCTGCGCCGCGCACTTCTATTCATGCCTGAACCTCGACGCACGGTGCGTCGTGTTGCTGGGAGTGAATCACGGCGGCGGAGGGGCGCGGGCGGCGCTGAGTCCGCTGGATCATTGGGAGACCCCTCTAGGCAAGGTACAAGTAGATCAAGACTTGGCAAGAGAACTTAAGCATCGGAGCGACCTTTTAGAAGAAGACGAGGAGCCTCATCTTCGAGAGCATAGCATTGAGGTTCAGCTGCCGTTCCTCCAAAGCCTCTTCAGTGACTTTACTTTTTTACCGCTATCGCTGTCCTATCTGTCGGATAGGGAATGCGAAGATCTCGGACTGTCGGTCGCTCGGGTGTATGAAGCGGCGACGGCGGCGGGAAAAAAGACCGTTATCGTCGCCAGCAGCGATCTCAGCCATTATCTGTCCCCTAAGGAAACCGAAAGGCTGGACCAAATGGCTTTGGAACCTGTATTGGCTCTCGATCCGTCAGGGCTTTTGAAGACCGTGGAGGAGGAGAATATCAGTATGTGCGGGGTAATCCCGGCGGCCGTTTTCCTGTTTGCGGCTAAGGCTCTCGGCGCCAAACAGGCGCAACTGCTCAAGCACTGCCATTCCGGCGACGCGGTCCCCATGAGAGAAGTCGTGGGCTACGCCAGCGTGGCGGTCGAACTATAAGCTCTCTGCGGCTAGGTCGAAGACGGCTCAAAGCCTTGGACCTTAAGAATTTGAAATTCCAGGGGACTTGAGGCAGGCAACCTCGCTTCAACGAAGTTTGACTTGCCGTCGCCCATTTGTTAGTTCTCTCTTTAAGCTAGGGGTGTTCGCCTGGCGGACTGAGAACCTGAGGCGGAAGTTATCGGGTAACCCTCTGAACCTGACCCGGATAGTGCCGGCGTAGGGAAGCGTGAGAGTCGCGGTTCCTTGTCGTTTCGCGACGGGACGAGCTTAAGACCGTATTCCCTGGCCACTGGATGTGGTCAAGTCGGATACGGTTTTTTAATGCATGATAGTCCAGATCAACGGTGAAAAGAGAGAGATCCAAGCAGCTCTGAGCGTTGCGCAACTCCTCGAACAGCTGGGGATTCGACCCGGCAGAGTCGTTGTCGAGCTTAACCGAGATATCGTTTCCCGGGATGCTTTTCAGGATAAATTTTTGAAGGAAGGGGACACCGTGGAGATCGTTCATTTTGTCGGGGGAGGATAAAATGGAAGATGTTTTTAAGCTGGCGGAAAGGAGCTACAAATCGCGCCTGATCGTCGGGACCGGAAAATACAAAGATTTCGGTGAGACGCAAAAAGCCATCGAGGCCTCGGGAGCCGAGATTGTTACGGTAGCAGTGCGCAGGGTCAACATTACGGATCCCAACAAAGAAAATCTTCTCGATTACATCGACCCCAAAAGATATAGGATCCTGCCCAACACGGCGGGCTGCTACACCGCGGACGAGGCGGTTCGCACCTGCCGCCTCGCTCGCGAGGCCGGGGTAGGAAACATGGTAAAGCTTGAGGTCATTGGTGACGAAAGAACCCTCTTTCCCGACATAGCAGCCACTCTTGACGCAGCGCGAATCCTTATAAAGGAAGGTTTCGTTGTCCTTCCCTATATCACTGATGATCCGGTGGCGGCAAAAAAACTTGAGCAGATGGGATGCGCCGCCGTGATGCCGCTGGCGGCTCCCATCGGCTCCGGTTTGGGGATTCGAAATCCGTACAATATTCGCATAATTCTAGAACACGCCAGAGTGCCAGTCATTGTCGATGCGGGCGTGGGAACTGCTTCCGACGCGTCCATTGCAATGGAGATGGGCTGCGACGGTGTCCTGATGAATACAGCCATCGCCGGCGCCAAGGATCCGATCCTGATGGCCGAGGCCATGCGGCTTGCGGTGGACGCAGGAAGAAAGGCTTTTCTGGCCGGGCGCGTTCCTAAAAAGCTCTACGCTATGGCCTCCAGTCCGCTTGAGGGCTTTTTAGGCTAGCTTCGTTTGCGATTGCGCTCTCCCCATTTTGACCTCTACCTTGTAACCGATCGCGCTCAAACAGGCGGAAGGGATCTCCTTTGGATCCTTGAGCAGGCCTTGGAAGCCGGCGTGACAGCCGTTCAGCTGAGGGAGAAGGATCTAAGCGGCCGGGAACTTCTTATCCTGGCTGAAAAGGCAAAAAAACTCTGCCAGCGCTATCGTACCAGCCTGTTCATCAATGACCGCATTGATGTCGCATTGGAAGTCGATGCGGAAGGAGTGCAGCTCGGAACCTCTTCCATGCCGATTGAGGCTGCGCGACGACTCCTTGGAGAAGAAAAGCTGATCGGCGTTTCTACCCATTCGGTCAGAGAGGCCGAGGCCGCCGAACAGGCAGGCGCGGACTTTATCCTTTTTGGACCGATCTATTTTACTCCCTCCAAGGCTGTGTACGGGGAACCCCAAGGGCTTGGTCCTCTAAAAAACGTGGTAGAAAAAGTCTCTCTTCCTGTTTATGCTATCGGCGGAATAAGAGAGGAGAATGCAGCCGAGGTCAAGGAAACCGGTATCAGAGGGGTTGCTCTGATTTCTGCCGTGCTGGGTGCAGCGGAGCCTGGGGAAGCAACCCGTAGGATTCTCGCCGCCGTACGGAATGAAGCCGATGAGTGAAAATAGCTTGGCAGTTTTAAATTACTTCAGAGAGCATCTTCTGGCCAGTTTGATCATCGTCGTGATAGCGGGTTTTGCGGCCAGTAAGTCCGTCGCGATGGGTGCGAACCGAGGCTTTTTTTTCTACCTCTTCGTCGGGGTTGTGGGTTCATTCGTGGGATATTTCGCTCTTTTTTATTTTGGTTTAAGAGAACTATTGGACAGTTTGACCGGTTTCCGCTACCTTTTCGATTTCTTTGCCGCCTATATAGGCTCTTTTGTTGTCGCGGCTTTATTACATTTCGTTAAACCTCAATGAGCCACCCTAGCTCAGTCGGTAGAGCAACTGATTCGTAATCAGTAGGTCGCCGGTTCGAATCCGGCGGGTGGCTCCAATCTTATCGTTGCCGATGACTAAAGGCGCAGCTAGTGGGCTGTGGAGGTTGGTTTCTCTTTGATTTTCCAATAGTGTTGGCCGCGTTCAAATCCAAAGCGAAAAGACTTCTCTTTGTATTCGCTCGGATAGCGCCGCTGCAAATACTCTATGGCCCTATCGTAGGATTGCCCGCGGATCTCGGGATGCAAGGCGGCTTCAAATCCGCGCCGAAAAGTAGGCTCTATCGATCTGAAGCTTTCTCCTGTCGCGGCGTAATGCTCTTCTTCGGCACTGCGTAAGCCGATCCACCAGCGTTCGCGCGCCGAATCAATACCTTCCGCTCCATGTCTTGATAGTATAGCACGAACGGAGTCCGCCTGAGGGTCATCTTCGGTGAGAATGACGAGAATCGTGCGTCCTTGCCTCAGTGCGTCTTCGTAGAGGAACCATTCATCTTTAGGCAGCCCGACCGAAAGCGCATTCTCCAAAGCGTCCCCCGCAGCCGCCCCGCTCAATGCACCCGCGATACCCATCAGTCCCGAGGCGACCAGTCCAATCGCTATCACCGGCCCCACGCCCGAGACGACGGCTGTGGCCGCGGCCATACCAAGATATGCCCCTCCGGCAGTACCGAGGCCCGTACCCACAACAGCTCCCAGAGCCTGCCCCATGCCCGGCTGCTCCCCTTCATCTTTCGGTACAGCCTGAAGCTCATGTGCTGACGCTCCAGGCGTTAGAAGATTTATATTCCAGTTGGCGATGCCAATCGCTTGCAGATCTTTGATCGCTTGCTTGGCGGCGCGCACATTAATGAAGATTCCAACGACAGATTCCATCGTGCTCGTTTTTGTTGCGCCGCAAACGATATGCCAAACACTTTTGTCTTTGCATTTTGAGGCATTTTTGTTACGGATATCCTTGCATGAGGTAGTTCTTGCAGGGATTTTCCTACGAGCCGAGTAGGGCTGACTATCACCATGGCAAGACTTGAAATCATTTCAACGCGAGCGCGGCTTGATTTACGGTTTGACTACTTGTTCCTTCCCGTTCCCTGCGTGGTGGAGGAATTTGTTAACGAGCACGTTGCCGGTTCGGATAGTCAACAGCTCAGCCAGCGATAGTTTTCGACATGAGAGTAGGGACAAATGTCATGGTGGACATCTCGATGTTGATTCAGGACATTTTTGGCGGTTTGCTGTCATGTTCTGATCATCTTGTCTCGTTCAAAAGCCTTAAGACACCGCGATTCTTTTCTTTCCGGAATACTCCCAGACACTGGCACAGTTTGTGCGTAGATATTCGCTCCATGCAACAACCATTTCATTCCAAAAGAATACTCAAACCGGATGTTCCCCCACCAACGGATAACGGGTTCTTTGAAAAGTTAGGTCATGGCTTCGTTGTGGGCGCCATCGGGTTTTGCTGCGCAGTGAGCGCAGTCGCGCTAGTGCTTCTGATGTCCTGATCGATCTCACCGCCCAGCCCGCCGTGCGGCTTTGGATTGGCGGTCAATCATCTGCGACAAGCCCGTTCTCGCGCTTCGGGCTGTAGATTATCCATAAATACAAAAAACTGGGCCTCAAAGGTAAGCCAAAAACCGCCCCGGATTGAGAATGCCATGAGGATCGAATTGGCGCTTGATCTCGCGCATTAGTGATATGCTGGGAGGAGGTTGGCCCCAAACATCGATGCCCTCTTTTAACCCAGGAGGTGCCGCCGCTATCGCCGCATGCCCTCTATGGTTTTCTGCCAGGGCAGCAAGTCTGGGAAACCACTCGATGCTTGATGGATCGGCATCCAGTAGCAGCCAGATTGTCCCGGTGGCTGCGTGAGCAATGTAGCGAATAGGCTTTTCGGACATCCCCCACTGGTTAACCACAGACAATACGTCCGCCACTGATCCAGAGGGAGTGGTAATGCGATAGAGAATCCCCTCACCATTCATCCCAAAATTCTCGATCTCTTCCCAGAGCCGCTGGTGGGACTCATCCCGGAATTCTTCAGAGGTAAGTCCAACTTGCTGGGCAATTTCTTTCAGATCACGAACATGTCTCGTGACAGCTTCCTCAAACCCCTCAACCCAAGTCAGGACAGAAGTTGTTTGCCGACTGTAACCGGGAGCTTTGGCTGCGTCGGGGCTAAGGATGGTTACGGCCGCCGGAAGCAGCGGCGAAGAATGTAGCTTGTCAACAAAGCACGTACACTGTTCCAACGAACCTGAAACGAAGAAGGAGGCCGCGCGTTCTGGGAGTGGCGCCACCCTAAACGTCAGTTCGGTTATGATTCCGAGTGTTCCCAGCGAGCCAACAAAGAGCTTGCACACATCATAACCGGCCACGTTTTTCACCACCTTGCCGCCGGCCTTGATCTGTTCGCCCGTCGCAAGGACCATTTTCATCCCGATGACGAGATCGCGCAGACCGCCGTGCGCCATCCGTCGGGGTCCGTTGCTGTTTGCGGCTACCACGCCACCGATTGTCGCCCGTGAAGGGTGAGGCGGATCGACTGGTAAGAACTGCCGCCGCTGGCGCAGATTCTCCTGAAAAGAGCCGACCCTCATCCCAGCTTCGGCCGTAGCTGTGAGGTTGGCGGCGTCATGCTCGATAAGACTGTTCAATTTCTCCAGCCTGATTACGACATCGACCCGGCGCGGGAGATTGCCTAATGCCATGGAGGTTCCTCCGCCCCACGGAATGACTGAGGCTTGAGCCTCAGCGCAGATGCGTAGGATCGAGCTCGCCTGCTCCGGCGCAGAGGGAAGACAAAGAAGGGTTGGAACTTTGCCGTCTACGGCGTAAGAGGCCAGGGAGGATGGGTTGCATTCTACTGATCCAGCGCCGAGATCGCTTGCTAATCTGGCGCTTAACGCTTCAATAGAAAGTTTCATTTCGATGAAGGGTTTTGGGCGGGGTCGTAAGCGCGTTCGAGGAGATCCATCAAGTGGAACACTTGGACCGGCGGACCGTAGCGCTTTGCCCCGTAGCGAAGTTGGAGCATGCAGCCGGGGTTCGGCGCGATTACCGCTTGGGCAGAAGTTTGCGCAATCGCTTCCATCTTTTCCCTCAAAAGCTCCTGGGACATCTCAGGATGGGTGAGATTATAAATCCCGGCGCTGCCGCAGCAGCGATCCGAGGCATTCATTTCGGTGAATTGAATCCCAGGAATAGCTTTTAAAAGCTGGCGCGGCTGCGCCTTGATCTTCTGACCATGTGCTAGGTGACAGGGATCCTGGTAGGTGACAGCCATTTCGATCTGGCCTAGGGGGCCGACCAGCCCGAGTTCGGCCAGGAACTCGCTGGCATCTTTGACCAACCGGCCGAAGCTCTGCGCCCTTTCCGCATAGGTCGGATCGTCCCGCAGCAGATGGCCATACTCCTTCATCGCTGCGCCACAGCCGGCGGCATTCACAATGACAGCATCCAAGTTGGAGCCGAGGAAGGCGTCGATATTCTGCCGGGCCATCTTTTTTGCCATCGTGGTTTCACCGTTGTGGATATTGAGCGCGCCGCAGCAAATCTGTCTCTTCGGGATCACAACGTCGCAGCCGTTCAGTCGAAGCACGCGTAGTGTTGCCTCGTTGATATCGGGGAAAAGAATGCTCATAACGCAACCGCTCAGCATACCTACGCGGGCCCGCGTTTTTCCGATCGCTGGCATGACTTCCGCTGCAGGCCTGAAGAAATGGTTCGGTACTGAGGGCAGCATCTCATTCATCTCTCGCAACCGCTTAGGTAAGTATTTGTGGACCAAGCGCTCGGTTCCGCTTCGCTGGTAGAGTCTAAGAAACCTTGCGACCATCCGTAGCCGTGGCGCGTACGGTAGGAGATAAATGAATGCGAACTTTGTTAGCGCGCGGGCCAACGGCGATCCCGGCGGCCCTAGAAGTTCTCGCGCCGATTCCGCAATGCGGCCGTATTGAACGCCGGAAGGGCAGGCGGTCTCGCAGGCCCGGCACATCAAGCAGAGATAGATATGATCTCCAAATCGCTCATTCGGCTCGATGCGCCCTTCCGCTGCCGCCCGCACCAGGTGGATCCGGCCGCGGGGCGATTCTGATTCGATATGAAGCACTCGGTAGGTCGGACATTGGTTGAGACAGAGGCCGCAGTGAACGCACTGATAAAGTTCGGGAACATTCAGCGCTTCGATCTTCGACCGATGACTATGGTCTTGTTTCTGCTCAACCTGATCCAAATGCAACGGCCCCCCAGTTTCTGGTCTCTAGTTTCCAGTCCTAACTAGCAACGAGAAATTTGGAACTAGAAACAAGATATTTTAGATCCACAGACCGGCAGGAATCTTCGCTGGCTCCCTGCGGATCTCGCCACAGGTCGCCGGAGTCGGAAAGAGCTTCGCCGGGTTGAAGCGGCTTTCGGGATCGAAAGCGCGCCGCACACGCATCATGGCCTCCAGATCTTCACTGTTAAATAGCAATCCGATGTAGGCCTTTTTCTCGATGCCGATGCCGTGTTCGCCGGTGATGCTGCCACCAAGCTCGATACATGCCTTTACGATGAGTCCGCCGGCTTCGATGACGCGATCCAGCTCACCCGGCGTGCGCATGTCGAAAAGGATGTTGGGGTGCAGATTGCCGTCGCCTGCGTGAAAGACATTGGCCACCTGCAGGCTGTAGCGTTGGCTGATTTCCGCGATTCGCCTCATAATCTCAGGCAACCGGCTGCGCGGCACAACTCCATCCTGGACATAATAATTGGGCGCGAGCAGACCCAGAGCGCCAAACGCTCCTTTGCGACCTTTCCATAAGAGCTGGCGCTCGGCTTCGTCCTTGGCAAGTCTAACCTCGCGTGCGCGGTTTTTGGTGCAGATGGACTCAACGAGCGCCATCGCTTGTTCGGTGTGCTCGCGCACGCCCTCTATCTCGACAAGCAAGACTGCGGCTGCGTCCCTCGGGTAGCCGCACGGAGCACCTCTCTCCACCGCCTCGATCGTCAGTCGATCCATCATTTCGAGGGCGGCGGGAATGATCCCCGCGGCAGTGATATCGACGACGGTTTGCGTCGCCCGATCCGTTTGGTCAAAGATCGCCAGCAGCGTGCGCACCGATTCGCGCGTTCTCATCAGGCGCACCGCCGCTTTGGTGACGATCCCCATCGTCCCCTCGGAGCCGACAAAGACACCACAGAGGTCGTAGCCTGGCGAGTCAGGAACCATGCCGCCGAGCCAGACGACTTGGCCATCATCAAGGACCACCTCGATGCCGAGGACATGATTCGTGGTCACACCGTAGGCGAGCGTGTGAGGGCCGCCGGAATTGTTCGCTATATTACCACCAATAGAACAAGCGGCTTGGCTGCTTGGGTCGGGCGCATAGAAGAAGCCGTCCTTTAGTAGGCTCTTGGTCACATCGAGGTTGATCACACCTGGCTCGACGATGGCGAGGCTGTTTTTTAGATCGATTTCGAGGATGCGGTTGAGACGCGCCAACGATAGGACGATGCCGCCTTCGGCCGGAACCGCGCCGCCAGCAAGTCCAGTCCCTGAGCCGCGAGGAACGATGGGGACGTTGGCTCGCCGCGCCGCTTTGATCACGGCGGACACCTGCTCGACATCGCCGGGCAGCACGACGATCTCCGGCATGACCTGGAAGATCGAGCCGTCTTGCTCGTAGACGATGACATCTTCCTTCTCAATGAGCATGTAATGATCGCCCACGATTCCACGCAGCTCCTGGATGAGGGCATCGCGGCTCATTCTTTAGAATCCTCCTGGTCGAATGCCAGGATTGAGCTTGAAGGAAGGTTACTGACGAACATGAAAGAAGCCTATCCGAGGGCAAGATGGGGCGCAAGCAGATGTACTCGATCGCAACGTTTGAGACAGGGAAGGATAGTTGGTCGCCAACAACGGGAGCTCATCGACGACATCAGGGAGTCGCCTGGACCTCAAGGGCGCCGAGCCGCTCCTTGCCCTCGGACAACATGGGCAGATCCGAGTCGGCATCTTTCCAAAAATGCAGAAAGCGTCGGTAAGCTTCGCTTGCGGCACGGAAGTCTTGATTCTCCTCGCACAGCAAGCCGAGACGATAGTGAAACTGGATCATGTGTGGGGAGGAGTGTCGTTCGGACTCCAGGGCCTTCCGGTAACAAGCAATCGCATTGTCCCGGTCTCCCTTGAAGGTATAAGTCTCCGCAAGAGCCCCCATGTAAACGCGGTGGTATCTTCTGCGTGCAACAAGCATGGCCTTTTCCAGCCACGTGATAGCCTTCTCATGATCTCCACGGGTGCGGTCGAGCATTGCAACTAAGAACAGGTAGTCGGCATTCTCCTCCCGAGACTTGCTACTCAACGTGAGTAGCTCGTTGGCGATCTGCTCGCCCTCCTCAAACCGTTTCATACCGGCGTAGGTCAGGCCGAGCCCCACCTTGGCATCGACACTGGAGGAATCGATCGCGAGGGCGCGCTGGTAGGCTTGCAGGCCCTGCTCATAGTTTCCCCTCGAATGATGGAGATCGCCGAGGTAAATCCAAGTCCAATCGAAGTCGGGAAGGAGCTCGGAAGTTCGTTGGAGCTGAGCGATCGCCGCGCGATACCGGCCCGCTTTTTCGTAAGTGGCCGCTAGTTGAATGAGAGCCTTGGGGTGGAAGGGATCGAGCCTTAAGGCCGTTTGATACTCGGCGATCGCCTCCTCGAGCTGGTCACGATGATAGTAAACATCCCCTAGGCTATCATGGGCATGGGCGTGGTTAGGATCCAAGAGGAGGACTCGCCTCATGGCTCCCTCCTCCCGGTCCCAGTCCTCTCGCATTTCATAAACGAAGCCGAGGGCGAAATGGGCTGCTGGCAGGCGTTGGTCGATGCCCAATGCTTTGAGCGCTGCTTCCTCAGCCTTGCCGAGCCACATCGCCTTCTCGTCCCAACCTCTATTGATGAATTGCGCATAGCAAAGGGAAAGGCCGGCGTAAGCCAGGGCATAATTCGGGTCCAGCTCCAGAGCTTTGAGGTACATCTCGATGGCGGCCCGGTTTCCTCCTCTTGTGTACTGATAGAAAAGATGCCTGCCGCGGGAGTAGTAGTCGTAGGCCTCAATGCTCTGAGTGGGAATGGCCGAGAGCTGGACTCTCTCGGCCTCACTGAGGTTCACTCTGAGAGCCTCTGCAATCTTCTCGGAGACCTCGTCTTGGATCTCGAACAGATCATCTAAGTTGCGATCGTACACTTCAGACCAGAGGTGAAAGCCGTCCACGGCGTTGATGAGCTGGCCCGTGATCCGAAGCCGCTTGCCAAGCTTGCGCACGCTCCCTTCAAGAACGGACCCCACTCCTAATTCCCGCCCTACCTCCCGCGGGTCAATGCCGGTTCCCTTGTAGCGGAGGACAGTGCTGCGGGAGGCGACTTTGAGCTCCCGGATCTTCGAGAGGCGGGTGATGATCTCCTCGGTCATTCCGTCGCTAAAGTACTCGTTCTCCGGATCGGAGCTCATGTTGTGGAACGGGAGAACGGCGATCGACCTCACGCCGGTGCGGGTTTCCGGGGACTTGGGCTCACCCGCTGCTTCACTGGGCACCAGATCGTAGATCCTGATTGGCTCTTTGATGTTGCGGAGCTGTCTCTCTCCGAGATCTCGGAAGGAGAGGCCTTTCTGGTTGCGGACCTGTTGGTAGACCTCGCCGGAGATGTAAACGCCTCCCGGCGGGACCAGGGGCTCGATGCGGCTGGCGACATTGACCCCGCTGCCAAAGAGGTGCTGGCCCTCCTGTAACAGGTCTCCAAGGTGGATGCCAATGCGAGCCAGGAGCGGCTGGCCGCCTTCGTCGCGCCGATTGCGGGCAGCTAGCTCTTTCTGGAAGGCGGACGCGGAGCGGACGGCTTGCACGGCGCTGCTGAAGGCCGCAAAAAAACCGTCCCCAACGGTGTCGATGATTTCTCCCGAGTGGTCTTGAATGGTTTTGCCGGCGATCTGCCGGTATTCCCCGAGGAGCTGGAGAGCCTGGGTTTCGCTCTCCTCCATGAGGTGGCTATAGCCCACCATGTCGCAGAACACGATTGCTGCGAGGCGCCGCTGAGTGTCGGGGGTTTTGTCAATCAATTTTCTACGACTCCAATCTTGCTTCCTCTGCTCTAGAGGCTGCCCTGTTCTCCGATCTGGAGCGGCCGCGCCGGGTCGGTTACTGTGCGCCGGTGGGAGCGTCGAAAGGATAGCGGATGCTACAGCGCGGATGAAGCGCCAGTCAAGTCTAAAGTAGGGGGTCCCTCCTCTGCTGCTAGAACGCCTCCCTTGTCCCCTGAATTTTTCTCACCTGTATCTGGTTCAGAGGATGTAAGGGGGTGTCAATAGGGATTGACGCGAATCTGCAAAATATATATAAGCATGTGGCGCAATGTTGCATGCCAGTTACGGATATTACATACCAGTTACGAAAGGAGAAGGACCATGACTGATCGAAAGAAAGTCCAGGAACAAGGCGCTGAGAAGATCTCACGCCGGAATGTCCTTAAGGCTGCGGTTGCTGCAGGAGGTGCGGCGGCGCTTGGCTTCCCGGCGATCGTGAAGGCGCAGGGACCGACCACGATGCGCTGGCAGAGTACCTGGCCGCAGAAAGATATCTTTCATGAGTATGCTCTCGACTTCGCCAAGAAGGTCAACGACATGACCGGCGGCGACCTCAAGATCGAGGTGCTGCCTGCCGGCGCGGTCGTGCCGGCCTTCGGCCTGCTCGACGCCGTGTCAAAGGGCACGCTCGACGGCGGTCACGGCGTCCTCGTGTATCATTACGGCAAGAGCACGGCGCTTGCGCTCTGGGGGTCGAGTCCTGCTTACGGCATGGACGCCAACATGCTGCTCGCCTGGCACAAGTACGGCGGCGGCAAGGAGCTGCTCGAGAAGCTCTACAAATCGCTTAATGCCAACGTCGTTTCCTTCCCGTACGGTCCAATGCCGACCCAGCCGCTCGGCTGGTACAAGAAGGTGATCACCAAACCGGACGACTTCAAGGGTATGAAGTTCCGCACCGTTGGCATCTCGATTGACCTTTTCACCGGCCTCGGCGCGGCTGTGAACGCGCTGCCCGGCGGCGAGATCGTGCCGGCGTTGGACCGTGGTCTGATCGAGGCGGCGGAGTTCAACAACGCGTCCTCCGACCGTGTCCTCGGCTTCCCCGACGTCTCCAAGATTTGTATGTTGCAAAGCTACCACCAGAACGCCGAACAGTTCGAGATCCTGTTTAACAAGACCAAGTTCGACGCGCTGCCGGAGAAGATGAGGGCGATCATCGCATACGCCGTGGAGGCTGCTTCCCAGGATATGTCGTGGAAAGCGATCGACCGCTACTCGAAAGACTACATCGAAATGCAAACCAAAGATAAAGTGAGGTTCTATAAGACGCCGGATTCGGTGCTGCAGAAGCAGCTCGTCGTCTTCGACGAGGTCGAGGCGAAGTATTCCGGGCAGAACCCGATGTTCAAGGAGATCGCCGAATCGCAGCGCAAGTTCGCAGAGCGAGCGGTGAAGTGGGACCTCGACACCAATGTCAGCCGCCGCATGGCCTACAACCACTACTTCGCCAAGAAAGCCGCCAAGCCGGCAGCCAAGGGCGCGGCCCCGGCGGACAAGCCAGCTGCCAAACCGGAGCCCAAGAAGAGCTAGCCGCTCGGTGGCGCATCCCAGCTATCCCGCCAGCCATCCGCCACATGGCGGATGGCTGGCCTCTTTTATACGGCGATGAACGCCTGGGGTCTGTTCCAAACAATCGACAAGGTCAGCTACTGGTCGGGCAAGGCCTTCGCATGGCTGATTGTGGCGCTGACCTTTGTGGTCTCCGTCGAGGTCTTCAAGCGCTACATCCTGAACGCGCCGACCGCCTGGATCTTCGACCTCAACAACATGCTATATGGCACCCTCTTCATGATGTGCGGCGCCTACACCTTGGCGCTGAGCGCGCACGTGCGCGCCGACTTCGTCTACATCTATCTGCGTCCGCGCGGCCAGGCGGCTCTCGACCTGGCGCTGTACTTACTCTTCTTTATCCCGGGCATCCTGGGGCTCATCTATGCGGGTTACGGTTACGCCGCCGACTCCTGGCGCATCGGGGAGCACTCGACCGTGACTGCGGAGGGGCCGCCCATCTACCACTTCAAATCGGTGATCCCGATCGCGGGCGCGCTGGTGATGATCCAAGGATTAGCCGAGATCGTACGTTGCATCGAGTGCCTGCGCACCGGCGCCTGGCCCGCGCGGCTGGAAGACGTCGAAGAGATCGACGTTATCGACACGCAGCTCTCGCACAGCGAGTACGTGGACGAAGAATCGCGCCAGGCCGCTATGCAGACGGCGCACGCGATCGACGAGGCCGCGCGCCATCGCAGCGTAATGGAAGAAGGTGTGGTGCACGAGAGAGCCGTCAAAGAGAGCGAGCAGAAGAAGCCGTGAGCGATCCGTCACTCGGTCTGATGATGCTGGGGCTCATCGTGATCGCGATCATGATGGGCTTCCCGACCGCGTTCACCTTGATGGGCCTCGGGATGATCTTCGGCTACCTTGCCTTCTGGTACCCGGGCCAGCACTGGTACGACAACCGGATCTTCGACCTGATCGTGCAAAGGACCTACGGGGTGATGACCAACGACACCCTGCTGTCGGTTCCGCTGTTCGTCTTCATGGGTTACATCATGGAGCGGGCGGCGCTCGTTGACAGGATGTTCCACAGCGTGCAGCTAGCGTTCCGCCGGGTGCCCGCGTCGCTTGCCGTGACGACGCTCCTGGTGTGCGCGTTCTGGGGCATTGCCTCCGGCATCGTCGGCGCCGTCGTGGTCCTCATGGGCGTGATCGCGTTGCGTCCGATGCTGAACGCCGGCTACGACGTGCGGCTCGCCTCAGGGGCAATCACTGCGGGCGGCACGCTCGGCATCCTCATCCCGCCCTCGGTGATGCTGATCGTCTACGCGGCCGTGGCCGGACAGTCGATCGTGAAGCTCTACGCGGCGGCGATGATCCCGGGGTTCTTTCTGACATTCCTCTATCTCGTCTACATCCTCGGCTGGGCAATCATAAATCCAAAAATCGCGCCGAAGTTGCCGGCGGACAAGTACCGCCTCGTGGTGCCGGAATGGATTCAGCAACTCGAGCGCGGCCGGGCCAAGCGGGTGGTCGGCGGCCTCATCGCCACCCTGTTCCGACCCGGGCTGCTGCGCGGCGCGACGGCGCCAGACGGCCGCCCGGCAGGCTACGGCCTCATCCTCAAGAATGTGTTGGCGCTCATGGTGCCGCTGGCGCTGACGGTCGGCACGTTCGGCACAGCCTGGTGGTACGTCGTCATCTACAACGCGCCGACAGCGACGACTGCGCTGGCCGGGCCCCCAGCGGAGACTGTCACGGCGCCACCAGCCACAGCACCTACCCCTACCCAGTCCGAGGCGCTTCAAGAGGAGAAACCCCAGGAACTTGGGGAGGCGGAGTCCGAGGTGCAGAGTACCGAGGCCCCGCGGGCGGCGGACGTGCCGCCCGAGGAGATGGGTTCCGTAACTGAGTCGGGCGTGTCGGGAGCGAGCAAGGTCCCCGCGCACTTCTACCAGTGGTTCTGGGGATTGGCTACGTTCTCTACGCTTCTGCTCGCGATCTACTATTGGCGCATGGACGGCGAACAGTTCGAGATCTTGAAGGAGCTGTCGGCGTCGGTGGTGCCGCTTGGGGTGCTCACCGTTGTGGTGCTCGCGGTGATCCTGTTCGGGATCACGACTGCGACAGAGTCGGCGGCAGTGGGGGCCCTTGGCGCGCTCTATCTGGCGGTCATGGCCAAGTACCCGCGTCAGGTCGGGTGGTGGAGTCTCGCCGGCGTGGTCGTCGGCGTCGTGCTCGGTTGGGCGCACGCGGATTTTGTGGAGCTGCTTGTGTCGGGATCGCTCGGGGGCACGTTCTTGGGCACGGTCGTGCCGGGGCTCTGGAACCTCAGGACCTCGCCGGAGCTGCGCGAGAACATGAAGCAATCGGTCTTCCTCACCGCGAAAACGACGGCCATGGTGTGCTGGCTCTTCGTGGGCTCGGCGCTCTTCTCCGCCGTGTTTGCGCTGCACGGCGGCCAGGGACTGGTCGAGCGGTGGGTGCTCGGCATGAACCTGTCGCCGCTCGGGTTCCAATTCGTGGCGCAGATGATTATTTTCCTGCTGGGCTGGCCGCTCGAGTGGACCGAGATCATCGTGATCTTTTGCCCCATCTTCATTCCGTTGTTGAGCCACTTTCAAATAGACCCGATACTGTTCGGCACTATGGTGGCGGTGAATCTCCAGGCGGCCTTCCTGTCGCCGCCAGTGGCGATGTCGGCGTTCTACTTGAAGGGCGTGGCCCCGAAGCACGTCACGCTCAACCAGATCTTTGCCGGCATGATGCCGTACATGATCATCGTCTGTATCTGCCTCGCGTTCATGTACATATGGCCCGGCATGACGCTCTGGTTGCCGGAGTTCCTCTACGGTGGTTAGTGCCGTGGCGAGAAGTGTCGCATCGCTGCGTTCTCGGTCGTCGGGCATCCTCAACGTACTAACCACGTACGCTTCCGGTGCCCTCCTCTCTCGGGCCTTGCGCTGCTCGCTTCTCGCCACGGCAAATGGCTGGACTTGGCGGAAGTCACACTTCGAATTGTAGAGACATATGTGGCCTTTTGTTTTGCACGTCATTCCCATGAAAGCGGGAATCCGGAGTCTCTCTCATACCTGGACTCCCGGCTTCAGCCTTAGGCTGATCCGTCCGAAGCCCTGTGGCGGATCCGCGGGAGTGACTATCTCTCTCTCCACCTACAGGAAACAGTGATGGACTTGACAAATCTTCACATGCTCTCTGCGTCGGACGCGGCGCGTCTGATCCGTGACGGCGCCATCAGCTCTGAGCAGTTGGTTGAAGCGTGCTTGGCGCGGGTGCGCGAGATGGACGAGCAAGTGCAGGCCTGGGCGTTTCTTGATCCGGATCACGCCTTAACACAAGCGCGCGCGGCCGATGAGTTACGCCTCTCCGGACGACCTATCGGTCTGCTGCATGGCGTACCCGTCGGTATCAAGGACATCTTCGACACCGCCGACATGCCGACCGAGAACGGTTCCGTGCTCCACCTGGGGCGCACGCCCTCCCGTGACGCAACCGTGGTCGCAATGTTACGCGGCGCCGGCGCAGTGATTATGGGTAAGACTGTAACGACGGAATTTGCTTACTTCGGGCCCGGCAAGACGCGCAACCCGCACAACCCCGAGCACACGCCGGGCGGTTCTTCAAGCGGCTCGGCCGCGGCCGTGGCCGCCGGCATGGTTTCGCTCGCACTCGGCAGCCAGACGAACGGCTCGGTCATTCGCCCGGCGGCGTTTTGCGGCGTTCTCGGTTTCAAACCAACCTACGGACTGATTCCGCGTTATGGAATACTCACCCTATCCCGGACGCTCGATCACGTTGGACTGTTCGCGCGCACGGTCGAGGACATCGCGTTGCTGGCGGAGCAACTCGTCGGGTACGACGAGCACGATCCCGACACGCGGCCGCGCGCGCGCATCCCATTCGTCGAGGTGGCGGCCGAAGAGCCGCCGCTGCCGCCGATGTTCGCGTTCATGAAGACGCCGTACTGGGAGAGCGCAGACGAGGAGACGAAAGAAGGGTTCGCGGAGCTCATCGAGCAGTTGGGCGATCGTGTCGAGGAGATTGAGCTCTTCCCATCGGCGGCTGAGGCGTGGGAGTGGCATCGCATAATTATGGAAGCCGAGATGGCGGCGAATCTCGAGCCGGAGTGGGAACGGGGCCGCGACCGGTTGTCAGAATCGCTGCGGGCGCAGATCGAACGCGGCCGAAAAGTGAGCGCGCTCGATTACCAGCGCGCGGTCGCCCAGATTCGACCGATTCACGAGAGTTTTTTAGAGCTGTTCGAGCAGCGCTATGACGCGATCCTGACCCCGGCCGCTCCGGGCACCGCGCCCAAGGGTCTTGCCTCGACTGGGGACCCCTCATTCTGCACCTTGTGGACGCTTTGTGGAATGCCGGCCATAAGCCTGCCGCTTCTGCAAAGCGTGAGCGGTCTGCCGCTCGGCGTTCAGCTCATCGGCCCGCGCGATGGCGATGCGCGCCTTCTGCGCACCGCGCGATGGTTGGCCGCCCAGGTCGCGACCGGCTGACCGCCGGCGCGATAAGCGGCGCATCCCTGCGTTCTCGGTCGTCGGGCATCCTCAGCGTAGCAACCACGTACGCTTCCGGCGCCCTCCTCACTCGGGCCTTGGGCTGCTTGCTTCTCGCGCCGGCGAATCCCCGCTTTGACCGGCGATATACGTTGCCTAACTTCGTTTATCGCCCTTCGCTCTCCCTGCGGCGTAACATCTCAAGTACGCCTCATTCGGCTCGGGGCTCGCGCCTCGTTGTGCTCGTTTCTTGGCCCGGCACTTTCCTGGGCGGGGGAGTGGCGCCAGATTGACCGTCCGGAATAATTTTAGCTAATATCTTACTTCCTTCACTGTAGGGGATTTGAGGAGTTTTTCTAGTAGGGGGTTGTGCCGAGCTTTTCTCCCCGAAAGTGTTATCTCGTAGAAATAACGGTTATCGGACTTCACTTGCTTACTGCTTAGTACTTTTAATTCGCATGAATCGAGTGCGAGGCCCAATTCTCTGACCGCTTCATCTTCGGTCGACAATATCACATGGTAGGTCCTGGTAGTGTGGAATCGGTCTACTAGATTCTCGAATTTCCGGAATAAAAAGAGAATAGTCAAGGCCAGGGCAGTTCCTATAGCACTTATTCCATAATAGCCAGCCCCGATCCCCATCCCTATGGAAGCGACAAACCAAATTGTGGCGGCTGTCGTAAGTCCCAGAACAGCCTCTCCACGTCGTATGATAGCTCCTGCACCTAAAAAGCCTATGCCCGATACAATTTGCGCGGCAATGCGCGATGAGTCAGTTCCAGGAATAGTTCCAATCTTTAAGGAGAAGATGGTGAAAAGCGTTGAGCCAACACAGATCAGCGTATTTGTCCTGAAACCTGCTGGCTTATCATAGAGCTCCCTCTCCCACCCTATGATCCCTCCCAAAAGAAGAGCGAATAAAAGCTTAACTAGATCGTCTGCGTCTACCAGCATGGTTTTTAATAATACAAGATTCTCGAATCCGGGTAAAAACCGTATGTCGAACCGGCTTTATGATCAAAACTGCTTCCGTCAAAATTGGATCCGGCCACAGGGTGGAGATCCGCGTGCTCTATCTTCTTGTCTTCCGCTTAGCCTCCCCTTTTGATTATCCTGTCTTCGTTTATAGGCTATTGCCGTTTCATTTGTCCAGAAGGAAACTCTTGTTGAAGGCGCCTGGCTTGAACCCGCTCGATGAAGTTCTTCAAGACGGCAAAATAGGGGTCGCCTCCGACGATATAGGTATCGTTATGATGTGCGCCGCGAATCGTATAAAACTCTTTGGGCTCGGGAGCTGCCTCAAAGACCTTCCCGCCCTGAGAAAAGGGGACGACTTCATCCTGGTCGCCGTGGAGAACAAGGAGCGGGACATTGATTTTCTTGACCTTCTCAATTGTGTCATAGCGGGTGCGGAGAAAAGATCCGATTGGGAGAAGCGGGAAAGCTGCCCGGGCCATCTCCCTAACAGACACGAAGGGAGACTCCAGAATAAGAGCCAGGCACTCTTCGCGTGTAGCTAACTCGGCTGCCACGGCTGCGCCCAAGGAGCGGCCGAAGAGAACGATCTTTTTGGAATCGATATCGCTTCTAGAGCGCAGGTACCGAAGTGCCGCTTCCGCGTCTCTGTAAGTTCCTTCCTCGGAGATTCTCCCCTCACTCCGACCATAGCCTCGGTAGTCGAAAATGAAGATGTTCAGGCCCACTTTTTCGTGCAGGAGCTTGATGTTCTCTACTCGGTGGCTAATATTGCCCGCGTTGCCGTGAGACCAGAGCATCGTGATGGTCGAGGCCTGTGACGGGACAAACCAACCGTTCAGCCGGACTCCATCGCTGGTAAAAAAAAAGATATCTTCGAATGGAAGCCCGACCTGCCTTGGAGTTATCTCAATCCTAGAAGCGGGATAAAAGATAAATCTTTCCTCTATTAAACATCCCCAGAAGAATAACGGGCCGAGCGCCGCCAGAATAGATCCGGCTTTAGTCATCGTTAGGGTCGCAAGAGGGGGAAATTTAAGGACGGAAATTGTTCGCTTCGATTCTGACACTCAGTGTTTGTGTTCTTCTCGCAGCTTCCACTCCAGGCCGTCGATGATGCATTCGACGCTGGCCTGAAGAATGTCTTCGGCGACACCGACGGTTCCCCATCTTTCCCGGCCGTCGGAAAATATTCCCAGCACGCGAACCGGCCCGCCCGCCCCTTTTTCTTCTTCGTCCATAACCGGCTCCCCGTGGTGCAACAAGCGAACATCGAATTCTTCCAAACGCACTTCGGAGAGCTGAGGATAGTGTTTTTCCAAGACCTTGCGCATCGCATTGTCGACAGCATGGACGGGCCCTCGACCGCTTGCTGCCACCAGCTCCTCTTCTCCGAAGATCTCGATCAAGACGGATGCCTCGGTCGTGTTTGCTACTTCCATGGCTTGGAAGTCCACTTGATCGTCGATCCTGCACTTGAGGACCTTGAAGGGCTTCAGATAGTCTTCCCTCTTCCGGATTGCAGCGAGCTCGAAAGAGGCCCATGCGCCATCCAAGCGGAAGAAATCCTCTCTGAGGTCTCTTGCCATAGACACCCCCTTTTATTTTAAAGGGCGCGCACCTGCTAAGAGTATAAAGCGTGCCCATTATATCTCCGTCCCATAAAATGGCTAGAGGAAAAGCCCTGCTTCAGGGAGCCTGAACCTGCGAGGATTCTTTTCAAGAACCCCTAAGTTTGGTAATATTGACGTTGTTATGGAAAAAAGGACTTTGAGCGACCAATTACAGGCTTTCTTCTACAACTTAACCTGCCAAAGCTTCTGGCAACTTGGCATCAATGATGCCACGGTAGCGCGCTATGTCGCGGATGTTTTGGCTGATTTCGCCCGCACGGACAGGCTCTATCGGATTCGGTCTCGTGCCGGGAAAAAGCTCGACAATGTCGTGGAAATCTTGGCGGAGACGCGACCTGAAACCATGAGGGAAAACCGCTTGCTTCAGGAAAGAGCGCTGCGGAAATACCTTGGGGATTATGCCCTATTTATGAGCGGTATCTTTCGCTCCTATGTCGAGGGCAAGGGCTTTCTCGATTACTATCTCCGGGAAGGGAGTCGCTCTTACTGGACTGTCTCTGAGCTTGATCTGTCTCTGTACCGCACGGGGTTTATTCTCTTTCAAGACCTCTCAAAGAAGTTTGAATACTATTCGGGAGCTCTCGACTATATGCGCAAGGCCTACTTTGTCCCAGATCCCGGAGAGGATCCCTTTGCGGGCTTCTTAAAGAAGATCGAAGGCTGGGTCAAAGTCAATCTGGTCGAAAACTAATCTGACTCGTCGCTTATTCCCCCCTCGGAATCTCGGGAGCATGGAAGCCGTGAAATATTTTGTTCTCACGCTTCTCTTTCTCTTGCTTTCGTCGTTGCTTCTTTTCGGCTTTGTCCTGGTTTTCATCTTTTCTCCTCAGCAACAAAAACCGCAAAGCGTCGAGGTAAAAGTAGAACGAGGCGAGCCCTTCTCTTCCGTCGTGCGGAACCTGAAGGATCGCGGGGTGATCCAAAACGAAAGACTTTTCTCACTTTGGGCCCGTCTTTGGGCCACTGACAGGCAGATTCACTGGGGTCTTTATCGCTTCGAACTCCCCCTGTCTCTTCAGGAGATCCTGGACCAGATGCGGTTGGGTAGAGGGGTCTTTTATCGCGTGACGATTCGCGAGGGGTTGACCCTAAAAGAGATCGCCGATCTCCTCGAAAAGGAAGGGGTTGCCAAGAGGGACCAATTCCTCAAGGACGCCTCGGATCCCGGGCTTCTCAGTCACGCCGGACTTGCGGCTGACGGATTCGAGGGGTACCTGTTTCCGGATACCTACTATTTCACGCCCTTTGTCACGGAGAGAGAGATTCTGGTGACGATGACGACGCAGTTCCGCCGCGCGTTTACGTCGGAAATGAGACTTAGAGCGCGCGAGATAGGGCTCAATCTCCACGAGGTCGTAACCTTGGCCTCCTTGATTGAAAAGGAGGCCGGCGTCGACGAGGAGCGTCCTTTGGTCTCTGCAGTTTTTCATAATCGGTTGAAGAAGAAGATGCTCCTGCAGAGCGATCCCACCGTGATCTATGGCTTGAAGAACTTCTCCGGTGACTTGACCCGCAAGGATCTTCAAAACCGCAACCCCTACAACACCTACCGCATCCTAGGACTTCCGCCTGCGCCGATTTGCAGCCCGAGTTTCGCTTCGCTTATGGCGGCGCTCTATCCCGCGCCTGTGCCCTATCTCTATTTTGTGTCGAAAAACGACGGCACCCATCTTTTCTCAGTGAATTTCAACGAGCACGACCGGGCGGTCAAAGCCTACCAGAGTAAAAGGCGACCTCTGGCCAAGCCATAGAAGTTCGGGGTGCTGTTAGGGTTTGATTCCGGACGTGTTATAAAGGAAAGATGGAAGTGCAGGCATCGGCAAGAGAGATGGGGCCTCCTGAGCTATTTGTGGATCGTTTATCTCTCCGGCTCAGGCGGCAGGCTTTTTGGGATCGTTTTCTTGTCCTTTTTCCTCCTCTTTCAGTCCTTTCCTATCTGTCATTCTATCTTGGTCGAGCTGCTTGGTTCGGCCAAGAGGCTCTCTTCTTTTCAGGAATCGCTCTGGCCGGTATTGCTTTAATTCTCATGGGTTTGCGATTTTTCTTTGGGAAACCCAAAGCCTCCCTTGCGGCGCGGTTCATTGACGAGAAAGTAGCCGCCGAGGAACGCTTTCTTACATTGACGACTCTGAGTCCCGCCCATTCTCCTGGTCCCCTGGTGGCCCGGCTGCGGCAAGAAGCGGCAGCGTTCTTGGATCGCATCGATCTAAGACGAGACTTTCCCTATCGAGTGAAACGCTCCTTCGTTGCTTCGCTGATCGCTTCTTTGGCCGTGATCCTGTTGTTTCATCTGATTTTACTGGTCGGGGCTTGGTTTGCCCCTCCGATCGCGCCGACGAAAGAGCTGCTCCTATTAAGCGAAAAGTTGGCCCAGGTGCCGCACCTCTCTTCCTTAGCTCGGGACATTCAGAGCTTAATAAACAAATTTGAAAATGAAAAACTGTCCGGTGGGGAGAAGCAATCGCTGATCCAAGAGCTGCAGGAAAAAATAGAGAATCAACTCAAAGTTGAGCCTCAGGAGGACCAAAGTCAGAAGGATCTTCTGAATCAAGCGGGGAATGCGCTCAAAAACTTGGAGCAGGGCGAAAAGCAAAAGCAGGAGCAGCAGGAAGGAGGGGGGGGAATCACGACCAATCTTCCGGACGAGGGTGAGGGCCAGAAAGAAAAGCAGAGCAAAGGAGGGGGCGAGGAGGAGCCCCGCGATCCCAGTCTCGCACAGAGCTCAGATGCTAAGGGCGGGCAGAGCGCCCAGGGAGAGACAAAGGAACCGGGCGACGCGCAGAGAGAAGGGGGAAAGGGTCAAAAGACAGACGATAAGCTTAGAGACGAGAAACAGAAAGGTAAAGATTCAGACATGGCAAAGTCTGAACATGAGGGGAAAGGGAATGTGAACGAAGAAATTCCCCAAGGGCCTCCTCCCGCGGATCGCTTCCTGAAACCAGGGGAGCAGGGAGAGGGGGGTGTTAAGGGTGCTCGTTTTGTGACCGTCGAGCTGCCGGAAGCGGAGGCCGAGAGAGCGTCAGGCGCAGGCGGTTCCGCAAAAAGAAAACCGGTTCAGCCCAAGCTTCCGGTCAGCAACGTTCCTCTGCGCCAGCCGGATTCGCCAGAGGCCTCGGCTGAGAAGCAGCCTTTGCCTTTGGAATACCGTGGGTTGATTCGTTAGGCGGAAGGTCATGAAACCAGAAGAGTTCAAAAAGATATTTTTTTCCCTGGAGGCTGAGGTAAAAAAAATCATTGTCGGCCATGAGGATGTGATCCGCAAGGTTGTTCTCGCGTTCTTTGCCGGCGGACATGTGTTGCTCGAAGGGGTGCCGGGCCTAGGTAAGACCTTGCTCGTCAAGTCTCTAAGCCGCGCCGTGGGGCTTTCTTTCAAACGCGTTCAATTCACGCCGGATCTGATGCCGTCGGATATTGTCGGGACCCAGGTGCTCACGGAAAGCGACGGGCGGAGAGAATTTCAGTTTAAGAAAGGACCGATCTTTGCCCACGTCGTTTTGGCAGATGAGATCAACCGGGCGACGCCCAAAACCCAGTCGGCGGTTCTCGAAGCGATGGAGGAGCGGCAGGTGACGGTCTTCGGCGAGACCTTTTCTCTCGAAGCACCCTTTATGGTCCTCGCGACGCAGAATCCAATCGAATTGGAGGGCACCTATCCGCTGCCGGAAGCTCAGCTCGACCGGTTCTTCTTCAAGCTCCTGGTGAGTCCGCCTGCGCCGAGTGAGTTGGAAGAGATTCTGCGCCGCACGACAGGCGCCGAGGAACATGAGGCTAAACAAGTTCTGCGCAAGGATGGCGCGCATGTCATCGAAGAGATGCAGCTCTTGCTGCGACAAGTCCTCATAGCGCCTCCTCTGGAGAATTATGTGGTTCGGTTGGTTCATGCCACGCAGCCGATGGGATCAAAGGGAAGCCCTATCGTCTCCGAGGTCAAAGATTTCCTTCGCTTCGGCTCCAGTCCGCGCGGAGCGCAATCCATGATTTTGGGCGCGAAAGGGAATGCCTTGGTCGAGGGCAGAGTCAACGTGAGTTATGAGGACATCGAGGCGATGCTCTATCCTTCTTTGCGTCACCGTTTGATTCTCAATTTCCAAGCGGAAGCAGAAAACGTGAGCGCGGACCAGATTCTGGCGGCGGTCGTCAAAAAGATCCCGCGCGATTAGGCTCGGCCGTCTCGAGGTTATTTTTTTCGCGTGTCATAAGAGTCATGCTGCCCGCGCCTTTTACTTCGGATTTCCTGAATCGTCTGGAAGCTCTCCGGCTCCGCACGCGGAAGGAGGTTCTCGGGGGTCGTCAGGGAAGTTATGCCTCTCCGCGTCGAGGAATGAGTCTGGAGTTCGCCGATTACCGGCGCTACTCGCCGGGAGATGATATCCGCTATCTCGATTGGGGAATTTTTGCCCGCACCGACCGGTTTTATATCAGGCTCTTTCGCGAGGAGGTCGATCTTTTCGTCTACCTTTTCATCGATGCGAGCGGTTCGATGGCTTTCCCCTCGACGCAGGAGAAATTTTCTTCGGCGGGCCATATTGCACTCGCTCTGGCCTATGTGGTCTTGGCGAATCATGACCACGTGAAGCTTCATTTCTTGCAAGAGGGCTCCGCTGTCACGACCTCTCCGTTTTACCGCGGGAGGAACAGAATCGTCGACTGCATCGGTTTTTTTTCTCGTATCTCGCCCGATGGTCCGCTGGAGTTCGCTCATTCTTTGGGAGAGCATTTAAGGGGGATCCGACGCCCTGGAAAAGCCGTGATCCTCTCTGATTTCCTCATGCCGGCTCCTTCGTACCAACAGGGGCTCAATATGCTGCGCGCATTTAATCTGGATATTTCGGTGATCCAGGTGCTGGGGCGGCAGGAGATCGACCCGCCCTTTTCTGACCAGAGCCTGGCGCTGGTGGATAGCGAAAGCCGAGCGGAAATCAGACTTCAGTGGAATCGGAATCTCCGTAAGAGGTACCAGGAAAAATTGAAACGCCACAACCTCGAGCTGCGGAGCGTTTGCCACCAGGCTGGAATTCATTATTCCCTTTTCGTAACCGATCAAGTGTTAACCGACTTCGTACTTGAGACACTTCCTGCCGTTGGCCTCTTTAAGTAACGTCTATGGAATTCTTGAATCCGGCCGCGCTTTACGGCCTTTTTTTTCTTCCGCTTCTCTTGCTTGCTTATCTTATAAAAGGAAAGCCGAGGCGCTTCGTATTTTCAAGCCTGCTTCTGCTGCGAGAGTTCCATTCCCGACCCACTGGAAGGAGATGGGGGACACTCCACCTTCCGCCCATTTTCTTTCTTCAGCTTCTTCTGCTTTTGCTTTTGATCCTGGCTCTAGGAGAGCCCGTCTTCTCCACTCGCCCGTTGAAGATCGCCGTTGTCTTTGACAACTCGGCGAGCATGCAGGCTATCGAAGGACAGAAGAAACGATTCGAGATAGCCCAGGAGGAGGCACAGGACTTGCTTCAAACCCTTTCGAGTGGGACGCAGATCGATCTCTACGTCTCGGTCCCAAGGCTGGAGAGAATCGGAGCGGAGGCTATGGCACCGGCCAAGGCAATCTCTCTCATCCGTACGCTGAGTCCCTACGACATGGGTGATCCGCCGGGACCGTTAGGACAGGAACTCTCCCGTCTCATGAAGGAAAAGAGCTACGAGCGCCTTTTCTTCTTAACCGATCATCCGCTTCGAGGCCAGGGCGGAGCCGTCAAAGTCATCTCAGTGGGCCGGACGAAGAACAATCTCGCTCTGACGTCGTTTCAGCTCTCCCGTACTTCGTTGATCTCTTCCCAGTTGGATGCGAAGTTAGAAGTAACGAGTTTTTCGTTGCGCGCCGAAAAAGTCAGGGTGACTCTAAAAGGTGGCGAAAAAGTCATCTCGACTAGGGAGCTCACGCTAGCTCCAGGCAAGGCTGAGACGGTCTCCTTCGGAGGCCTCTCGTCGCACCCCTATTTCGAAGCAGAGATCGATGCAAAAGATGCCCTCTCTCTGGACAACCATCGCTATGCCGTTGCGCCTTCAGCAGAGGGCTTAAAGATCCTCGGCGTTTCACCCCGCCCGCAAGCCCTCCAAAGTTTACGCTCCATTCCGGGTTTGAATTTGAAGTTGGTGTCGCCCAATGACTATGCGAAAAGCGGAGAGGAAGGGCACGCGCTCGAGATTTTCCACTTTTCGGCCCCGGCCCTCCTGCCCCGACGCCATGCGTTGTTTGTCCTGCCTCCGAAGAACAATCCTCTGGTCGCCGAAGAGCGGTCTCTCTCTCGACCTGTCATTTCGTTCTGGCGCGATCCCCATCCGCTTACCCGCTACGTCAACTTTGCGCTTTTCCGGCCAAACTATGCGCGGAGTCTAAAGCCGCTCTTTTCTGGCGAGTCCATCGTCAAGAGTCCCGAGGGGCCCTTGATGATGGCTTTTGAATATCAGGGGTATCGCTATCTGGTCTTGGGCTTTGATCCATTTCCCTATCTGGGTCAGCAGAACCTTCCCGTTTCGATCCTAACCTTAAACATGCTGGGCTGGTTTTACGAGTCACAGGGAAGTTCCGGTGTAGCGACCGGGACGCCGCTTGAATTGCAGGGTTCCGGAGCGACCGTTATCACTCCGAAACAGGATAAGATCCAGGTCAAAGAAAGTCCTGCTCTATTTTCCCGCACCTTTTATCAAGGTCTCTATCAAATCATTCGATCCGGCAAAAAAGAGTTCGCAGCGGTCAATCTCGGCAGTCTGCAAGAATCCGATCTCAACAACCCGACGCCCATCGAGATGAGAGAAGCGACCTCGATCTCCGGAAGCCGCTCCTTTCTGTTTCCCGTGTGGCCCTATCTTCTTCTGCTCTCGATCCTGCTGTTCTTCTTGGAATGGTACTTGAATCCTCCGGTCAGGCAGTCATGAAAGATTTTCTTTTGAATCCGTTTACGCGGCTCTTCTTTGTTTTCTTTCTGGTTCGCCGCTCTTTTTTGCTAAGAGTGAACGTTGGTCTTTATAAAATAGCGCGGCAGAAATCTCATTCCTGCTCTAAGTTATGTAGTTCTCGCTCATTGAGAGATTCATACGTAGAATGAAGGGCGGGAGATAGCTCTGCAAGACAAACTCGCAACACGTCCTTAACTGATACTCCGCCGGGTTCATACGCAATTGTGCCGAGATTTGGCGGAGGGCCCCACCGGTTGGAATCGGGTTTCTGGAATATAGCGACCGTCCGTACGCCCAATGCGCAAGCAAGATGCATCGGACCGCTATCGCAAGCCACAAATAATTGGCATCTTGATATCATCGCTGCGAAAATCCTCAGAGAAGGTTCGTAAACCAGAGCGACATCTGGCTTCAAACACCGTCTGAAGAACTCAATCAAATTTTTTTCCTCGGGGCCAAGAAAAACCACGACTCTTAGACCATGTGCATTAAGATCGTGGATGAGTTCTAAGAAATATTCCTTAGGCCATCGTTTCCCCCGGCCTATCCTCGCACCCACAAAAACGCCAACAATAGGGCCTTTGCCTTTTACAATCAGTCCGGCAATTCTTTTCCATCCCGCATCCTTCTCCTGTGCGGACAAAATCACTGAAGGAAGAATATCTCCTTTCACACCTATGGAGCCAAGAAAGATTCGTAAGGCTTGATACTTATTGGTTTCCTCGGGTTTGGGGATCTTTACGTTAAAGCAAAAGTCTCGCTTCCCTTTCCTGCCGAGCTTGAACCGAGATCCAGAGAGACCAACAATAAATGCACCCATAGCTGACTGGGAAACACTTAACTCAACCGCCAAGTCATAACCCACCGAGCGGATCCGCCTTAATAGGGCAAGGTAGGCCCACGAGGCATCGGGAAACCGCCGTGTAATCTGATAGTGATGATCGATGGGTAGATTTTCAAAGAGTACCTTGGATACCGGTCCTCCGACAAAGTCAATCCTGGCTCGGGGAAAATTTTTGCGAAATATAAATATGCCGGGAGTTGCAAGAACGGAATCGCCTATGCGAAAATTCGGACGCACCAAAAGGATCTTATCAATATCTTCCTTGGGAAGTTCGAGCCGCACGTCTTCCTTTGATCCATACATGAAAGGTCTCATCCCATACGTGACCACGTTGCGGATTTTATCATTTAGGCGATAAGCGAAAGGCGTCATCTGGCAAACCTTTACAACAAAGTCTCTCGGAGGACAATGTCTGCAACGCTAAAGTAGTCCCGTAATCTACCTCTCTTTGCTTAGACCTCTACCGTTTCCGGGGGCTCAAAAACAGAAGCAGAAGTCCGGCGCACCGTCTCAAGCAGCTGCCGCATCGGCAGGAATGATTATCCCTGCAAGGAAACAGACGGAGTCTAGTGCCTCGTATCAGCAAAATGCTATAGTGATGGACTAACCTGCTGCTTTGACCCAAAGACCGGAAATGTAGGAAGCCGGGTTTTTAGTAGCTACAATAAATCATGAAAGATTCTCTCTCTCAGATTCACTTCGCCAGTCCGATCTTTTTCTTTCTAGTCCTGCTCTTGCCTCTTCTTTGGCTGCGGCTAAGGGGGCGCTCTTTTTTGTTCGTCATTTGGCGTTCTTTTGTCTTGCTGCTTCTCATAGTCGCGCTTGCCGATCCCGGGCTCGTGAGCGTCACGAAGAAAGAGGTCAAGCGCATTTTTGTCTTCGATGTTTCCCGCAGCATTCCCAGCGGGATGAGGCTCTGGATGGCTCAGCATCGCTTGACGCCCATGAAAGGCGACCGCACGTTCGTCTTTGCAGGCGAAGCCAAAGAAGTCTCGGACTGGAAGAGCTGGCTTCAAGAGAACGCGTCCGGGGGCTCAATCAAACCGGGTCAGACCAATTTGGAGAATCTCTTCTCGACGCTGCTAAGCCTGCCCGAGACTCCACGCACCGTTTTTCTATTCACCGACGGTTGGGAGACCCAGGGAAAATTGGAGCCGATGCTGACCACACTCGCTCAGTCTGGAATGCGCGTTTTCCCGATTCTGCCGCCGGGACAGTCTGAAATAGAAAACGTAACGGTCAAGCGAGTTCTTGTGCCGCACCAGGCTAAAAAAGGGGAAGCGATCAATGTCCGGATCGCGGTTGAGAATCAAGGTAACCGAGAGGTGGAGGGGAGCCTGACTCTGAAGCGCAACGGTCAGCCCGTTAAAGAGGAAAAGGTAAGGATCAGGCCGGGAGCTCAAATCTTTAATTATCAGGCCCTTCCTTCCGAAGGTCCTCTGATCTCGTTCAGCGCCAGCTTTGCCGGGCGCTCCTCGTCGGACCTTTTCTCCTTCGACAATCAGGCCACCTCCTGGGTTGCAGTCCAGTCTAAGCAGAAGATCCTGCTACTCAACGGCCATAGCGGAGAAGGCAGGTACTTAGAAGAGATTCTTAAGCGGCGCGGCTACGAAGTGAATTCTTTGACCGTAAGCGCGCCCGGGAATTCGCTTCCCGCGCCAGGCGATTACGGCGTCGTGGTCTTTAACAATGTGGAGCGGGAAAAGTTTCCCTCCAGCTATCTTGCCGCAATCGAGCGGCACGTAGCCGAAGGTCACGCTTTTCTCATGTTAGGTGGCGAGGCAAGTTTTGGCCCCGGCGGATATCGCCAGACGCCGATTGAGACGGTTCTACCCGTAGAGCTTAGAGAGCCGAAGAAAGAAGAGAAAAATCGCGCCGTGATTCTTGTGATCGACAAATCCGGCAGCATGCGCGAAGGAAATAGAATCCTCTACGCCCAAGAGGCAGCCAAAGCGGTCGTGGGCCAACTTAAGGAAAGTGATCTTGTCGGTGTCATTGGATTTGATGTAGAAGCGTTTGTTGTTGTCCCGCTCGCGTCTGTCGAGAGGATTCGGGGCAGCTTTGGCGCTCAGATTGACCGCTTGAGAGCTAGCGGGAGAACCTATCTGTATCCCGCCATCGTGGAGGCAAAACGGCAGCTCGAACGGCAAAGCGTGGCGCGAAAGCATGTGATCATCCTCAGTGACGGCGAGACGGGCGGCAGTGGCAGCGACTATATCGATCTGGTGAATGTGATGAGGAGCGAACTCAAGATTACGGTCTCGTCAGTCGCGATCGGAGAGGAGGCCAATGTCCCTTTGATGAAGCGAATTGCCCAGTATGGGGGCGGCTTCTTTCACCATACTTTAGATCCCACGACGCTTCCCCAAATCGTTTTGCGGCAATTGCAACAAGAGCCGGAAGAGAGACCCCCGGTGGAAAAGGCATTCACGCCCGTGCGTGTCGGAAGTTCGGAGCTGCTGGCGGGATTTCCCGAGAAGTCTTTTCCCTCAGTGAGGGGTTACGTAGAGACCGAAATCAAAAGAGGGGCACATGTTGACTTGATCCTTCCTAGGGAGGAAAGAAAAAATCCCCTTTTGGCTTCTTGGAACTACGGCAAAGGCAAGGCAGTTGCGTTCACCACGGACCTTCAGGGGCGCTGGAGTAAAGATTGGATTCAGTGGCCCCTTTTGGAGAGGTTCTGGGCGAAGATTTTTGACTGGCTGCTTCCGCCAAAGGAAACTCTCCCTCCGCACGAGGTTCGGATCAATTCTGAACAGGGGAGGCCGATCATGGATTTTTACCTTTATAAGGACGAAAACGCCGGCAGCGTTTTTCGTTATTCGTATAGTGGCAAAAATTCCAAGGGTGAGGGCTCCTTGAGGAGGTTGGCGCCTGGCCATTATCAGGCCGAGTTACCCTTTTCCACTCCAGGTGATTATCGAGTGACACTTACGGAAGAGCGACGCGGTGGGAGGATTTCTTACCCGCCGCTGGGTTATACGGTCGCGTTCGATCCTAAAACCGAGATGCCGCATGAGGAATTTAATGTGGCTCTTCTGGAGCGGCTCGCTCGCGCCAGTGGTGGCGAGATCAATCCAAGAGACGATCAAAGCGTGAGAACAGACGAAACGTTCCGCAGCGTCAGATCTCTTCGCCCCGAGATCGTCTTCCTGGCTCTGATCTTGTTTTTCTTAGAGATCTTTTTTCGCCGCTTTTTCTTGCACTTACAAGAGAGTTAAGATTTTATTTGACATCCTAAACAAAAAACGTTATGGGGGTAAAAATTTTTGTTCGGCCAATTGCCTTAGGATAGGGTTGTTACACTCATCGGGGTTAAGCCCGACATTCGCCGGAAAGCACTAATTCAATGCTGGTCCAGTGCCCTAGTTGTCGAACCACCTACCGGGTCGGTGACAACGTTGTAACGGTTCCCAATCCCACTTTCCGCTGCTCACGCTGTAAGTACATCTTTGTTCTAGGACCCAAAGCTGATCTAAGTTCGGCGCGCGAGACCCCAACGACAATGGCAGGCAGCCGGCAAGAAGACGAAGAGGAAAATCGAGAGCTGAGTTTCTCTTTCCCTCCTCCTCAAAAAAAGCTGAAGAGGGAAGCACAGGACAATCTCGGCTCACGTGAGCCGCAAAAGCAGCCATTACCGGTGGCCGAGAACAACCACCCGTCGCCCTTTCTGAATCATGGGAGCGACGAAACTTGGTCCATAACCTCATCGCGTCCGGAAGAAGAGTGCTTTGACTTTCCTCGGGAAAGCCAACCCCTTCGAATCGACACTCCCCAAGTCTCTAATGAGTCCGAGACAGCTTTGGGGCAACCGCGGCCTTTGGAGAAAAGGGAAATGCTCATTGCCGACAATCCTCACCAAGAACATCCCGTCTCCGTCTTGCCCTATCTTAGTTTGTTCTGCTGCCTCCTTCTCTTTTGCTTCTTCCTCACATTTATCAACCAAGCCTGGCCATCCCTCTCTGCCATTTTTCCGTTAGATTTGCCTTCCACAGAAGAGATGAATTTAGAAGCAGAGCGCCCGAAGAACAACCCTTTTGCCCCTCTTATTTTGATTCCACAAAAAGAATATTCCCCACTCGAAGGGTTGGATGGTTTGAAGCGGGTGACTCTCAGATCCAAACCAGGAGATACAAAACTTTTGGCCCGCTTTGAAATGCCTACCAAGGAAAGGCAACAAGGGGTTCACTCTATCGAGAAACATTACCCCACTAAGAGACTCCTTTCAGGGAAGGAGACGAGTTTCTATTCCACCAAGCCTCCGCCCGTTCTTACCGGACAGCAAGCCAAACACCTTAAGGCGTTAGAGATTGAGCTTAATGAGGACTGGGTCTCAACATGGGAAAAGGGAAACAAACAAATTATCTTCAGGAAACGTGAGAAGCCCTTTGATATGGAACTCAAGAGCGCCGCGGCCGTTGTTGAAAACTCTTCTTCCGTAGGCGGCCTGAGGCCCGCCCTACATCCTGCGCTTCTCTCCCAACTAGCAGACATCTTTAACTGGGAAGTTGACTTCAACGAGAATCTGCAGAAGGGGGACACCTTTAAGCTCCTGTACGAAGAGAGAACTCGTAAGGGTGGGCAGAAAAAGAGCTCTTTCCATATCTTGGCGGCGGAGCTGATGAATGCGGGGCAGAGTCTATTCGCCATTTATTTTGAGAAAGAAAAGGGAAAAGGAAACTACTACGACTTGGATGGTAGGTCGCTGGCGCGTGCTTTCCTCCGCTTCCCCCTAGACTTTAGCAGCATCACCTCCCATTTCTCTCATTTGCGCTTCAACCCTATCCTCAAGGTCGATGTACCGCATCACGGGGTCGACTTCGCTGCCAAGCCTGGGACGCCGGTCCGGGCGATCGGCGCCGGCAAGATTATGTATGCGGGATGGAAAGATGGCGGCTATGGCCGAATGGTAGAGATCCAGCACGACTCCAGATATGTCTCGCGCTACGCGCATTTGCAGAGTTTGGCTCAAAAGATACGTGAGGGTGCGACGGTCCAAAAGGGCCAGATCATCGGCTATGTAGGTTCCTCGGGAAGGACTACGGGTGCCCATCTCCACTTTGAACTTTATGAAGACCAAAAATACGTCGATCCGCTTATTTTTGAGATCCCCCCCGAGGATAAAATCGAGCCGTCTTTACAGAGAATATTCGAAAACGCGAAGCAACTCCTACTCGCCCGGCTCGCCGCCACCCCGACTTCCTAAACTGCAGAGACTTATCTTATTCTTTGCCACGGGTGCAGGCGCGGGTTATATCCCGCGATTGCCTGGAACTGCCGGAACTCTGCTCGCCATTCCGCTTTCCCTTGCCCTGAATCGGATCGCTGTCTCTTCGATATCCATTTCTTTGCTGACCTTGGTTGTTTTTATCCTGATGGCAGCATGGTTTGCTGAAAGGGCAGAGGAGATCTTTCAGGAGCGGGATTGTCAAAGAATCGTCATCGACGAAATAGCCGGATTTTTATTGGCGAACTTTCTTTCACCTGCGAGGTTCGAGACCCTAGCCATGGCTTTTCTTCTGTTTCGATTTTTCGATATCATGAAAATTGCACCGGCTAACCGGGCCGGACAGATCAAAGGAGGAACGGGAGTCGTTATGGACGATCTGGTAGCGGGACTTTATACTTTCTTAATCCTTCGCCTGGTATTTTCCCTGGGCTTGTTATGATCGAGAAGGCAGTGATCTTAAGCACGGGCGATGAACTCACTACCGGCCGGGTTGTGGACACCAATTCGACCTATATCGCCGACAAGCTCTATGCCTTGGGCCTCGAGGTTGTAGCCGTCCTCAAGGTAGGCGACGCCAGGGAAAGGCTTCTTTGGGCGCTTCAACGCAGCATCGAGCTTGGAGATCTCATCCTAGGGACCGGCGGTCTTGGGCCGACGGTGGATGATCTTACAACTGAGGTCGTGGGCGAGTTTTTCGGAAGAAAGCTCGTCCTGAACGAAAGGATTGCCGAAGCGCTGAAGCGAAGGTTTGAATCTCGGGGTTTCCCCTGGACCTTGAACAATCTCAAGCAGGCGCTCTTCCCTGATGGAGCCGAGATCATTCCCAACCCTGTAGGGTCGGCTCCAGGATTTCGCCTCTCCACAGCGTCGGGGAAGAACCTGATGTGGCTTTCCGGCGTCCCCCGAGAGATGGAAGCGATGCTTAAGGAAAGCGTTCTGCCGTGGATCATGCAGGAGAGGAGAGAAAGCACGGAGATATCGGCGTGCACGTTTAAGATCTACGGCTTGACGGAGTCAAAGCTGGATGACATATTGAAGCCTCTTCCTCTCACAGAAGAGGCCAAGCTCTCTTTTCGCGCGCACTATCCGGATCTCTCTCTGCGATTAACCGTTCAGGGAGGCGGCCAACGGAGAGAAAAGATTTTCTCAGAGCTTCGAGCCCAGATCCAACAACTCATCGGTGCCTACATCTACGCTGAAGGGGAAGAGACTCTAGAAGAGGTCGTCGGCAAACTGCTTCTCCAGAAGGGATGGACCTTGGCCCTGGCAGAATCTTGCACGGGCGGCTTCGTCAGCCACCGGATAACGAGGGTGGCTGGAAGCTCCGCCTATTTTAAGGGAGGAACGGTGAGCTATTCGAATGAATCGAAGATCCGTTTCTTAGGGGTCAAGGAGACAACGTTGGCGCAATATGGGGCCGTCAGTCAGCAAGCGGCTCTTGAAATGGCCCGGGGAATCAAGCAAGAGGCCGCCGCGGACATCGGGCTCAGTGTTACAGGGATTGCCGGGCCAACAGGGGGAAGTGCCGAGAAGCCGGTAGGTACGGTCTGGATCGCGATCTGTCACGGGAACGAAAGCGACGCGAGCCTTTTTCGCTTTCAGGGCGAGAGAGAGCGCATCATTATGGGCGCGTCCCAGGCGGCTCTCAATAGGCTAAGAACCTGTCTCCTGTCGGGTCCAGGTCGCAGCCAGCAGTGATTCGCGCCTTTGTTGCAGTCCAACTTAGCCCGGATGTGGTTGCCAAGATTTTTGGGATTCAGTCCCAGCTCAAGCGGAGCCTTAAGGGAATCCGGTGGGTGAATCGTGACAATTTCCATTTTACGATTAAGTTTCTCGGAGCGGTAGAAGAGGAAAGCATACCCTCGATCTTGGCAGGGCTGGAGCAGGTTGGCGGTACGATGCCACAGTTCCGGATTATCAGTGGAGGCATAGGGGTGTTCCCTGGTATAAGGAGGCCGAGGGTACTTTGGGTAGGCCTACAGGGAGAGAATCTAAAATCTCTCGCCATGGAAGTGGAACAGCGGCTAGAGCCACTAGGGTTTGAAAAGGAAGAGAGAGATTTTAAACCCCATCTCACCCTTGGACGCTGGCGTGAATTTACTGGATCCTATGAGCCGTTGAAGCAAGAGCTTGAGCGGTGGAAGAATCACCACTTCGGTGAGTCCTGGATAAGAGAGATGGTTCTTTTTCAGAGTGTTCTAAAGCGAGAGGGGGCCATTTACTCTCCGCTCGGAGTCGTGCCTCTGAAAGAGGCCAACTAACAGGAGGATTTCAATGGATGTGAATCGGGAAAAGGCGATTGACTTGGCGGTGAGTCAAATCGAGAGGCAGTTCGGTAAAGGGGCGATCATGAAGTTGGGCGAGGGAGGATTGATCAAGGATATTCCTGTCATTTCCACCGGCTCCATTGGGCTCGACATAGCTCTCGGAATAGGCGGAGTACCCCGCGGCCGGGTGCTCGAGATCTATGGGCCCGAGGCGTCTGGAAAAACAACCCTGGCGCTGCACATCGTCGCTGAGGCGCAGAAACGCGGCGGAATGAGCGCGTTCATCGATGCAGAGCACGCGTTGGATTTAGCCTATGCCAAGAAACTCGGCGTCAAAACTGACGACCTCTTGATCTCACAGCCAGACCACGGCGAGCAGGCGCTGGAGATTGCCGAGACCCTGGTCCGCAGCGGGGCGATCGACGTTTTGGTCATCGACTCTGTGGCCGCCTTGGTTCCTAAAGCCGAGATTGAAGGAGAGATGGGCGATGCCCATATGGGTCTCCAGGCAAGGCTCATGTCTCAGGCCCTGCGGAAGCTCACTTCGACGATCTCTCGCTCTCAAACCGTGGTGATCTTCATCAACCAGATCCGGATGAGGATCGGCGTGATGTTCGGCAATCCCGAAACGACGACCGGAGGAAATGCGCTCAAATTTTACGCTTCAGTTCGCATGGATATTCGGCGCACAGGAACTCTCAAAGACGGCGATAATATCGTCGGAGGCCGGACCCGGGTCAAGGTCGTCAAGAACAAATTGGCGCCACCTTTCAAAGAAGCGGAATTTGACATTCTCTACGGAACCGGGATTTCCCGGGAAGGGGAGGTCATCGACCTCGGGAGCGAAGCAGGGATTTTGGAGAAGAGCGGGGCGTGGTATTCTTTTAATGGAGAAAGGATCGGTCAAGGTCGGGAGAGCGCCAGAGAATTCCTCAGAGCGCATCCGGAGATCGGTAAGGAGCTGGAGGCGAAGATCCTGGAAAAGGCGGGCGTCAAGCGAGCCGGGAGCGAGACGCCAGCGCCGGAAAAGAAGGATAAGGCGAAAGGGAGATGACACCGCAGTAGGCGGGAAATCGAAGATTGAAGATGGAGGGTAGAAGATAGCGATCCTCAATTCCCGATCCTCAAGCCCCTCATTGCCGCCAAAGCCTACCAGTGCGGACGAGGCTTTCAAACGTGCGCTTAAGTTTCTCAGCTATCGCGCCCGCAGCGAAGCAGAGGTCCGATCCAAACTGACCCGCTTGGGCTTTCCCCAGAAGAACATCCTGTCCACCTTAGCAAGACTCCGTTCGCTCAATCTCCTCAACGATGAAATCTTTGCCCGCAATTGGGCTTGGAGTAGGGCGGAACGAAGAGGCTATGGACCTTTGAAAGTTGCAGGGGAACTCAGGCAAAAAGGAATATCCCAACAACTGGTGAGACAAGTCCTTCGAGAGACTTTTGGCCAGCAAGGGGTCAAGGAAAGGGCGAAGAGCCTGTTGGAAAAAAAATTCAGAGACCAGGATCTGAACGATCGCAGAGTTCTCCGCAGGGCTGCTGACTTCTTACAACGGCGCGGCTATCATGATGATGTGATTGCGGAGCTCTTAAGGGAGCCTGCAGGAATCGATGAGTAAATCATGACCGGAAGCGAAGTCCGAAAATCTTTCCTGGACTACTTTGCAAAACAGGGGCACACCGTCGTGCGCAGCTCCTCGCTGGTGCCGGAGAAGGATCCCACCTTGCTCTTCACCAATGCGGGCATGGTCCAGTTCAAAAATGTCTTTCTGGGCATTGAAAGGCTTCCCTACGTGCGCGCGGCGAGCGCGCAGAAATGTCTGCGCATCAGCGGTAAACACAACGATCTCGAGGCCGTCGGCCGGGATACCTACCATCATACTTTTTTTGAGATGTTGGGAAACTGGTCCTTCGGAGATTACTACAAGGAGGAAGCGATCGCTTGGGCGTGGGAGCTGCTGACCCGGGAGTGGGAACTCCCTAGAGATAAGCTTTGGGCCACGGTGTTTCTTGATGACGAGGAAGCGGAGCGGCTTTGGATTAAGATAAGCGGACTGCCCAAGGAGCGGGTTCTTCGCTTTGGTGAGGAGGAGAATTTCTGGGAGATGGGGGAAACTGGGCCGTGCGGCCCCTGCAGCGAGATTCACATCGACCGGGGAGTCGAGGCTTGTGACCGTAAACATGAAAGACGCCATCGCTGTCGGGTCAACGGCGATTGCGCCCGCTTTATCGAGCTGTGGAATCTTGTTTTTATCCAATACAACCGCAATCCCGATCGGAGCCTGGTGGAGCTGCCGTCCAAGCATGTGGATACGGGCATGGGGCTGGAACGGATCACGTCCGTGCTTCAGAACGTCCTTTCCAACTACGACATCGACTTTATGCGAGACCTGATCCGGGCGACTGAGAGACTTGCGGAGAAGAAATACGGCGTAGACCCGATGGCCGACATCTCTTTTCGCGTCATTGCAGATCACGCCCGGGCCGTGAGCTTTTTGATTGCTGATGGAGTAGCCCCCAGCAACGAGGGGCGCGGCTACGTGCTGCGAAGGCTCTTGAGGCGTGCGGCTCGACACGGGCGCATGCTCGACCTCAAAGAGCCTTTTCTTTACCAGGTCGCAACGACAGTCGTCGAGCTAATGGGTGGCGCCTATCCGGAGCTTCGAAGCGAAGCTGGCCGGATACAGGAAACCATTCGCGGCGAAGAGGAACGCTTCGTCGAGACCTTGGAGAAGGGTCTGCTTTTGTTGGAAGAGGCGATGGCCGAGCTCAAAGGTAAGAGGAAAAAAGTCCTATCGGGAGAAGTGGCTTTCCGTCTCTATGATACCTATGGTTTTCCCCTCGATCTGACCGAGGATATTCTTAGAGGAGAAGGAATATCGGTGGATCAGGGCCGGTTTGAGAAGCTGATGGAGGAGCAGCGAAGCCGCGGGCGGGAGGCAAGAGAGCCTCTGCAGAGCGATTCGAGAATTCAGCTCGATCGGGAGGTTCAGTTTGTAGGTTACGACCGTTTGGATGCAGAATCGACGGTCATCGCGATTTTCGCCCAAGGCCAGGGTAAAGCGGAGGTCCACGAAGGGATGGAGCTCGACCTTATCACCGAAGCGACTCCTTTTTATGGCGAATCCGGCGGCCAAGTGGGCGACCGGGGCACCATAGAGACAGCGCGCGGCGATCAGATGGAAGTGTTCGATACCCAGCATCCTACCCCACAGATTACCGTCCATAGGGGACGCGTGAAGAAGGGACGTATTCAAGTCGGCGATCGCGTTTATCTCAAAGTCGATCCCAAATTCCGTCAAAGAACCATGCTCAACCATTCGGCCACGCACATTCTCCATGCCGTTCTTCGAGAGGAGTTGGGCGGCCACGTCCGGCAGGCGGGCTCGCTCGTAGCCCCGGACAGATTGCGTTTTGATTTCAGCCATACGGGGACGATACCTGCCGAAAAACTGGCGGCGATCGAAGAGAGGGTCAACGAAAGAGTCCGGCTTGACGCAGAAGTCAGAATTGAAGACTCGAGCTTTGACGAAGCGATCCGAAAGGGCGCCCTTGCCTTCTTCGGCGACAAATACGGAGACCGGGTGCGCGTCGTTAGGATTGGAGATTTTTCGACCGAGCTATGCGGGGGCACGCACGTCCATCGCTCCGGCGAGATCGGTATCTTTAAGCTCCAAACGGAGGGGGGTGTGGCTGCGGGGGTAAGGCGCATCGAAGCGCTGACCGGCGAAGGAGCCCTAGATTTGATCCGAAGGTATGAGCTGAAGCTCAGAGAGATCGGTGAGTTGGTGCGCGCGAGCGAGGATGAGGCTGTTGAGAAAGTGAGGAAGCTCTTACAACAGCAGAGAGAGCTTGAGCGGGAAATTGAGCGCCTGCGCGGCCAGCTCGGCAAGAATCAGATCCCGGACCTCCTCGCGAAAAAACAAAGCGTGAATGGAACAGCTATTGTCATTACCCAAGTCGATGGCGTGGATGCGAAGCAGCTGAGAGAGCTCGCTGACCAGCTTAAGGAAAGAATTGGCAGTGGATTTATCTTCCTGGCCAGCGCCGGAGAGGATAGCGTGAGTTTGGTATCGAGCGTGACCTCCGATCTTACGAAACGCTACCATGCAGGTAATATTATCAAAGAGATTGCGCCTATCGTGGGGGGTGGCGGAGGCGGCCGTCCGGATTTCGCCCAGGCCGGAGGAAAAGACCCTTCTAAGATTGCGGAAGCTCTGAAGAAGGCTGAAGAGATCGTGAGACGAGCAAAATAGGACTGAGCCATTTGGGTGCTGTGAAAGTTCACACTTCAAGACTAACCGAGAAGACTCAAGGCTTCTGCGACATCATTGATATCACCGCAAAGGTCGAGCAGCAGGTCCGAGCCCAGAAAGTTCGAAGCGGTCTCGCCACGCTTTTTGTCTCCGGCTCTACAGCCGGGCTTACGACCATCGAGTACGAGCCGGGTTTGGTTAGGGATCTCAAAGAGGTATTGGAAAGGCTCATCCCCTCCGACCAAAGATATCACCACGATGATCGTTGGGGAGATGATAACGGCTTCTCCCATCTGCGCGCTTCACTTTTTGGTCCTTCGCTCCAAGTGCCTATCGAGTTGGGTCGCTTGCTCTTGGGCACGTGGCAGCAGATTGTCCTGCTCGATTTTGATAATCGGCCGCGCACGCGGGAAGTCGTCGTCCAACTCTCAGGAGAGTTCGAGTGAAAGGGGAAAAAAGCAGAGGCGTGGAGACCGACGGCTCTCCGGAAAGCGCTCGTTTGGAATTCAACGATCCCAAGCTCTTCCGCGATTTGCTCGGTCAACACGACGAGCACCTTAAGATGATCCAACGAAGCCTCGGAGTAAAGATCCGCGCTCGAGGTTCTACGGTGGAGATTGAGGGTGACCCCGTGGAACTCGAGCTCTCGGCGAAGGTCATTAAGCAGCTCTACGGGCTCTTGGAAAAGGGTTATCCAGTTTACGGCAGCGATGTCGACTATGCCATTAGGATTCTGAGCGGCGACAGCCGGGCTAACCTTCAGGACATTTTTCTCGACACCATCTATATCTCGTCACACAAACGGGTCATCACACCCAAGAGCGTAGCCCAGAAGGCCTATATCGACGCGATCCGTCGCTACGACATCGTTTTCGGCATCGGGCCTGCGGGAACAGGCAAGACTTACCTGGCTATGGCCATGGCGGTAGCCGAATTGATGAAAAATAACTATGTTCGGATCATCCTCACCCGCCCGGCCGTAGAGGCCGGAGAAAAATTGGGTTTTTTGCCTGGCGATCTCGCCGAGAAGGTCAATCCCTACCTGAGGCCGCTTTATGATGCATTGCATGACATGGTGGACTACGATAGGGCGCACAAGCTCGTCGAGCGGGGCACCATCGAAGTCGCCCCTCTGGCTTTCATGCGCGGTCGGACGCTCAATGATTCTTTTGTCATTTTGGACGAGGCGCAAAACACGACGCCGGAACAGATGAAGATGTTTCTCACCCGTTTAGGCTACGGCTCCAAAGCGGTGATTACCGGTGACGTAACCCAAATCGATTTACCTGCGGGAAAGCCATCGGGCCTTAAGGAGGCTTGGCGTATTCTAAAGGGCATTGAGGGGATTCGGTTCATTACCTTTACCGAGCGAGACGTGGCGCGCCATCGCCTGGTTCAGGATATTATCGCCGCGTACGAGCGGGATGAGATTCAAACCGGGTCAAAGAACCAAACTCCCTCGGACGAGCCCGCAACCTGAGGACTGTGAGAGCTAGCGGGCCGGGGGGTTCAACAGTCGGCGTTATGGTTCAAAGACTGTGGCTGCGCAACTAACTCTGCTCTTTTTCTCCCACAGGCTTGACCTCCTGAAAGCCATGCTCCGATATGTCGAAATAGTTGCCATCGGGGTCCGATGCCCTAGTTTCGGCGTAAGGCCTTCCCGCGGGCCGCGGTTTTGGCAGTCTCGACATGTTGAGTTTGCTGATCTTTTCCACAATCTCATCCGCGTTGTCCACGTGAAAACCGAAATGATAGAGCCCGATGGGAGATTGCTGCGCGTCATTAGGCAGAAGGGCAAGATTAAAATAGCCGTCTGTCAAGAAGATAGCGCCTCCCTCTTTTTTTGACCTGTGTAGCTCCTTGAGCCCAAAAACTTCCTTATAAAAAGTGGCCAGTTTGTGCGTGTCCTCGGTCCGGATGGCGAGATGGCGAATCGTATTCATAGCGATGATCCTCCTTTTTCTTTGGCTCCTTGCGGCTTATTGGCGGGATATAGGAAAGATCTTATCCTGTCAAGGAGCGGCCAGATCTGCGATCTGAAATTATTTTGGATTTTTGATTTCCGATTCATGACTCAACACATTCAAAACTAAAAACTTTTCATTTGATCATCAGCTCGAACTTCGTCGGTTGCTGCACGGGCGCGTGGTGATAGGTTTCTCAAAGAGGAACCAATGGCTTCTGCCGGTTATGTTCGCGGAAGTTGGAGCTTCGCCCGGACTACGGTTCGCACGCTCTCGGCTGTTTTCATCGAGTCTTCTGCAGCCTGCCGGTCCGCCTGCACGCCGGGATATCGAGTGGCAAGGCCAAAAGTACTGAGATGTGCCAAAGACTGTCTTTGTGAATTGAGTTCCGGAAGGAGTCCCGCGCTCGAGTTAAGCAAAACCACAAGGTCATGAATCTTTCCGAAAGCGATGTTATGCTCCTCCAGAAAAGCCTTGAGGTACTTCTCAGCGCACTGCTGGGCAAGGAAGCTGACTACATTCCAAACAGGGTCGGCTGCACGCATCTCTCGTTGAGCTACCTTCCGATCACCCTCCGCCTTGTCAATCCATTCCGTCGTTTCAGGCTTCATGAAGGACAATCCCCTTCGCCATTACCTCTGTGGCAAAGACCCCTTTGCGCTCCAAAGATGCCTTCAATTCAGAAGGCCTGAATACGAGGATGTCCAATGGAAAGGGATGGTCAATGGCGGCAGAGATACGGGCCGCGGTGTGTAGAGCCTGTTCGCTCGTTTCCATTACCACCAACAAGTCCACATCGCTATCCGGGGTCGGCCTTCCCTGAGCGTATGAACCAAACAGAATCACCTTCTGCGGCCGGAAGCGCTCCACAATCTGCCGCACGATCTCTCGGATGTCGTTCAAGGTCGCAGTGTTCTTAATCTCAGTCATCGCTGAAAATTCTCCACAGCCTCCCTAACCTCGGGTTTTCATCTTGCACGCCATAACGGTTCTTCTCAGAACCTCGGCAATTTTATGGCAGAAGAAGTGATCTGACAAGGATCGCCCTTCTTGCTTTCCCCCTTCCGCCTCTCGCCTCATGCCTGTCGCCTCGGCTTTTTCACTTGATCACCTTGTCCGCTCTCGCCAAAACGTTCGGCGGAATCGTCAGCCCAATCTGCTTCGCGGTCTTCAAATTGATCACCAGCTCGAACTTCTTCGGTTGTTCGACGGGAAGATCGGCGGGCTTAGCGCCTTTGAGAATTTTGTCTACATAGATGGCCGCACGGCGATGCAAGTCGGTCAAGCTCACGCCATAGGACATAAGCCCCCCGTCTTCCACATATTCTGCCCTGTCGTATATCACCGGGAGCCGGCTCTTTACCGCCAACTCTGCAATCTGTGGTCGTTGAGAACTGGCGGACGGGCCCGGCACCCGGAAAAGGACGGCGTCCGCCCGCTCCTTAACTGCAGCGCCGAATGCGGTCTCAACATCCTTGGGACTAAGGATGTCCGGGTATTGAAGCCTCACTCCGAGCGCCCCTGCGGCCAGATCGAGCTCTTTTTGAATCTGCGTGCGGCCCGAGCTGGTTGAAGTCGTGAAGACGGCCACGCGGGAGAGCCTGGGAACAATCTCCTTCAAGAGCTCCAGCCGTTTTCCGCTCAACTCCGGGGTAAGGATGGACAATCCCGTGATGTTCCCGGCCGGCCGCGCTAGACTGGCGACGAAGCCGCTTCCAACAGCATCGCCAACCGTAATCATGACAATGGGAATTGTGGCGGTCGCCTCCTTGGCTACGAGCGTATCCCCCGCACCCACCGTGACGATAACATCCACCTTGAGACGCGCCAGCTCGGCTGCGAGCGCGCGCTGGCGATCTGGGTTTCCTTCCCAAGAGCGCCACTCAATGACAATGTTTTTTCCCTCCACGTATCCAAGCTCGCGCAGACCCTGCCGGAATGCCTCGGCGCGGTGTTTCACGCTAGTGGCAAGGGGGCTGTGGCCTAGATACCCTATTCGCGGAACTTTCGCCGGCTGCTGCGCCTCAACAAACGGAGCAATGGACAGTAGAACAGTAGTCAGTAGGCAGATAGTGGTTCTTCTGATCATGGTTTTCTCCCTTTGCTCTTGCCTACTGCCTGTTGCATCTCCCCTCACCTTTCACCCCTCACACTTCACGTTATTTGATTACCCTATCCGCCCGTGCCAGCACGTTCGGCGGAATAGTCAGACCGATCTGCTTGGCGGTTTTGAGATTGATTACTAGATCGAAATCCGTCGGCTGTTCCACCGGCAAGTCAGCAGGCTTCGCACCTTTCAGGATTCTATCTACATATGTCGCGGCGCGGCGGTAACTCTCAGCATCGTTGGCTGAATAGGACATGAGGCCGCCGGCTACTACATAGTCAATTCTCTCGTGCATCGAAGGCAGGCGGTTCTTTATCGCAAGGTCCGCAATCCGCTTTGCGTTAGGATTGAGCAGCGCCCCGGAAATCGTTATAAGCGCGCTCGCACGCCCCTTGGCCGCAGCTTGAAATGCCGCGTCAAAATCAGGGTTCGGCCCTCTTACCCTTATCAATTGAAGCTGTATCTTCAGTGCGCGCGCCGGCACCTCATACGGTTTGAAATCATTTTCCGTCTGGGTCTCACTCATAAGGGCTCCGACACGCGATATCCCCGGAACCACCTCCTTAAGCAATTCCAGCCTCTTTCCGCTTAGGTCTCGCTGAAGCGTGGTAAGCCCCGTGATATTACCACCCGGGCGCGCCAAGCTATCGATGAACCCGGCCGCGACTGGATCCTGAGTCGTCGACATGACGATAGGGATCGTCTTGGTCGCCTGCTTGGCTGCGCGGATCGCTGGTTGAGCTCTAAGGACAAGCACATCGACTTTGAGTTGCACGAGTTCGGCTACAAGGTTTGGGATACGATCCGATCTTCCCTCAACGTAGCGAAGCTCAAGCAAGATGTTTTTGCCCTCAATGTAACCGAGGTCTCGCAGTCCTTGGCGAAATGCCTCGACCTGAGGCCCGGGATTATTGGCATCGCCATCCGTTGACACGAATCCTATCCGTGGGACTTTCGCGGACTGCTGCGCGTCGGCCGGAAAGCTAAGAGCCAAGAGCAAAGCGCCGAGAGCGAAGCAACTGATTTTTTTCTTCATGGATTTCTTTCTTGCTATTGCCTCACGCCTTTCGCCTGTTTTCATTTGATCACCTTATCCGCCCGGTACAGAACCGACTGCGGAATCGTGAGACCGTTCTGCTTCGCCGTTTTGAGATTGATGATGAATTCGAATTTTTTCGGCTGCTGCACAGGCAGATCGGCAGGATTGGCTCCCTTCAGGATCTTGTCCACATAGGTGGCGGCGCGCCGGTCTAGGTCGTTAATGTTCACGCCGTAACTCATAAGTCCCCCGGCTTCGACGTACCGACTGTCGTGGTATATCGCTAGGAGCCGGTTCTTTTCCGCAAGCTCTACAATCTGTGCTTGATGAGAAAGGAGGATGGGGTTCGTTAGCACAAGGACTCCATCAGCACGCCCCTTGCGCGCCCTCGGAATGCAGTCTCAATATTCTTGGGACTGAGTACGTCCAGGTATTGAAGCTGTACCTTGAGCGCCCCTGCGACGAGTTCCACCTCTTTTAACACTTGTGCGTTGCCCGGGTGGGCGAATTCCCGAGGACGGCCACACGGGAGAGCCTGGGAACGGTCTCCTTCAGAAGCTCCAGTTGTTTTCCGCTTATCTCCGGGGAAAGGGCTGACAATCCAGTAATGTTGCCGCCAGGCCGCGCAAGACTGGCAACGAACCCCGAGCCAACAGGGTCAAAATCAAACGCCATGACGATGGGAATCGTAGAACTTGCTTCCTTGGCAGGACGGGTCGATGCCGGACCAGCCGTGACAATGACCTCTACCTTGAGACGCACTAGTTCAGCCGCAAGCTCACTCAGGTGATCTAGTTTTCCCTCCGCGTATCGATACTCAATGACAATGTTTTTCCCTTCTGTATAGCCAAGCTCGCGCAGACCTTGCCGGAAGGCTTCCACACGGGCCAAATTAGAGGAAGCAGTGTTGGCCGCTAAAAAACCTATCCGCGGGACTTTCTTAGCCTGCTGCGCCTCGGCGAATGAAGCAGTAAGCAGAAAGACCGTAAGCAGTAAGCAGACAGCAATCCTTTTAGTCATTGGTTCGCTCCTGTATTCTTCCTGCTCACTGCTTACCGCTCACTACTTGATTACTTTATCCGCTCGCGCCAGCAAATTCGGCGGAATCGTGAGGCCGATCTGCTTGGCCGCTTTCAAGTTGATGACCAGCTCAAACTTCGTCGGCTGCTCGACGGGCAGGTCGGCGGGCTTGGCACCTTTCAGGATCTTGTCAACGTACGTAGCAGCGCGCCGGAACAGGTCGGTAAAGATTGGCGCATAGGACATCAAGCCACCAGAATCCACAAACTCGGACTGCGGGTATATCGCTGGGAGCCGGCTCTTTGCCGCGAGGTCTGTAACGTGTGTTCGCTGAAAAACGACGACGGGGCTGACGAGGACGAGGACCGCGTCAGCACGTCCCTTACTTGCCTCTGCGAATGCAGTTTCAATATCCTTGGAGCTTCGTGCCTCTAGGTTTTGAAGCTGCACCCGGAATGTCTTTGCGGCGACTTGGGCCTCTCTTAACGATTGTGCGTTGCCTGGTTCGGTCGAATTCCCGAGGACGGCCACGCGGGAGAGCCTGGGAACGATCTCCTTCAGAAGCTCCAGTTGTTTTCCGCTTAACTCCGGAGCAAGGCTGGACAATCCGGTAATGTTCCCGCCCGGTCGCGCAAGACTGGCGACAAAGCCCGAGCCAACCGGGTCATTATCAAACCCCATCACGATGGGAATCGTAACAGTTGCTTCCTTGGCGGAACGGGTTGCTGTTGGGCCACCTGTGACGATGATGTCTACCTGAAGATGTACTAGCTCGGCTGCAAGCTCCCTCAGGCGATCTGCCTTTCCCTCTGCATGTCGCCATTCCATAACAATGTTTTGCCCCTCCACATATCCGAGCTCGCGCAGCCCTTGGCGGAACGCCTCAATGCGAGTCGCAATAGCGGAAGAGGAAACTTGCGAGAGAAAGCCTATCCGCGGGACTTTCTTCGCCGGCTGCGCCTGGGCGAGATGGACGGAGGACAGCATTAAAACGGCTAGCAGAGAGACTACGAGTTCTTTTGCCATGGTTGCCCTCACCCTGACCCTCTCCCAAAGGGCGAGGGAAATTGGAGTCGAAAATCTAAACTCGGCAATGGTTCGACTGAGCTCACCACGAAGTCTAAAATCACAAAAAAAGCCCGGCCAGGAGTGACCTGGTCGGGCCAAAGAAGTAAGAATCCAAGTTGCTACCGAGCCAAGTCGGCCGGCCAACATCAAAAATGTCTCCCCTTATTTCACGGTCGTAATAACCTGTCAACCATTTCCTGAAGATCCGAGCGCAAGGGCTGTGCCATACTAGAAGACAGCGACCAATAGAGATCAGGCTACTGAAAAGACAGGAGAATCTTTACGGGGTGAGTTCGACCTGTTACGAAAGGAAATAGTAAAGGGTAGCTCTTTTGCTACCTCTCGTAGCAAAAATGCATCACCCTCTCATTTTAGATTTTAGATCAGAGCGTTGAAAAAGGCTCACCTGCTTCGTTGTGCTCAATCGTCTCGCTCCAACGTACTGCGCAAGTACGCCTCCGCTCGTCGATTTTTCGCACGCCTTGCAACTGAGACCTTTTTGACCGCTCTGAAAACAGGCTTTTTCAACAAGCTGTTAGATGCTCTGAAATTTGAAATTCCTCGCCAAGCGCGGATTAAGCGCTGGCTTGACCGTAATGGGACGAAGTGCTACGGCAGTTCTTTCAATCCGTCCAGCCATGGTTGTAGAAGTTCTGAATAACAGTCCCCGACATAAGATTGCTCTTCTCAAGTTCAAGAAAAAGGCGGAGAGGATCCTCGAGCTTCTCGAGCAGAATCGCGCGGAGTTGAGCCTGGCTCTCGTGGACAACCGAGAGATTCAGAAGCTCAACGCCAGATATCGGAACAAGAACCAGCCGACCGATGTCCTTTCTTTCCCTCCGGGGAAAAGTCTCCCCACAGACGTCCACCTCCTGGGCGATGTGGTTATCTCGGTCGAGCAGGCGGAGATTCACGCTAAGAGAACAAGAAGGCCTTTAGACGAGGAGATGGAAAGTTTGCTGATCCACGGGATTTTGCACCTTCTCGGCTATGACCATGAACGGTCTACAGAGGACGCGAGAGTCATGCGTCGATTAGAAAGAAAGATCCACCGGGCGCTTTGTGACAAA
>DASYRN010000031.1:0-13365 GCA_036004365.1 Binatia bacterium
GGCGGTAGCGGACTCCTTCATTCGGGCCTACCGGTTAGCGACGACGGACCCGATGGGGCCTGTATATCTTTGTTATGACAGCGAGGTACAGGAGAAGAAGCTGAACGGAGAGGTTCCGTTTCCGTCATTGGATCGGTATGCAGCGTCGTTGCCGATGCAGACGCCGGAGGAGGGATTTGAGAAGACGGTGAAGTGGCTGGTGGAAGCCAAAACACCGATCATCATCGCTGATTGGGTGGGAAGAAGAGAGGCGGGCTTTAAGGCTTTGGCAGAGCTAACAGAGCTTCTTGCGATTCCGGTTTTAGATCAGTTTGGCCGGCTGAATTTCGCTATTAACCATCCTCTGAATCTCACCGGCATGCAGGAGAAGGTCTTGGGCCAGGCTGATGTTGTTCTTGTTCTGGATGTCCCGGACCTTGAGGGATCCGTGAGCAAGAGAGTTCAGGAGAAGGGATCGCGACGGCCCATTCCTTTGCTTTCGCCAAGCGCTCGGGTCATTAACGTCGGCCTGGACGATCTTTTGGTTAGAGCTTGGTCTCACGATTTCAACAAGCTGCGCGAGGCGGACCTTTCAATCATGGCTGACACTTCGGTTTTCTTGCCTGAGTTGGTCCGGCGGTTGAAGGGGGAGAAGGAGGCGTTGAAAAGAAGAGAGGCAGACATCGAAAAAAGGCGTGAGCAATGGTCTAAGCTTCACGCCGAGCGGGACGAAGCGATGGCGCGCGAAGCACGCTCTAAATGGGATGAGAAGCCGATCGCAACCACGAGGCTCTACAGTCAACTGGCAGAGGTTCTCAAAAACGAAGACTGGATGCTCACTAACGGGACCTCTTCCGGCAAGGAGAACTTTTACCTTGGTGCCAAAAAGTTCAATCAAGTCCTGGGGAAGTATAAAGGCGGCGGCTTGGGCTACGGCCTGCCGGCTTCGCTCGGAGCCGCGTTGGCGATGAAAGGCTCGGGCAAGCTATGCGTCGATCTTCAGCCCGATGGAGATTTGCTCTTTACCATCAGTGCTCTATGGACGGCGGCGCACTATCAGATTCCGCTGCTCATCGTGGTTTGCAGCAATCGCTCCTACTACAACGATGAGGAGCACCAAGAGCGAATGGCTCACTTGAGAGGCCGGCCAGTCGAGAACAAGGTGATCGGAATTCGTATCGAAGATCCGGCCGTTGATTTTGCGGCGAACGCCCGCTCCTACGGAGTTTGGGGCGTCGGCCCGATCACTGAGCCGAAGGATCTCGCCAAGGCCCTCAGCGAGGCGGTCCAAGTGGTGAAAGAGGGAAAACCGGCTTTGGTTGATGTGGTTGTTCAAATGCGCTGATAACAGGTAGCCTGACGCGCTGAACGTTTCAGCTGAGCGTGAGCGAAGGTTATACCCTCTTATCTCTCAACAATATCAGTTTTGGTACTGTCAACGAATGCCAGCACCTCCTTCTGTTCTTGGGCAGGAACCGAAAACGTATCAAGAGTGGCATTCAAGTGAGCGATAAATATCTGCCAGTCACTCTCGCTGATGGCCATGCCTTTATGCGAAGTGGCCATATCCCTGCCGGTATAATAAAGAGGGCCACCAGCACTTGAACACAAAAAGTCGATCAACAATTGTTTCTCGCGGCGTACACCATCTTCCCCGCGGTGGCCCCAAAAACGACCTAGTTGAGGGTCTGTCTTCAGCCTCGTGAGAAGATCATCAGCCACCGCTGCAATCGCGTCGTAACCACCGAGTCGTGCATACAGTGTTTTTGATTCGCTCATATAATAACCTCCTGTGTCTTGTGGGTATAACTCTCAGGGTGAGCGGCCAGCGCCCATTAACGCCCCAACCAAGCTGGTCGCTTCGCTGCCGGTCCTCTCCCACCACCTGTTAGATGGCACTCGAGCGATCAGGCGTATTTCTTGACCGCCTTCTCGACGGCGCCGCCAGCCCTGGCTAGGTCGTCGGGTACCATGACCGGATGAATCTCAATACTTGCATTGAACGCAAGGAACCACGGCTCAGCGATGGCTGGGATTTGAGAAGCATCTTGCATCTCAAGAAAAATGAACCCCGCGCGCTGACCGTTGTTGTCCGTAAAATAGACGGCCTCCGGCTTCAAATCTGCCAGAATGGATTGGATGGTCGCGCCGAGCTTTCCGGCCTTCGCGGCTGCGTTCCCGGACTCAACGGGGATGTTGACCTTCAGTAAGAACCGCATAGTTCACCTCCTGACGGTTTGGTGTCTTGGATTCATGCAGCGCCATCTAACGTGCCGCTAACCGGCGCGCGCCGCCTTGCGCGCGTCCATGTTGAGCGGGTGGTTGGGCGGCATTATCAGCGAGACGCCGCCGGTGCGACCACGGCGTCCTTGAACCCGGCGTTGTCGAAGGCCCGGCGGACGACTCCAGTCGCCTTCGCGGTCTCGATGAAATCGGAAACGAATCCGAGCGCGGCAGGCCGGTTCTTTGGTACCGCCACGGCGACGACGCCCCCGACGTCAAAGGAGCCTTCTAGAACGCGCGCACCGGGCAATTGGGCAGCGAGACCCGCAAGCGTTTCGCGGCTCGCGGCGGCCGCATCCACTTTTCCAGCCCGCACCTGCTCGCGAATCTCAGCAAGTGTCTTGAAGCGGAGCAGAGTCGCGCTCTTCAGAGCCTGCTGCCGATTCCGGGCGGTAACCGATCCCTCAGCGACAGCGATGCGTACACCGGGGCGATCCACATCGGCCTGAGCGTGGATTGCGGAGCCGCTGGGAACGAGATAGGTCAACTCGGTGCGGTAATATGCAGGTCCGTAGTCCATCACCTTCGCGCGCTCTTCATCGAACCCGAGGAAAGTGACGTCCCACGCACCGCGGCGAGCCGCTTCGAGTAAGTCCACGTAGTTGTCATACATCATGAGCTCTACCGGTGCGCCAAGCTTTTCGCCGAGCGCGTTCGCCAGATCCACTGCCACGCCCCGTGGGCGACTGGTCGCGGGATCGAGCGTCGCGCGGAACGTGTTCGCTGTCGGCCCCACGGAGATCGCGACCCTTACTTTGCCCGTTGGCGCAAGCTGCTGCCCGACTGCAGCAGAGCTTCCGTCGTTTCGCAGTGACGCGCAGGCGGTTAGCGCTGCAGCGAGAAGGACGAGACTCGATTTGAGCAGACTCATCGTTATTTCTCCCTTCCGCGGAGGATTGCCGCCCAACTACTAAGTGAGTCGGTCAGCCTATCCCAACCGGCAATTTCATAATTATTGTCAATCCTATAATCTTTTTCACTCCCTAACAACAAAAAGCCTGACCCGACAAACACTGCACTATTGTCAGCCTTTGCCGGCTACAGTCGGTCCGAATCAATCCCAGGTTGATCCGCTAGAGTATGAACTCCCTTACCGCCGCGATTCAAGACATGGGTATAGATCATCGTGGTACTGACATCTCTATGCCCCAAGAGCTCCTGAGCGGTCGTGATGTCGTATCCATCTTCCAGCAGATGTGTGGCGAAGGAGTACCGAAGTGTATGGCAGGTGGCGGGCCTAGGAATACCTGCTTTTATAAAAACGCTCACGGCGTTTACTTCCCATAAGCCGGTCCACAGAGCTGAAGATGATCCTGTTAGACTGTTTGCCCCGCCTTGTGCTCAGATAAAAAGGTACCTTCCTAACGCCCGAGGTCGGGAGGGACGAGCACGCTGAAGAGAGCGCGCCCGCCTGGCATGTTAGAAAATTTTCCGTCCCTGAACAGAGAAGATCCGCCCCACTGAAGAGAGTCTCCTTCTTTCTTAAGCTTCTCGAGCCCCTGGTAAATGGGGATGATCCGGCTCATTTCAGCTCTGATCGCCAAGGTGTCGCGGAAACCAAAGAGCTGGTTCCCGTTCAACATCGCTTTACGTGCCACGAGACAGGGAATCTCCCATTCGGCAAGCGCCTCTCCTATCTGACGGCCGGGGATCTCTGGGGTGAATCGGATTCTCCTGTCTATGCTCGTAGTCGTCCCGCCGCTTCTCTGCTCGTAACGGGTCTGTCCGGGAAGAACAACAACGATCTCACCCGGATCAAGGAGCATGGAGCTATTGAGCGCGAGGTCTTGATGGACGCGGACAGGGACCCTTGTCAGCGCCTCAGAGACCCATCTTTCCTCGGGCGTCTCTAAGGGATTGCTGCCGATGAAATAGAAAAGACCCATGTTGCCGTTGTGAGCCTCTTCGATCATCTGTGTCGTCTTCAATCCCGGTATCGAAGAAACCGGATGGCGCCACAGATTCGAGAACCGCCGCGCGTTTTGTTCGTTGACTTCGAATCCGCCGGGAAATGTGTCCGGCGCAAAGCCACTTTCTCGACCTCCCTGAACCCCACTCTGGCTGCCCATCGGCAGGATGCCGCATCTTTCCCGGCCTAGCAGGCCACGGGCTAGGATCAGATTGACAATCGCCTTGACGTCTTCGGCTCCGGACCCGTGCTGCGTCGGTCCTATGCAATGGACGAGGACAGCGGTGCGGGCTGACCCATAGATCTGGGCGAGTCGTTCCATTTCCAGGCGAGGAAGGCCGGCGATTTGCTCGAGTGTCCTCCAAGGTTGCTGTTCCAACGCGGATCGCAGTTCGTCGAAGCCATGCGTGTGGTGCACGATGAAGCGATGGTCCACCCGATTTGTTTCGATCAAAGCTTTTAGCATTCCATTGATGAAGGCGATCTCGCCTCCCGGACGCACCCGATAAAAGTCGTCCATGAGCTTCTTGCCGAGCAGGGCCGTGGCGGGATCTGAAGAGCTCCAGTAGCGCTCTAGTCTGTATTCTCGCATCGGGCTGACGACGGCGATAAACGTACCTCGTTTCTTCGCATGGTCCATGTATTGGGTGGCGAGGGGATGATGGCTTCCCAGGTCAGAGCCGAAGACGATCAAGAGATCGGTACTGACAAGATCTGATAGGGAGCACGTTGCCGCTGGCATGCCCAGTGTCGCTCTCAATCCGTCGATACTTGCGGCGTGACCGAGGGGAGAGCCTAGATCGACGTTGTTCGTGCCAAGCGTGCGCGCAAGCTTTTGGAAAACGTAGTAGACTTCATTGGTGATCCCGGTGCCGGTAGCGAGAAAGCCCATCCGTTGAGGCGCGATCTTCCGGATGACTTGAGCGATAGACTCCAAGGCATCATCCCATGAAACGCGTGAAAACCCTTTCTCGCTTCTGCGCCGTACCATAGGGAACGGCAGGCGCCCAAGAGAGCGGAGTTTTGCCTCGCTGAGTCGTCTTAGAAGATCTGCGTCTGCAAGTGCCGAAGCTTCGAGGGCCGGCATGGTATTTAGCCCGAGGAGTTGCAAACGCGTCGCACAGAGATGGATTCCATCCGTCACGCTGTCACGCAGACCGTCTCCACCCAAAGAGCAACCATCGCAAACTCCGTGGCGGAGGATTTGCCAGGCGTAAGGCAAGGCTCTTTTGTTGTGCCAGACCGCTGCAGCTATCTCACGAAGGAACACAAAACACCTCGAGTTGCTTTTGCTCTATTTGACAGGCTATTTTCTTTCTTCACGGTGGCAAAGGTCAATTCATATTTTTGGCGCCCGACTCTTTTAGATCGAGCAGCGGTAATTACGATAACTACCTGAGACAGCAGCGACCTAACCAAGTACAAAGAGGAGGACTTCATCATGGCAAGGTACGCAAAGTTCTATCTTCCGCTCGACAAGGTCAAAGAGAAAGAGTTTCTTAGCCGGCCGATGGGTTGCAAAGCCGTGGGTTTCAGCTTCGTCCGTTACAAACCCGGCGAGGGCGCAACGTATGTCCATCGCCACCGGGTTCAGGAGGAAGTTTTTGTCACGATAAAAGGCAGCGGCGCAATCATTCTCGACGGAAAGCGCATTGCGATGCCGCAAGGCACGATCGTGCGCGTTGCGCCAACGGTCTACAGGGCGATAGGAAACGATTCCAAGAAGGATGTGATCTTTCTCATCATGGGCGCGATTCCGCCGAAGGCTTTCCCCCTGGGCGGGAGGACTCTGCTGGGCGATGGGATTCCTAATCGGAAAATCATCCCTAGGTGGAGAAAAGCACGGAATATTAGCTAGCTCAAGTGGTAAATTCATGTTTAGCTGGAAGTTTTACGAGAGCATGAATCGGGGAAAGATCGCGGCACAGATACGAAAGGAAGGATTTGACCCGATTAATATTCATGATCCACCGGGTCGGATCTACGCAGGCTGATGAAAAAGCCTCATAGGCTTCGTTGCGCTCGATCGTCTCGCTCCAACGTACTACACAAGTACGCCTCCGCTCGCCGATTTCTCGCGCGCCTTGCCTCTGAGATCTTTTTGACCAGCCTGTAAGAGGGTTTTTCAACACTCTCTACGAGTCTCACAACCATCGCGAGACAAAGCTGCTGGCATTTTTGGAGGGCAGCATGGAGGTCACGGTCGAGGGGAAGAAGTTTCACTGCCAGCCCGGCGATAGGTTCATTATTGATGGAAACATCCAACACTCCGCGGTCGCCGGTCCGCAGGGCTGCGGCTTCTTCTGGTCAGAGAAGCTTTAGGAGCGCCGGGCAAGTTTTTTCTCTGCGGCTCGGGCGTGGCGGACGATGCGCAACGGCGCAGGGACGAGTGGCAGAAAGGTCCGAATCGACTTGGCTAGGGTCTGAAAGATCTTTTCTCTGCGCTTACTCCAGGTGAGTCCATAGGCGGCGCGGAGATGCTCCGGCAGCAAACCAACCGTCATCAAGGAGAATAAAGGGCCGCCCATCCTCAGAATCCAGGGACGCGGGTGAAGAATTTCTCGAGTGAGAGCGCGCGCAGTAGGACCCACGTCAATAGCGTTCCCATCGAGCATGCGCTGCATATAATCATCGAACGCTTGGAGAGATGGCGGAACATTCGTTCGCGGAATCCCGAAGAGATAGGCGAGCTTCTTGGTATCCTCGTAATAGGCCGCTCGATCATCTAAGGATAAAGTCCTGACGAAAAGATCATACGCCACAATCGCCGAGTCAACGAGCGTCGCATGGACCCAGAGAAGGAGCCCAGCATCCAGGGCGTCGTACGGCATCCCCTTGGGCAGCGGCTCGCCGTGTTTAATGGCTCCACGAACTTTCCGATGAATTTCGTTTACCCGCTCCAATGAGGCATAGGCGTCCGGAGCGTCGTCGAACACGATGGACCACATGGTGTTCATCGTGCGATGCAGTCGCCCGAGAGGATCATCCTTGAAGGAGCTATGATCGGCAACTCCGGCTGCAACCTTCGGATGGGCGAGTTGCATGAGAAGCGCGCGGCCGCCGGCAAGGAGCAAAACCATCTCCCGATCCACGCGCCAAATCATCGTGTGGGGCGAGAACAGCCTCTGCTCGTCGTGATCGCTATTGCCGGTATCGCTCACGCTAACTAGTTCTCACTAAAAAAGTGTAACATGCTTCGACTGGGCTCAGCATGAACGGGATTTTTACAACTATTTCTTTCGTTCCCGTTCGTCCCTTCGATGAACTCAGGGCAGGCTCTGAGCAGTGTCGAAGGGGCGAACGGGAGGTTTTTCAGTGAGAACTAACGGTCTCGTTGTTGATGTTATGACCGCCATTGCATACTATTGCACCAGGATATGAGAATCTCTTCAAGGACTCGGTGGGAGGGGAATGGGATGTCCAAGAAAATAAGAGTGACCATCATTCTTTTCTTGCTTTCGATTCTCGCAGGCGCAAGGTTTTCCGCCGCACAGACCACAAGGCCGCAGCAGCTCAGGATGGCCGTTTCCACGGCAACGCCGCACAACACACCCCTATGGGTTGCTAAAGATAAAAAGATCTTTGAGAAATACGGGCTTGATGTGCAATTGATCTTCGTGAGCGGAGGGGCACTAGTAGCTAACATGTTAGCTGCCGGGGAGATTGATATCGCGGCGAACGCGCCGGCCGCGCTCGTCAATTTAATCGCCGGCGGCGAGAAGATCGTGGCCTTCCTGGGAATCAGCAATACCTCGCCGTTTACGTTAGTCACCCAACCGAGCATCAAGAGAGCAGAAGATTTTAAAGGAAAGAGACTTGGAACGGCACGCTTTGGCGGATCGTCGCATGTCTCCGCTCTCATTGCGCTCGAGCATCTGGGACTTCATCCCAAGCGAGACAATGTTACGATTCTTCAAACCGGGCTCGACCCCGAAAGGATGGCCGCTCTTGAGCAAAAAGGACTCGACGGGGCTATGCTGCAGCGGCTGGCGACCAAAATCATGCTCAGCAAGGGATACTTCCCGCTCCTGAACCTTAATCAAGCCAAGATCCCTTACCAGAATACCGTGCTCGCGGCAAAAAGAGACTTCGTCACCGGCCGGTCGAAAATCGGAGAGAGTTTTACGCGCGCGGTCGTCGAGGGGTATGCCTATACCTTCAAAAAGGAAAACAAGCAGGCCGTCAAAGAAGTCATTGCGAGGAACTTGAGGCTTCGTAGCGCCGATGAAGCTGAAGATTTCTATCTCGAGGCGCTCGAAGAGTTGGACCGTAAGCCCTATCCCACGGTAGAAGGGACGAAGACCGTGGTCAAATACGTAGCAGAGCAGAATCCCAAGGTTGCCTCCGTGAAAGCCGAGGATATGATTGACGCGAGGTGGCTGAAGGCCTTGGACAATGAGGGATTCTTTGAGAGAGTTTACGGAGGTAAATGATCGACAACTAGTGTGGTGTCTCCGAAATTCGCAACAAAAGTTTGCCGTCATTCCGGCCAAGCTGGCGGTAGCTAGCGCGAGCCGGAATCCAGGAAACAGAAGGACATCTGGATTACCGCTTTCGCGGTAATGACGAACGGAGAGCCGACTTGTTCCGTGAACTTCTGAGACAGGACACTAGCGGTTGACACTCTTTGGGGGCTCCCATAGAATCCCCCATGCTAAGACTCGAAGGAGGTACGCTGATGCCCAAAATCCGACACATTGCCTATCGAGCCACCGATGTGGAAGCGATGGCGAACTTTTTCGCGAATTCGCTAGAGATGAAAATTACTCAGCGGCGCAAGAACGGAGCAATCGATCTCTCCGACGGATCGATCAACATCACGGTATTGCCTATTAGAACCACCTCGCCGGACGGAGAGCCGGCCCGGACGGGAATCGACCATATCGGATTTACGGTTGAGAACGAGGCGGAGAGCAGCCGCCTCCTTGAATCGAACGGGGCCAAGAAGATCGGTACTTTAGAGCTCGGCAGCTCGGCCCACTACGAAGTGAAATTCAAAGGACCCGAAGGAATCGTAGTCGACTTGGGTCATTGGGTGGGAACAGCGCCAATCGGAGATGAAACAGACTCAGGCAGCCCGAGGATGAGCCAAGACGTCGATCAAGAGCCGTTACAAACGGCAAAATAGACAATCCAATTACTGGGCTGCGCCCACCTTCGGACGCCATCTGTCGAAGCGTCTTTCGACGGCGGAAAGCGCTTCCATGCTCGCCATTCCAGTCAGCGCAAAGATCAAAATCCCCACAAAAACCTTGTCCGTCTGGAAGGTCGCGCCGGCGACCGTGATCATGAAGCCGATCCCGGCGGTGGCGGCATAGAGCTCTCCCACCAGCACACCAACCAGAGCCCTGCCGACTCCGAGTCTCATGCCCGTGAGGAAGAAAGGCACGGTCGAGGGCAGGACAATGGTTTTGAAGACCTGCCACTCAGAGGCGCCAAAACTCCGCGCGGCGTTCAGCAGGTTCACCGGCGTTGTCTTTACTCCGTCCCGCGTGTTCACGAGTATCGGGATCACCGCCCCAAGGAAAATAATACCGACTTTGGAGAGGACGCCGATTCCCAACCAGATGATGACAAGGGGCAACAGGGCGACACGCGGCGTGGCGTTCATCGCATTGATGAAAGGGTCGAAAATGTAGGCCATCTTTTTATACCATCCCACCGCGATCCCAAAGGGTATAGCGACAGCTACTGAGAGAAGATAGCCCCAAAAGAACTCGATGCCGCTGATATACAGGTCATTGTAGATCTCTCCTGAGGCGAAGAGCTGGTAAGCAGCCTTCGCGATAAGCGACGGAGCGCTCATGAACATGGGATTAATCAGTTGAAAGGTATTCCCCACGAGCTCCCATGCGATCAGGAAGAGGGTCGCGGAAAAGGTACCCAGGATAAGTTTTTCCTGGTTTAAGAAAAACTTATAGATCCATGATGCCTCGGCGACTTTAACATCCAGCAGCAATTCTCCCTCTCGACCCACTTGGCTCTCGTCTGCCATGACAAAACCTCCGTTTCTTTCGTTGCGATTTATTTCTCGTTCGCCGCCTTGAGCCTTCGCATGGCGAAGCCAAGGCGGGAAATGACCCTATTCAGCACGCGCACCAGTTCAGGTCCGACGCTCTCCAGCTCGTCCATGTGGTGGAGCACGAGGTCATGCAGGACGGCGTTTCCTCTCGGCGTGATTTGAATAAGAACTTGCCGGCGGTCGACTCTATCTCGCAACCGCCTGACCAGCCGCCGCTCCTCGAGCCGGTCAATCAGCTCCACCATGCTGTGATGCTCGAGCTGCATGCGCTCGGCCAAAACGCTGATCGTCCTTTTTTTGTCCGACGGCAAACCTCTTAACGCAAGGAGCGTTTGGTATTGTTGCGGCTCCAGCCCGCCCGCCCGCGCGGCTTGCTCGCTGAAGCGCAGGAAGCATCGGATCCGATAGCGGAATTCAGCCAGGGCTTGATAGTCAGGTGCCGTTCGTTTCACGGTCGGGCTCATGGATTTAGATCGCAGAGCGATAATATCGTTAAGCGATATAAGTGAGCGTATGCCAGCGGCTGGCTTCTTGTCAAGAGACTTGGAGCAAAAAGGGAACGGTCGGTCCTGAGGTTGTCGCGGTGTCCTTAGGGTGTAGTCCTCGTCAGCTTAGCGCGCGCAGACTAAACGGGCATGGAACGCGGCTGCCTCCGCTAACCAGCTTCCTTATTGAGACCGGGGTGCAACTAGGATTTCTTCTCGCGGCCAATGGTCGATTAGCTCAGCGCCGTTCTCTGTGACCACTACGGCGTCTTCTATGCGCACACCGTAGCCGGTCTCACCCTCTCGTCCCTCGATCGCGATCGTCATGGCCTTCTCGAACACCTGCGGGTGCTCAAGCGACCACTGCCGGTTGATGATCGGGTAGCCATAGTGGTGCATGCCGATGCCGTGGCCGATCTCCATGGTTAAGACTTCGGCCTCATCGTGATAGCCCCACTTGCTGGCGGGAGGGAAGTGCTTGGCCGCGTCCGCCGTAGTTGCACCTGGTTTGATCGCGTCGATGATCGCATCCATCCGCTCGATGAGCGCCTTGTACCAGTCCTGGACTTTAGGTTCTGGGGTTTTGCCGATGGAGAATGTCCGATAGTAGCAGGTCATGTAGCCCATGTAGCTTACGCCGCAGAACGCCGCATACATGAGATCGCCGTAGCTCACCAGACGCCCCGTGTGATCGATGCCTCGATCGAAGCTCGTCGGGCCGGTGCGGATGTGGCCCCGGGGCACCGTTTCAGCGCCGGCCTCGTAAGCAGCCAGCATGGCCTCCTGTGAGACTTTGAGTTCATTGACGCCCGGCTTGAGCATCTCCCAGACCCTGTTCCATGCAGCGTCGGTTATGGCGTAGGCCATCTTGAGACAACTGATCTCATCGATGGTCTTCGTCTTTGTGGTCTCAAGCATCAGGGGCCATCCTTTGACGACGTTAATGCCCTTAGTCACGAGCGCCTGCGTTGCTGTTCCGTCGAACCCGACCACAGCGAGTTTTTCTCCCGCGAGCTTGCGCTCCGCAAGTTCCCGATAAATGCCTTCGGCAAACAGCGCAGTCTCTTTCTCCGTGGCCTCGGGCCCACAACCCTCATTCACCCAGTTGCGCGCGAGCCGCCAATGTTTAATCCAAGGGGCCTCCGGCGCATAGTTGTGAAACCAGCCGGCGTGCTGGAAAAGCACTGGGTCGTGCTCGGCGAAAAAGAGCACGTACCAGAGCTGAGGCAAAAATTCCGCTCCTCGGATGCCAGTGAGATATCGAGTATTCTCCGGCCGCGCTGCAAGGATTGCAGCCACGCCTTGCTTCTTAAGAACCTGGCGGGCTTTTTCAGCCCGCTGTTCTCTCATGCGCTCGACATTGATGCGCTCCTGCCAATCCGCAATAGCAGAACCAAAGGTGAGCTTTGGCGCCATCCTAACCATCGTGGGCCTCCTTGGGCAATTTTTCTGACGTCTCCCGATCTAGTCCAGGTAGTAGCCCGCGGTCAAGGAGACTCTTAGCTGCCTACTTGAAGTCATACTTCTGACCATGGATAAGGCAGAAGTTCCTTGCTAAGCGGTGGGATAGATTATAGAATTTTGCGAGCTTTTGGAATTCGTTTCGGTAATAGGCTGACCACATATTTAGTAGAATGAATGTAATTGAGGAGATAAAAGCCAAGCTACAGAAATATCCTCACGCCCAATATGAGGCTGATGGTAATTCTATCCGCGTGCTCCCGACCTCAGACGATGGCTTCACCGTTAGTCTTATCACCAATCGAAACACATACACAGTTTCATTTGATGGATGGCATGAGGATTTCCACGATAAAGAAGAAGCGTTGAATTGCTTTGTATTTGGCCTGTCCACAGGCTGCCGCTTGAAAGAGTTCCGGCGTGGCAGGTTCACTTACAAGTGGATTGTTGAGGCGAAGGAGAGCGGGAGATGGGTTGAGTATAGCGAAACGGGCTTGCTTGTCTTCCCTTTCTGGATGAAGGAAACAGTCCGTTACTTGCAGAACGATCTGATAAGCGGGGAGCGTGAAGAAGCTAAACCCGACATTTAACAACCTCCATGTATCCAACCGCTTTAGCGTGCCTCCGATGCATTTGAATTGGGTGGCGGATGATGCGGGGCGTTAGGTAGTATGAAAACTGTTCTGCTTATAGCGGGTCTAGTTCTCGCTGCCGTTGTCCTTTTTCTCAAGGCTGTCCGCTGGCGATGGTTTAGGGATGCCATAGAAGATCGATGGCTCGAGGCCCGAGCCATCAAGGAGTTACTACACCCCGATGGGTATTTTGGTGATGTCGAAGAATTCTCCTCCATTCCGATTCGGAGTGATGAAGCATTAAGGAGAATACAACAGGGTGTAGTTGAGTTGTTTGACGATCCTGCGAATTTTGTAGAGCCCCCAACGGTTGGGAAAAACGAGTACCCCAATCTGTCGCCACAAGGGCGACAGAAAGTAATTGAACTTGGTCGAATCCTTGAAGAGGAGCTACCTAACTATTCGCTGACCCCGAACGCGCCGCCGCCCTCGCCGCGCGCCGGTTAACTCAGGCGTTGAGCCTGTAGAAAAAGGTGAAGCGAAAAATTTAGAGAAAAAACGACCTCCGTATTTGCGATTTAAGCGACGATCTCGGGTCGAGCAACCATTTTGGTACCCCCGATTTGGACATTTTTTAGTTGGTTGGGACTTTTT